>CAZKQD010000075.1:0-1514 GCA_964554835.1 uncultured Planctomycetia bacterium | reverse complement strand
AGGCACACAAAGGGCACAGCGGAAGCCCGAAGGGGTGAAGCCGACCGACTGTGACTGCTTAAGCAAGTGCCTTTATCTTGTGCTACTTATAGTATCGTAGACAATAAGTAGCAAAAATGTAATAATATTAAACATGAAAGATAGAATACTTAGGCAATTTGGCAATAAGGTTAGAAAATTGAGAGAAGCTAAAGGTTGGTCTCAGGAAAAGCTAGCTAAAAAAGCAGGTTTGCACAGAACCTATATCGGGAGCATAGAGAGAAGCGAAAGAAATGTGAGCTTAATCAACCTTGAAAAAATTGCTAAAGCATTGGGAGTTAGTATAAAAAATTTGGTGTGAGAGGAAATATGGATAAGGCTTCTATGTTAAAAATAGTCAAAGAGTTATCGTTTGATGTTAAGCATGCTGTATATAATGAGGATGATATAGAAATTCAAATATTTCGTCCATCTGTCCTATCTAAACGATTTAAAAGCTATGATGTAAAGAAAAACTTCCAAATTTGGCTAAAAGAAGGTGAAAGAGAATTTAGGCCAAACCACCTTCGGGTTATGATTGATTTGAACTTAAGAATAAGAAGTCGGGCAGATTTGAAAGGAAAATTATTAGTTTCTTTCGATAACATCTTCTACGGCAAAGACCCATTGGAAGAACTTAAAGATTTAAAAAAGGAAAGATTTAAGTATTACCTTAATTCATTACCAATAGTCGGTGTTCTGAGTCAGTTATTTACAGTAGAGCAAGAATACTGCTATCATAGGGAGAGCAAATTCGAGCCTCCTACATTATTTTATCAAGGATGGGTAAGAGAGTTTATTGATAATCCGAAGGAAATAGATAATCTTTGTATGAGTGTGTGTAGCGGACAACCACCTTTAGCTAAATACGTCGCTTTAGAAAATAAAAAGAATAAAAAGTTTGTTAAAAATTTACAACCGCTCTGGTACTTAAGGAATAACGAGTAAATGTTTTCATGACGGCACCATTTCTAGCTTTCTACTTCTCTTCTTTTCCATGTTAGCTTTCAGTAAATTAAATCTTTTAATTGATAAATCTAAATAGCTCTTTTCATTATCAATTCCAATAAATTTCCTGCCATAGAGACGAGCTATTATACCTGTTGTCGAGCTACCGGTAAAAGGATCTAGCACTAATTGTCCCTTATTTGTGCTAGCCAAGATAATCCTTTTTAATAACTCCTCTGGTTTTTGGGTTGGATGTTTCCCGAAAGTTTTTTCAACTGGCTTAGGGGTATTAATAGCCCATACAGAACGCATTTGTTTATTAGGCTTTTTAATAATATCGCCCGGCCATTCACTACTGCGCATAAGATTATAATTAAATGTATGGCGTGCATTCTTACTTTTTCTGGCCCAGATTATCGTTTCATGACTTGCGGTAAAATAGCGACAGCTCAAGTTAGGAGCTGCATTAGGCTTAAACCAGCAGATATCATTTAATATATGATATCCTGTTGCCTCTAAGGCGTAACCACAGCGGTAAATTGAGTGGT
>CAZKQD010000074.1:0-1758 GCA_964554835.1 uncultured Planctomycetia bacterium | reverse complement strand
AGGATATATAAATGGTTAAAGAAAGAAATGTAATATTAGGTGTTTGCGGCGGTATCGCTGCTTATAAAGCATGCGATGTAATTAGAACTTTAAAGAAAGAAAAGTTCAATGTGACCTGCATAATGACGGAGGAAGCGACAAAGTTTATTACAGCACATACCCTTCAATATTTATCCGGCAATAAAACTTATATTGATATATTTGATTTACCGCAAGAAATGGACCCCGCTCATATCTCTTTAGCTAAAAAGGCCGATATTGTTATTGTTATTCCGGCAACTGCTCATATGATAGCTAAGTTATCTTCAGGTCTAAGTGATTGTTTATTGAGTTGTACCATTTTGGCTACTGAAGCAGAAGTTTTAATATGTCCCGCTATGCATGAGAGTATGTATAAAAAGGATGTTGTCCAGGAGAATATCAAGAAGCTAAAAAAAAGAGGATTTAAATTTGCAGGGCCGAGAAAAGGCACATTGCTAAGCGGCGAGAAAGGACTTGGTCATCTTGAGAAGCTCGATGTTATTATCAAAAAGATAAAAGATATTTTGAAATGAGCTCTAAGAAATTTCTTAAAATTATCATTACTGCGGGTCCTACCCGAGAACCAATCGATAAAATTCGTTTTATATCTAACCAATCAACTGGAACACTTGGCTTTGAGTTGGCTAAGGAAGCGAGAAAAAGAAATCATAATGTTATATTAATAAGCGGTCCTGTTAACTTAAAAACTCCTAAAAAAGTGAAACGTTTTGACATAATAACTACGATAGATATGCAGAAAGAGATTAATAAACGCTTCGCTTGGTGCGATTGTTTAATTATGTCTGCTGCAATATCAGATTACCGTCCAAAAAGATACATATCCGGTAAATTAAAGAAGAAAAAATCGCAAATTTCCTTAAAATTAGTTAGGAATCCTGATATATTAGAAACTCTTGGGAGAACAAAGAAAGATAAGGTATTGGTAGGGTTTGCCTTAGAGACAGATAAACTTATACAAAATGCTAAGAGCAAACTTAAAAAAAAGAGCCTAGACCTCATTATTGCAAACAGAAAGAGCTCCAATATGAATCCATTCGGCAAGAATAAAATCGCAGGATACATCATAGATAAGCAGTTAAAAGTTAAAAAATTTAGCAATATTTCGAAAAGTCAGCTCAGTAAACGGCTCCTTGACAGCATAGAGGAACTATGCTATACTTAAAACAGAATGAGGGTAAATCTAGCTGGAAAGAAGAGTCTTCATTTTATGAAAGATTCACAAAATGCGGGTTTTAGCCTCATTGAGTTAATGATTGTGTTTTCTATCATATTTGTAACAGTCGGATTGGCGCTCCCGGGTTTATATACCGGAAGAGAGCGAGCGGCGAGGATAGAATGCGCAAATAACTTAAAACAGGCAGCTCAAGTTTTAAGTTCTTGGGCAAAGGATCACGAGAAATTTCCATCAACTTTTAAGGAATTACTAGAAGAGAGATACATAGATAGCTTAGATATTTTCAGATGTTCCGTTACAAAAAGGGCATCTGACTGGGAATTTAAAGCAGCTGGGTGTAAAGTGAATGATTTAAAGCCAAATGATGAACTTATACATTGCAGACATTGCAACTTAAGCGTTCATTTAGATACACATGTGGAGTTTTTAAAATGATAAAAGGAGGTGAAGGAAGATGAAGAACCTAAAAGGCTTTACACTTATTGAATTAATGATAGTTATGGTCATTATAGGTATTTTACTTAGCTTATTACTTCCTGGTG
>CAZKQD010000073.1:0-2037 GCA_964554835.1 uncultured Planctomycetia bacterium | reverse complement strand
AAAAGATATCGTTGAGAAATTAAAAGAAATAGTAGAAAAAGAGAAAATAAAAATAGAGGAAGATGCAATTTATTTAATAGCGAAGTCAACCGACGGTTCCCTAAGAGACGCAGAGTCAGTTCTTGATCAGTTTACTTCTTATTCAGATAAAAAAATAACCCAGGAGGATGTAAATACTGTAATAGGTTCTGTGGGCCAAGAGTTCATCTTTGATATAACACAGAAAATAATTGATAAAGATACAAAGGGAGTCTTAGTGCTAATGAATGATGTAGTTAATAAAGGGAAGGATTTATCAATTTTTATCTTGGAGTTGATAGAGCACATAAGAAATATAATGATAGCTAAGGAAACTGATAATTTTAAAGATTTAATTGATACGTCAGCTGATTCCATAGAAAGAATAAAAGGCCAAGCTGAGCATTTTTCAAAAGAGGATTTGCTGTATATTTTCAGCCTGTTTTCAAAAGTTCAATATGAATTAGAATATCATCCCATAAGCCGTATACCAATTGAGATGGCGCTTGTAAGGCTAACCAGAGAAGGCGGAATTGTCAACGTGAATAACTTAATGCAAAAACTTGAGAACATTGAAGGGGTTAACCCTTCTAAAAACAACAATCCTACGATTAAAACAGAAAACGATTGCGTAAATAGCGATGATATTGAAAGTAATAATTTAAATCAGGAAGAATTTGAACCAACCTGGCAGAAGGCCTGCCAGAAGATAAAAGAGATTAAGACCCCGGTTGGTCTTTATATAGCCGAAGGGAAACCTGTAAAGTTAAAAGACAATTTACTTACTATAGGGTTTTATCCGGGTTTTTCTTTTCACAGAGAGAATTTAGAGGACAAGAAGAATAAAAAATTAGTGGAGGAGACCTTCAGCAGTCTGTTAAATGAAAAAATAAAAGTTAACTTTATAGATTTTTCTGAAAGGCCCAAAGAGAATCAACCAAAGGAGAATCCAAAAACAGAGCAAATAAAGTCGACTGATGAATCCCAAAATCAGCCGAAAGATAAAAACAACCCCATTATAAATTCAGCCTTAAAGATATTTGGTGGATTAATGCTTAAAAAGGAAGATAGAGAAAAGGCGTAGAATTTCATGGCAGTCTATACAAAGTCTATTGAAAGACTAATAAAGGAATTATCAAAACTCCCCGGCATAGGCCCAAGGTCTGCAGAAAGAATAACCCTTCATATATTAAGATACCCCTACAAGGAAGCGAAAAAACTATCATCTATAATAGAGGATGTAAAGAAGAAAACAAAACATTGTAAGGTTTGTTATAATCTATCGGAAGGGGATTTATGCAGGATATGCGCTGATGACAATAGGGATAAATCTACTATTTGCGTAGTTGAGAAACCTACTGATGTATCAGCTATTGAAAAAACCCATGAGTTTAAAGGTTCATACCATGTTTTAGGCGGGAAACTTTCTCCTTTAGACGGCATAGGCCCTGATAAGCTGAAAATAGATGAACTTAAAAAAAGAATAGATTTATCAAAAGTAAAAGAGGTAATTATCGCAACAAGTTCTGATACGGAAGGAGAGACCACCGCCTTATATTTAGTTAGAATTCTTAAGCCTAAGAAAGTAAAAATTACTCGCCCTGCTTATGGTCTTCCAGTTGGCGGAGATATTGAGTATGTAGATGAGGTTACCCTGGGAAGGGCTTTTGAGAATAGAAAAGAAGTAAGTTAATTATTGACATAGGTAATTGTTGTTGGTATAATTTTACCAAAAATTTGAAGGTAACTATGCATATTGAAGTTTATAGAAGCAATGATAATATTTATGTAGCTGTCTGTCCTGCTCTGGAATTATTTTCAAAAGGCAAAACAGAAAAAGAAGCCATTAGAAAATTAGAAGATAATATTGATTGCTATTTAAAATCAGCAAAAGAAGTTAAAGAAGATTTAAAAGATACTGCTCGTTTTTATAGTTTAAATTATCCCCAAAGACATTAAATAACAATTCCCCGGTAGCTCAGTTGGTAGAGCAGATGGCTGTACCGAGGGGCGTAGCCC
>CAZKQD010000072.1:0-2093 GCA_964554835.1 uncultured Planctomycetia bacterium | reverse complement strand
CCAACTAGAAAGATATCTCTCGCCTGTATCAGGTAAAATTACTACGATCATCTTATCCTTGTTTTCCTTCCTTTTAGCCAGCTCTAAAGCAGCAAAAAGCGCAGCTCCAGATGAAATACCGGCTAATATCCCCTCTTCTCTGGCTAATTTCAAAGTTGTTTTTTTAGCATCCACACCACTTACCGCAATAATTTCATCTATTAAGTTTTTCTTTAAAACCCCTGGTATAAATCCAGCGCCAATACCCTGAATTTTATGAGGGCCCGGCTCTTTACCTAAAAGTACAGAAGACTCTTTTGGTTCAACCGCTACTGCCTTAAGTTGAGGTTTTCTTTTTTTGAGAACTTCAGCAACGCCTGTAATAGTACCCCCGGTACCTATACCAGCTACAAATATATCAACTCCTCCATTAGTATCACGCCAAATTTCCTCAGCAGTGGTTTTACGATGTATCTTAGGATTAGCCGGATTTCTAAACTGCTGTAAGACAAGGGAATTTTTATGTTTTTTAGCTAATTCTTCTGCCTTTTTTACGGCAGCCGGCATCCCTCCTTTACCTGGTGTTAATATCAGTTCTGCTCCAAGGATTTTTAATAATTTACGCCTTTCTAAACTCATTGTCTCAGGCATAGTCAAGATTAATCTATAACCTCTTTGCGCGCAAACAAAAGCTAATGCTATGCCGGTATTACCGCTGGTGGGTTCAATAATTATTGTATTTTTCTTAATGAGCCCTTTTTTCTCAGCATCTTCTATCATAGAAATGCCAATCCTATCCTTGACGCTAGATAAAGGATTAAAGGATTCGAGTTTGGCCAGTATTGTTGCTCCTAAACCAGCGCCAATTTTGTTTAATTTTACTAAAGGGGTATTTCCTATTAGTTTGGTTATATCATTTGCTATCTGCATCATTTATTTATCTCCTTTTAATTCACTTCCTTCAATCTAGGATTAGGTTTATGTTTCCTGCCTACCTTGGATAATAATTTGCCATTTACTTCTACCACATCGGCTGTAAAATCTATCTTTTCTTTAAATAATGCGGAGCCAACACCTACTACATCAAACGGAACATCTAATTCATTGAATTTTTTAATCTTCTCAGCGTCAAAACCGCTTGATATAAGTATTTTAATATGATTAAACCCCTGCTCATCAAATATCTTTCTTGCCTTAAAAACTAACTCCGGGCAGACTCCATAAGCTTCTCTGCCTTTTGTTTCTGTTACAGATTTATCTTTGATGTCCTGCGGCGTATCAAATCTTACCCCCCACAATCTCTTACCTAAAGCGCGAGCCACCTTTAAAGATGCCCCTATGCAATCATTATCAAAATCAACCAATACAACTCTATCGATATCTTTCGGCATATACTTATCAAACGCCAAGGCGGCCTTAACAGTATCGCCTCCGTAAGCAGCAACTAATCCATGAGGGACAGTGCCTAATCCCCCTTCTCCCCACCAGGCACCTTGTGCATCAGTAGATACTCCTAATGCGCCGGATATAAACGCAGCGTATCCGTCTGTAGTCTGCACTCTGTAATGGTCAAATCTTGCCGGAAAAAATAAAACTTTTTTCTCTCCTGCTGCATCCACTACCTTTTTAACAGCTGTGGCTACTGCAGTGGGTCTTGCCATAACTCCTAAGTAGACTGTCTCTAAATGAGCAAAAGTAGAATAGTCTCCTTCAATAGTCATAACAGTCTCTTCTGCTTTTATTCTGTCTCCATCAAAAAGCGCTCTAATTTTTAATTCATCTGGTCTATCCGCGCAAGTCCTTAAAATAGCTATGGCTTCATCCAAGCCGCAGATAATAGCATCTTTTCTGCAGAAAACCTGCATTAATACATGAGTATGATTATCATCTTTTTCTAAAATCTCTTTGGTTCTTATAAAATACTTATCTGAATACCAGCCACTTTTTATCTTCTCAACGGGTATCTCAAATACAGAGGGATCTAATCTCTTGCCTTTCTGCCACCTCATCATACTTTCACTCCTTTAATGAGCATACGATTTACAAATGGCCAATAATCTTTTCCATTTCTGATAAATAATTGTGTGATTTTTGAATTATTTTATTCAAAATAT
>CAZKQD010000071.1:0-2229 GCA_964554835.1 uncultured Planctomycetia bacterium | reverse complement strand
TTTAAGACATTCAACAGCACATATTTTAGCTCAGGCTGTTAAACGGCTGCACAAGGATGTGAAGCTGGGCATAGGTCCTCCTATAGAGAATGGTTTTTATTATGATTTTGATATAAAAGAGCCATTAAAAGAAGAAGATTTAGCAGTCATTGAGAAAGAAATGAAAAAGATAATAAAAGAGGATCTTAAATTTGAGAAAGAGTTTCTTTCTAAAAAAGATGCAATTAAATTATTTAAAGAATTAGATGAACCGTATAAGTTAGAAATCATAGAAGAGTTAGGAGATAATAAGATATCCATTTATAAAAATGGCGATTTTGTAGATTTATGTAAAGGACCTCATATATCTTCAACTGGTAAAATTAAACATTTTAAATTACTTAGTGTAGCAGGGGCATATTGGCGAGGTAATGAAAATAATCCCCAGCTTACAAGAATTTATGGCACGGCATTTGCCGTAAAGGAAAAATTAGATGAATATCTTAAGAGAATTGAGCAAGCAAAAGGAAGAGACCACAGAAAAGGTCAGAACTTAGGTTATTTTAGTATACATCAGGAGGTAGGACCGGGTTTAATTATTTATCATCCAAAAGGCGCAATTTTAAGGAGCGTAATTGAGGACTATTTAAAGAAAGAACATATAAAAAGAGGTTATCAGTTAGTATATGGACCCCATATAATGAAATCTGATATCTGGCAGAAGTCAGGTCATTATGATTTTTATAAAGAGAATATGTATATCTTTGATATAGATGATCAGGAATATGTTGTTAAGCCAATGAATTGTCCGGCTCACATTTTGGTTTATTTAGAGAAAATGAGAAGTTATAATAATTTACCTTTAAGATTCTTTGAGTTAGGCACTGTATATCGGCATGAAAAAAGCGGAGTCTTACATGGTCTATTGCGGGCGAGAGGCTTTACCCAGGATGATGCGCATATATTTTGCACTAAGGAGCAATTATTAGATGAGATAACAGATATAATAGATTTTGTTAAGTCTACTATGAACGATTTTGGATTTACAGAATATGAATATGAGTTAAGCACAAGACCAAAAAAATTCATCGGAGATTTAAAAGATTGGAACAACGCTGAAGACATTCTAAAACAAGCACTAAAAAAGCAATCTCAAAAATTCGATATAAACGAAGGAGAGGGAGCTTTCTACGGTCCTAAGATAGATATCACAATAAAGGATGCCCTGGGCAGACCCTGGCAGTGCGCTACTATTCAGTGTGACTTTGCATTACCTCAAAAGTTCAATTTAAATTTTATTGGAAGTGATGGTAAAAAACATCCTCCAGTAATGCTTCATAGAGTTATACTTGGAAGTTTGGAGAGGTTTATTGGTATACTGCTTGAACACTATGATTTCTCTTTACCTGTTTGGCTAGCGCCTTACCAGGTTAAGATATTACCTATTACATCAAGGGTTAGCGATTATGCAAAGAGCATTGAAGAGAAACTCAGAGATTATCTAAGAGTAGAGGTAGATTTAAACAATGAGACTTTAAACTATAAAATAAGAAAAGCCCAGAAAGAAAAAGTTCCCTATATGTGCATTGTAGGTGATAAAGAAGAAGAAACTAATAAAGTTTCAATTCGTAAAAGAGACAATAAGAAGACAGAATTAAAAGATATTGAAGAATTTAAAAAAGAGATTTTAGATGACATAAATAAGAGGAGGTGAAGAAGCCATTCCAAAAGAAGCGAGAATTAATGAAAGTATAAGAACTAAAGAAGTAAGACTTATTGACAAAGAGGGTAAGCAGCTTGGAATTGTAGATACAAAAGAAGCTTTAAAAAGAGCTGAAGATGAAGGATTTGATTTAGTAGAGGTAGCGCCTACTTCTACTCCTCCTGTGTGTAGAATAATGGATTACGCAAAATATAAATATGAACAGTCTAAGAGAGCCAAAGAGGCGCGTAAAAAACAAAAAGTAATTGAGGTAAAAGAGATAAAATTAAAACCCAAAATAGAAGAACACGATTATCAAGTAAAATTAAATCATATATTAAAATTTTTGAAAAAAGGCGATAAAGTAAAGATTAATTTAAGATTCCGCGGAAGAGAAGTAACTCATCCAGAGATTGGAAGATGCCTTCTTGAACGAATTATAAATGATACCAAAGAATTTTCTCAGCTTACTAAAGAACCTTTCCTGCTCGGAAAGTCAATGATTATGTATCTGGAGTCTAAGTGAATGAGGACGAGACTTACGGAAT
>CAZKQD010000070.1:0-2286 GCA_964554835.1 uncultured Planctomycetia bacterium | reverse complement strand
TTGGACCCGCTGGCAACAGGTTTATTAGTTGTCTTAATCGGCAAAGCCACTAAGCTTTCTAATAATTTATTAAGTAGCGATAAAGAGTATGAAGTTAATTGTCTTTTGGGAGTTAAGACAGATACCGATGACTTGGAAGGTAAAATTATTAAAAAACAAAATCAGCTTAATGTAACTAAAGAGGATTTAGAGAAAGTGCTGTCTAAATTTAAAGGTAAGATAAAACAGAAGGTGCCAAGATATTCAGCGGTTAAGTTAAAAGGCAAGAAGTTATACGAGCTAGCCAGAAAGAATAAAAATTTTAAAGTGCCTGTAAGAGAAGTAATTATTTACAATTTAGATATTATAAAATTTGAATTGCCAGAGGTTAAATTAAGAGTTAGATGTTCAAAAGGAGCCTATATGAGGTCTTTATCGCGGGATATAGGCGAAGTTTTAGGTTGTGGTGGATGTGTAAGTCGGCTAAGAAGAGTAAGGTCTTGGCCGTTTTCTATAGATGAGGCAGTAAAGCTCAAAACATTAAAAAATTTAGACAGGTCTGAATTAGAGAAATTGGTACTACCAATTAAAGACAATGAAAGTTTACAAAGGTTTATCCAGAGTAAAAAAAGTTAATTTTAAGACTGCTGTAACTCTCGGTGTATTTGATGGTGTTCATCTGGGACATCAGAAGATAATTAAAGAGGTTGTTTATCTGGCTAGAAATAAGAGATTGAAAAGTGTCGTTGTTACTTTTTCACCTCATCCTGTAAATTTAACAAAAAATAAAGAAAAACTTTTTTTTATAACTACTATTAATCAACGGATAGAACTTATTAATAGTTTAGGCGTTGATATGTGCGTTATTGTTAAATTTAATAAAAAGTTTGCCTCACAAAGTGCAGAGCGTTTCGTAAAGAAAATATTATTAGATAAGTTGAATATGTCTTATTTGGTTGTGAGTTCTGATTATAGATTTGGTAAAGCTGCTAAAGGTGATATTAATCTTTTACGTAAGTTAAGCAAGCAGTTAAAGTTCGGACTCAAAGAAATAAATATGGTCAAGATAAATAATGCCATAATAAAAAGTACTCTGATAAGGAATCTACTAAAGCAGGGAAAAGTAGCTAAAGTAAATAGCGTGCTTAACAGGCCGTACTTTTTAGAAGGTATGGTAATAGAAGGGAGAAAGATAGGTTCTAAAATCGGTTTTCCCACTGTCAACCTTAAGCTGAATCAAGATATCGCCCTGGCTGCTGGCGTATACGCTGCGCGCATTGAATTTCGAAAGAGCAATTATAAAAGTGTGGTTAATGTTGGATTTAACCCCACGGTATCAAAAACAAGAAAAGCGAAAATAGTTGAGACGCATATATTAGACTTTAATCGCAATCTCTACAAGCAAAAAGTCAGAGTATACTTTTTTAAAAAGATTCGAGACGAAAAGAAATTTAAGGATTTAGAAGAATTAAGAAGGGCGATTAAGGAAGACGTTAAAAAAACAAAGCAGTATTTTGAAAAACACAGATGTTAAATGAGAATAAGCGTAAAAAGTCTTTACAAATTTTATTACATATGCTACTATAACATCTGATAAAGATTAACTAATTATTAGGAAGGAGGAAAAAGACTAGTTATGGCACCATTAAAGGATGATAAAAAAATTGTAGTTAATGAAATTAAATTACACGAGAAAGATACTGGTTCGTGCGGGGTGCAGATTGCCCAGTTCACTGAAAAAATCAATGGGCTAACCGAACATTTTAAGGTTCATAAAAAGGACCACCACTCAAGGAGAGGTCTGATAAAAATGGTTAACCAGAGGAAAAAACTGTTAGAATATCTAAAACGACATGATCTTGAGCGTTATCGAAAGATTACTGATAAATTAAACATAAGGGTTTAGAAGTTTATGAAAAAAATAAAATTTGAAACTAAAATAGGCAATGAAACTTTAAGCATCGAAATGGGAAATATGGCCAGACAGGCCAATGGCGCAGTCCGAGTGCAATGCGGAGGCACTGTTATTTTAGTTACTGCCGTAATTGCAAAAGAGCCACGTGAAGGTGTTAATTTTCTACCTTTGACTGTTGACTATCAAGAGAGAACCTATGCGGCAGGTAAAATACCCGGTGGGTTCTTTAAAAGGGAAGGAAGGCCTTCTGAGAAAGAAATATTAAGCGCTCGCCTGATTGATAGACCAATAAGACCATTATTTCCAGATGGACTAATAAATGATATTCAGGTAGTAGCAACAGTTTTGTCCAGTGATGGCGTCTATGACCCGGATATTTTATCTGTGCTTGG
>CAZKQD010000069.1:0-2356 GCA_964554835.1 uncultured Planctomycetia bacterium | reverse complement strand
TCCTTCAACTTACCCAGTGAAACCTCTTAATGGAGTTCACATATCAGGTTTTGTATCAATTCAGTTTGAAAAAAGTGTTTATCCTCAAAGTATAATCCCAAAGTTAAAACAGCTAGATTATAAAATAGATGTTGATGCACAACTTGCACATAAATCAATAGATTTATTTTTAGAAGATTTAGATATTACTTTAAATAATCGAATAAGGACTCTTAGGTTTCTGTGGGATAATATTAAGTGGGATAATTTTATGTTTGTTTTTACAGGCACAGACCGTCTTGGACATTTTTTATGGGATGCCTTAGATAATGAAGATCATAAATATCATAAAGATTTTATTGGCCATTTTAGAAAGATAGATGAGGCTATCGGTGATGTTTTACAGAGATTAAATAAAAATGATTTACTTATTATGCTTTCTGATCACGGTTTTGAAATTTTAGATGAGAATGTAAATATAAACTATTTATTAAAAGAGAAAAGGTTTCTTAAAATAAAAGAAGGCGGTCAGCAGAAATTAGTTAATATTGACCCATCCACAAAAGCATTTGCACTTGATCCAGCTAGAATTTATATAAATGAAAAAAATAGATTCCCTAAGGGAAGTATAAAAAAAGAAGATAAAAGAGAAGTTATTGATGGATTAAAGGATATATTTAATGCCTTAGAAAGAAATGGCAAAAAAGTAATACGAAAAATTTACAAAAGAGAAGATATCTACGATGGTCCATATATAGAATCAGCACCAGACTTAGTATTAGTAGGTAATAAAGGCTTTAATCTAAAAGCCAAGGTAAATACAGATACGCTTTATGAGAAGAACATATTTAAAGGGAAACATACCCAAGATGACGCTTTTATCATTATAAACAAAAAATGCGATTCACTCATTCCGGATGGCTTTTCAGTCTCTGATGTGCTCGGTCTGCTAAGAAGCGCTTCTTGATAATTCCTTTCTTTTTTCTAGATAGACTCAATTTTTTTCATTGCCAATTAGATATTTTTATGTTAAAATCATAACCTAAATGTGAACAAATGAGGTGGTATTATGATAAAGAAAAGGTTAGTTTTAACGTTTCCGCATAAGTTAGTTGATAAACCCATAACTTATCATCTGATTAAAGATTATGATTTAATAGTAAATATCAATAAGGCAAGAGTTACACCTGATGAAGAAGGGCTTTTGGTGGTTGAGCTAACAGGCAAGAAGAAAAACTTAGATGAAGGCATAAAATACTTAAAAGAGTTAGGAGTAAAAGTCAAATCCTTAATCCGTGATATTAAATGGGATAAAGATAAGTGTACTCATTGTACAGCTTGTGTAGCCGTATGCCCTACCAAAGCCTTCAGCGTAAACAGAGAAAAGATGGAAGTTGAATTTGATAAAAGTAAGTGCATTGCATGTGAGTTATGCGTTAAGGTATGTCCTTATCATGCAATAGAGATAGTTTTTTAAGACATGCAAGCATGTCTGAGGAAAAGATGGGTTATACTATAACAGAAAAAATCCTACTTGATCACACTAATAAAAGAAAGATTGAACCTGGTGAATTTATTGAAGCTAAGGTTGATTTATGTTTGGGTAATGATATAACTGCGCCTATTGCAATTAAAGAATTTAAAAAACACAATTCAGGAAAGATATTTGATAGAAATAAAATCGCTCTTGTGCCCGACCACTTTACGCCATCAAAGGACCAAAAAGCAGCAGCCCAATGCAAGATATTAAAAGAGTTTGCAGATCAGTATCACATAAAGAATTATTTTGAGGTAGGCAGAGGAGGCATAGAGCATGCACTTTTACCTGAGAAAGGACTGGTTTTGTCCGGCGATTTGGTTATAGGCGCAGACTCGCATACCTGCACCTATGGTGCATTAGGAGCATTTTCAACTGGTGTAGGAAGTACAGATTTAGCTTACTGTTTTGCCAAAGGTAAATTGTGGTTTAAGGTACCAGATAGTATTAAGTTTATTTATAAAGGAAAGCTTAAAAAATGGATAAGTGGTAAAGACCTCATTCTTTTTACTATAGGTCAAATTGGCGTAGATGGTGCTTTATATAAAGCTATGGAATTTACAGGGCCTGTTATAAAAAGATTATCTATGGATGCAAGATTTACAATGTGTAATATGGCAATTGAGGCAGGAGGAAAAAATGGAATAATTGAACCGGATGATAAAACAGAACAGTTTATAAAAAAGGTAAAAAAGGAAAACAAAACAAAAAGAAGGTCACATTGTTATAAAAGTGATAAGAGCGCAAATTATATTGATATTAAAGAATATGATGTAAGTAACTTAGAACCTCAGGTTGCCTGTCCTCATCTACCCAGCAATGTGAAGTCGGTAAGAAAGG
>CAZKQD010000068.1:0-2435 GCA_964554835.1 uncultured Planctomycetia bacterium | reverse complement strand
AAGATATATCTTAAAACCTTCGCAAAGTTGCCTGGTAAATTGAGATGCCTCTTCGGCAAAAACCTGAACCGGCACCTCATGATGATGCAGTTCTGGAGTATCAATTCCAATGAGCCTTATGACTTCGTCATTATCTAACTTTATGGTATCGCCATCTATGACCTTCTCGACTTTGTATTTAGGTCTTTGATTGTACTTAGGTCTTTGATATGCAGATATTCTGCTGATATCTTCTTTAGATATGATAGCTACAAAAAATACAACTAATCCACCAATTATAAATCCGAGAACAAGATAGTTAAATAAAGAATTTTTAAATCTAAACAGCTTCATTTGCTTTTATCCTCTTTTTTATTAGTATACAACTTATTCAACTATTAAGCAACTGCGTATAGGCATTAAAAAGGAATTCTTACTCCTGTTTCTATCTTCTTATCTTTAGAATTCTTACTTATACGAGCAAAAAATTCACTGTCCTTTAAGAATCTTTTTGTAAAACAAACCTCAAATCCTATATCTTCCCCCTTTTTATTCTTTATTTTGGCTGCAATTTCTTTATCGTTTTTTATGTACCATGTGCTGCCAAAATTAAGCGCTTTGAATTTCTCCTCAGGATACTTCATTTCAAAATCCAACGACAGATCTTTTCTTATCTTCCACCTTCCAAAAAGCTTAACTTGCTGGATTGTCTTTTTCCTTCTGTTTCTTTTTGTCTTATACTCAATTCCAACCTCATACTTTATTTTATCTTTGTTTGCCCTGAGACTTGATGTTCTAATTGATGCTTTAAAGCTAAAGAATGAATCCCTGCAATTTTTAAGCTGGTATGTAAGTCGTCTTTTACCCGGTTGCCAGTATCCATTAAAGATAATCGTTTTCTCTGCCTTTTGTTTTGCCTTTAGACCGGCTCTTTCATAGCGATAGATAAGCTGGTTCTTTTTATTTAAACTCCAGACACCTTCAAATATTAAGTTGCTCATATTATCTTTTTCTTTACGCCTTCTTATGTTTAATACAAGACGGTTGTTGCTATCTGCCTGCCAAAAGCCGCTTAGGTAAATATCTTCTATATTTCTTTTTGTGGGCGTAGTTCTCTTCCTTAATCTGAAGGTGAGTCCTCTTGCATCAACTTTGATAATTTCACCCTTTAATTCTAATGTATTGCCAAAAATCTGCGTGAGAGATTTATTAAGGGTAAATCTTAAATTATGGTCTTTTGCAAGAAACCACTTACCAGAAAAGACAATCTTATGGAGAGGAATTTCACCTTTTATTTTTTTATCTCTGGATTCAATATAATATGAGAGTTTATTCTTATCTGATTTAAAATAGCCCTCTACAATGGTTTTCTTTCTCAAGGGTGAATTAGGTGAATATGGCTTGCTGATAATAAGACGATTTAAATTATCTACCTCATACTTTATCTTTTGAGAGTATTTAGAATTTACTTTTTTCATATTTTAATAAAAAAATCCCAAGTCTAACCTTAGGATCTTATTTTTATAATTTTCCTTCTAATTTTCAGCAAGAACACTCATAGTTTATAGTGCTTTTTTACCTTCTCGCTTATATCCCAGACACATTTTAAACCTTCAGGTAATGTTACTAAATCGCCTGCGCCGAATTCAACTGCTTCTCCATTCTCTGGCTCAACCCTCACTTTGCCTTCCAAAAGATAGCAGGTCTCATCCGTATCATAACTCCAGTCAAACCTTGAAGGTTCTTTCTCCCATATAGGCCAGTTAAAAACACCCATTTCTTCTAATTTTTCCTTATCAGGATTGTGTTCTATTTTAATCTTTTGCATATTCAGCCCCCTTTGTTTTTAAAAATTCCTGCAAGAACACCACGTTGGATGCTGTGCACCGAACCGCAAGGGATTCTGTGCGTGCACCGAACCGCAAGGGATTCTGTGCGTGCACCGAACCACAAGGGATTCTGTGCGTGCACCGAACCCTACGTGGTTCGGTGGTGGACCGAGGGGGATTCGAACCCCCGACCTCCTGATTGCGAACCAGGCGTTCTCCCAGCTGAACTATCGGCCCAGAATTGTCTTATTTTACAATCTGTAATATGATAGCATGCTAAAAAGTTAATCTCAAGAAAATTCTAGTTTTCTCTATCTCTATTTGCCAATAGGTAAAATCTTCTTAAGAGCTTCAGTTGCCTGTTTTAATGTCTTCTCAGTACCCTCGCCTAACTTCTCGCCTGATCTTAAAGCCCCCTTAGTCCCCTCCTTAATCAGCTTAGTCGCTTTATCAAGAGTTTCTGAAAGACCCACTTCTAATACATCTAAATCTAATTCTAAGAATTTTGAAATAGCAGTATTTACTAAAGCTTTAACCATCACAATATTGACTATCTTCTTTGGATTGGTTATGTTCTTAAACTCCTCATCAATATTAACATTGTAGGTTTGTACTACTGGTAAAGAC
>CAZKQD010000067.1:0-2694 GCA_964554835.1 uncultured Planctomycetia bacterium | reverse complement strand
AAAAGAAGGTCAAATTGTTATAAAAGTGATAAGAGTGCAAATTATATTGATATTAAAGAATATGATGTAAGCAACTTAGAGCCTCAGGTTGCCTGTCCTCATCTACCCAGCAATGTGAAGCCGGTAAGAAAGGTAAAGAATGTAAAAATCGATCAAGTAGTAATTGGTTCATGCACCAATGGTAGAATTTCAGATTTAAGAGAAGCAGCTTTAATTTTAAAAGATAAAAAAATCCATAAAGATGTAAGGCTGATTGTGATACCAGCTACTCAAGCTATATATCTTCAAGCGGTCAATGAAGAATTAGCAAATATTTTTGTTGAGGCAGGAGGTATATTTTCACCTCCTACATGTGGGCCTTGCTTAGGCGGGCATATGGGTGTGTTGGATAAGCGAGAAGTTGCCTTATCAACAACTAACAGAAATTTTATAGGTAGAATGGGCCATCCAAAAAGCAAAATATATTTATCTAATCCATCTGTTGCTGCTGCAAGTGCAGTAGCAGGAGAAATAATTCATCCTGAGGAAATTGTATGAGAAATAGAAGATTCATGCTAAAAGGGAAAGTTCATAGATTTGGAGATGATATAAATACGGATGAGATAATTCCTGCGAAGTATTTAAATACCACTGATCCGGAGGAACTAAGTAAACACTGTTTTGAAGAGAAGAGGAAGGATTTTTCAAAGAAAGTAAAAAAAGGAGATGTCATTGTAGCTGGTCGTAATTTTGGCTGTGGGTCATCTCGGGAGCACGCTCCATTAGCTATAAAAGGATGCAGAATAAGTTGTGTTATAGCAAAAAGTTTTGCTAGAATTTTCTTCAGAAACAGCATAAACATTGCTCTTCCAATTTTAGAATGTTCAGATGTAGATAAGATAAAAGAGAAAGATTTGTTAGAAATTGATTTAAATAAAGGTTCAATTAAAAACTTAACTAAAAAACAAGAATATAGAACTCAGAATTTCCCGGTTTTTATAAAAAAATTAATTGATAAGGGCGGCCTGCTAAATACTTTAAAAGAAGGAAAATAATATAATGTATAAAATAGCAGTTATACCTGGAGATGGCACAGGGCCTGAGGTAATAAAAGAAGGATTGAAGGTTCTTAAGGCGGTAAGTGAGATAGTTAATTTTAAGTATGAATTGATAGAATATGACTTTGGCGGTAAAAGGTATAAGAAAACAGGTGAAGTTTTACCTGATTCTGCGTTAGAAGAGTTAAAGACGGTAGATGTTATATATTTGGGCGCTGTAGGAGATCCTGATGTTAAACCTGGAATACTTGAGAGAGGTCTTTTATTAAAGTTACGTTTTGGTCTGGACCAATATATAAACCTAAGGCCAGTCAAACTTTATCCCGGAGTCTGGACTCCCTTAAGAGACAAGGGACCGGAGGATATAGATTTTGTGGTCGTAAGAGAGAATACAGAAGGTTTATATGTGGGAGAAGGTGAATTTATAAATAAAGGCACAGAGGATGAAGTAGCTCTTCAGGTTTCACGAAATACCTACAAAGGCATTGAGCGTTGCATAAAGTACGCTTTTGAATTTGCAAAAAACAGAAACAAGGAAAAAAAACTCACCCTTTGTGGTAAAACCAATGTTTTAACGTATGCTTTTGATTTATGGCAGAGGGTCTTTAATAAAGTAGGTAAAGACTATCCTCAAATAAAACAGGACTATGCTCATGTAGATGCAGTTTGTATGTGGATGATTAAGAATCCTGATTGGTTTGATGTTATTGTAACTGATAATATGTTTGGAGATATTATTACAGATTTAGCTGCTATGATTCAAGGAGGTATGGGTATTGCAGCAGGAGGAAATATAAATCCTGAAGGAGTATCTATGTTTGAGCCAATCGGAGGATCTGCTCCTAAATATACAGGTAAAAATGTTATTAATCCACTTGCGGCAATCTGCGCCTGTTCTATGATGCTAAAAGAATTAGGCGAAGAGAAGGCCGCTGATTTAATTGAGGAATCTGTAAAAAAAGTTACAACTAAATTGAAAAGTCTATCAGCAGCTAAGATGGGTTATTCAACGCAAGAAGTTGGGGACTTGGTGGTGGAACATCTGGATAAGTCCTAAGTCCGGAGTCCTAAGTCCAAAGTTAAAACAATAAGAGGTCTTTAAATGAGAGAATATAATGTAGCAGTAGTTGGCGTAGGAGCGGTAGGAAGAGAAATCCTTAAGACTTTAAAAAGAAGAAACTTCCCAATAGAAAACCTGTTAGTTTTAGCCAGAAGTTCAAGGGATATAAAAATAGATTCTCAGACTTATTCTGTCAAAAAGATAAATTATGAAAGTTTTAAGGGTATTGAAATTGCTTTATTTGCCGGCACAGAGGGTGAAAAAGGAGCCTCTTTAACCTACGCGCCAACAGCTGTCAAAGAAGGAACTATAGTAATAGATAATGGCCATGATTTTAGATTAAAAGAAGATGTACCTCTTGTTATACCTGAGGTAAACGCAGAAGATATTAAGAATCATAAGGGCATTGTTTCTAATCCGAATTGTTCCACCATCCAGATGGTATTAGCTATCTATCCTATTTATAAACTAGCAGGTATAAAAAGAATTATTGTATGTAGTTATCAAGCTGCATCGGGCGCAGGACAGAAAGCAGTAGATGAGTTATTTACTCAAACAAAAGAGTTTTTAGGGCAAAAAGAATTAACTATTGAGGAA
>CAZKQD010000066.1:827-2706 GCA_964554835.1 uncultured Planctomycetia bacterium | reverse complement strand
AGGTAATCAGAAGTTTATAATGAAAAAGCATTTCATTGATATAGATCAATATTAATCTAAAATATTGGGATAGTCAAATGACTTTTTTTATACAAGAATATACAGTATGACTAGAAGGACATTTGTGGCTTCTAGTGAGGGTATTAACTGAATTAAATCCTTGTTACTCAATTTGAACTTTTGGATATTTCCCTGCTTCTAACATAATCTAAAGGATTGGGAAGTTTAAAGACAATGCGAAAAGTTCTGCCTATTGACCTTCTCGGGGAGCCAAACAAAACGATTTTCGAACTTTTTGTATGAGTGAAGAGACTGAAAAAGTGTATCTAGAATTAGACAAAGCAATATATACTAATAAAATGAGAATTTGAAAAATTATAAAATATTAATATAGAAAACTAAATTTTAATTGTTTTTATATATTCATTAATCGCTTTCTTATACATATCTTGCCAGGAATTAAATTGATTTGCATTTTTACAGATGTATTCATCTAAATTTTTATTCGGTTTAAGTTTAAATTCTTTTAGCGTAAAGCTACTTTTTAATACAAATTCTTCAAAGCTATTACTTTTAGTAAAACTTTTCATAAAAGTAGGAGTAAATAGCTTATTGTGAGGAAATCTTCCAAATTTGTCTTCAATTTTTTTAATAAGTTCCTTATCATTCCATTTAATATTTGGTTTAAACTTAAAGTCCAATTATTTCACCCCCTTATATAATCTTTTATAATTTCTTTAATTAGAAGTCTTGTTTATTGTTTTAAAATATTATCTTTTTACCTAACTATTTGGATTACATTTGAGATTTAGCCCTCCAACTATCTTAAAAAAGCTAGAAAAAGTTACTGAATTATTGAACTAGAATAACCTTCTCCTGTCATCTTGCAGAAGTGATGTAAATTAAAATAGGTGTCTGTCCCTGTTATTAACACGCTGTTAGGTGGAGTGCCGATATTCATATCCGTTCAAAATTCAGGATGCCAAAGTTTTGCCTATCTCTCCCAGTGTAGTACTCTCCTTCAAGTGCTTTTCCATTAGATGGCATAGTAAGCCTCGCGGTTCCTCGGTGAGCATGCATTGTCTGTTTTGCATTAGGCATCGGCTCGTTTAGGTATTCATAGCTAAGCAATGTGCCATTGGGATCTTCCATAATTATTGTTGCAACCAAGCTATTAGATTTGGAATAATTGGTTTTTAAAATGATGCTGACGCTAGTCCAATTTTGGAATATCTTTAAAGTTGCATCATGTTTTATAGCCTGTTTGTCAAATGATGAAGCCACATATCCATCCCAAATTCCATTCAAATCGGGAATTCTTACAACTCCTATTGCTCGTAATATTCGCCACTTCCAGAGATATTTATTAAAAATTGTATAAAATAAACCAAAAAACCCTATCACTGATGGGGCATCAATCCACCAAGGTAGAGTGAATTGCATAGCTCCAAGAACTCTATTAAGCCCCCATGTGGCAAATACACTTATAATTGCAATATAAAACGATACAATTATTCTTTCATTTGAGTCGGTAGTGTATAAGTGCATATTTTCACCAATCATTCCAAAGTCTTATCAACTTTTGTATAAATCTTTCAGCATCAGATACTGACCACTGCTCCGGAGTATCACCAAAAAGTGTCAATTGTTCATTTTGGCATACAAAATCTTCTAAATTGGCCTTATTCAGCCAATTTACTATATTACAAAAAGCATCTTGGTAATTACCGATGAAATTATTATTCGGCAAATTATAAAGTAAACATTCCAAGAAATATGATGGTGCTAAACTGCTTGATATGTAGTCTTTCTCTTCAAGATAACTTCGTATATTTTTGAACATCCTTACCACGGGTTTATACTGATTGTTAGTGTTTTG
>CAZKQD010000066.1:0-817 GCA_964554835.1 uncultured Planctomycetia bacterium | reverse complement strand
TGACGCTTTTCATTCCTAGTCCAAAAGGTTATTCCTTCTAGATAGTCATAACTGTTGAGACTCTTGTATTTCCTATATAGAGTGCATACTACAACATCCGCTGGCAAGTGTCCACTGGTGGCTTCCACTTTTATGGATTTATTTCCTTCGGTAATTATTGGTAAACCATAATAGTCTTTTAAAGCACTTAAAACATCGGATCTAAAATAATTCCATTCGTAGGAAGCTGGTGATATTCCTAAATGTCTTTTTTGTTCTTTGGAAAGATTGCTATAAAAAGCTGAGTTAAGTTGAACTGCTAAATCCACATCCATATCCCCGCGGATATTCGTATCATTTTTGTAGGAGCCTTGAAGATAAACCTCAAAATCTACACCATCAGGCCACTCATAGGAATTTAAAGCATTTCTTATAGATTCATGAGTAGCCTTAGCGGTAGTTATTGCACCTTGATGAGTCCAAGTTTCCAATTGTGATTCGGGGATCCCCATCTTATTTGCCTCCTCAAAGGCATTTCATCTAAAGTTCACGGATATGAAAAGTTGCGAACGAAGTGAACAATTTAGGTGAGCCCCAAGCCGAAGGGTAAACCTCATATCCGCTGTTAAAATGACTTATGGTCGTTTTGTTTGTCACATTTTTTAATATCTTTGTACAATATTTTTTTATGTACACAATCTCCTACTAAATTCTCTGATGCATGCACCAGTTTCCTTGCTTTCATTTTAGAAATTTTATATGGGTTTTAAGTTTAATTCCTTCCTTAATTCAGACAAGCTTTCCTCATCCCATAGCTCTTTTCTTCGCTCCTTAATAG
>CAZKQD010000065.1:1575-2757 GCA_964554835.1 uncultured Planctomycetia bacterium | reverse complement strand
AAACCGCTTCCTAAATATGTAGAGATAAAACCCAGTATAGTTAAAGTCACCAAGGATAATTCCGATAATTTCCGTCTTTTAGTTAAAAAGTACAACTTAAGAAGAGGTGAATATGAGAAAGAGCAGGATTATTTGATTAAAGGGGTGGTCTATCAGGTGGTTAAGATTGGCCAAAATGCTCCTTGGCATGATAATTGGATGACCTCAAAAGACGACCCTGCTCACCGAGCAAGAGTTGATTTAAATGAAGATGGCGAGTTAACTGATAACGAGAAAGAAGTGGGCGACTTTCAGCTAATGAAGGAGATGGGAGTAAATACTATCCGGCTTTATGAACCACCCGGCTTAAAGTGTGGTCCTACTCCTGATACAGTTACAGATGAGGAGATTGAAAGCGCTAAGAAAATTTTAAGAGAATTGTATTCAGAGTTTGGCATTATGACTATTATGGGGCATGGCTTAGAGCATTATGCAGATTATTCTGATTCCCGGACGCGCAAGCAGATTCACGATGAGGTTATGCAGATGGTAGAGACCTATAAAGATGAACCTTTTGTGCTTATGTGGAATTTAGGCAATGAGAACAATATAAGACAAGCCACTACCAGAGGAAATTTTGCTGAAGACTATTATAAGGAGACAGTTCAATATATCGCCGAGGATATAAAAAAAATAGACAAAAAGCATCCTGTTTCTATATCTAACATGGGCTTAGCTGGTGTTTATGACTTCTATGATTATTGTGATGCTGTGGATATATATGGGGCAAATATGTATCAGGCTAAAGGCTTTTCTGGATTATGGATAACAGCAAGAAGAATTGATAAGCCAACCTATTTGACAGAATTTGGCAGCGATGCCTTAGATTCAAGAGAGGAACCTCGTATAGCGAATGAAAAACTACAGGCAGAGTATGTCAAAAGGCAGTGGAAAAATATTACATCCAGCCATCTAAAAGGTGCTGGGACGTCATTAGGAGGAGTATACTTTGAATGGCTTGACGAATGGTGGAAGTCTGATTATGATGACCCCTGGACTCATACTTATGAGGGAGGATGGGATGTGCCATCCTTTGATTCTGGTACAAGAGAAAGTGGCAATGAAGAGTGGTGGGGAATATGCGCGCAAAATGAAAGCGGAGAATATTCACCCAATTACCGCCATTTAAGAGAGGTCTATTAT
>CAZKQD010000065.1:0-1475 GCA_964554835.1 uncultured Planctomycetia bacterium | reverse complement strand
CATTGTAGAAATCACCGGTCAAAAAGGAAGCTGGAATTTGACAATCAATGGAAAGTCCTTCTACATCAAGGGCATAGGTTGTGGAGAGTATGTGGATGAAGAAAATATAGATAAGCACTTTAGTTGGGCTAAAGAGATTGGAGCCAATTCCATTAGGCGCTGGGGCGATTCAGATTATGACGATTTAATTTTAGATAAGTGTAAGGAATATGATTTGATGGCTGTTATGGGATATTGGCTGCCTGTAACCATAGATTATAGTTCTGATGAGTATTCCAAGGAGATGTTATTGGAAAGAATAGAAGAATTCGTAAATGAGCACAAGGGTCATCCTAATTTATTAATGTGGGGCATAGGCAATGAGGTTATAATCCTTGGTGAAATTAGGCTACAGGAGTGGGAGAACATAAAGCTAACCCCCCAGGAAAAAGAAGAAAGAGGAATAGGCTTTGCTAGATTTTTACAAAAGGTAGTGACAAGGATTCACAAAATAGACCCCAATCATCCTGTAGTATATGCAGGAGCAGGCCTGACCGCATTTAAATATATTAAAGAGTATACACCTGCTCTAGATGTCTACGGCATAAATTTTTATAGGGGAGCTCCACATGCTTATCCTGAATGGAAAAGGCTTAAGGCAGATATTCCTTATATCTTTACAGAGTTTGGACCACCGGGTCCTTGGGAAGTAGAAAAGGATGTAAATGACCAACCCATAGAGCCAACGGATAGTGAGAAAGCAAAAGCCTTTATGAATGTATGGAAAGAACACATATTAAGACACACAGGATATAATTTTGGCGGTTTTGCTTTTCACTTAACCGAGAAAAAGCTCCAAATTGAGGGCTCTTCTCCTACATGGTGGGGCCTTACCTTTGATGGCTATAAGACCGCTTCTTTCTGGTCGCTACGTAAGACTTATACTGGCAAAGAGCTACCAAATCGCCCCCCGGTTATTCAAGAATTCACACTAAGTAAGATTAAAAGAGTAAAGCCCAATGAGACTATTTATTGCAAGAGGAAGGTTTATGATTATGAAAGCGATCCCTTAACAATGAAAATTAAGATACTTGATGTTGATTCTTCATTATTTTTAGAAGATTATTCAAAGACTATAAAGTCTGACGGCAAAATTGAGATTCAAGCGCCTTATAAAGAAGGAGTTTATAGAATCTTCTTTTTTGTAACTGATGGACAAGGCAATATTACCTCAGCAAATAAGACTATATCAGTAGAGTAAACCAACTTGCGCTTCCGAAGTGCAAGTGTGGGTGTATTATCTTAAAACCCCAGTTGATTATCCGCGAATCAATGGCTAAAAAGGTATAAATCTTTCAATAAATATCTACTATAAAAAAACAAAATTTTCTTCTTGACAAACTTCTGTGTAGGTGATATAATTTTCCGCACATAGCAAAAAGAACGTTTTGATAACAAGTGAATAAGGACACAATTTAGACGACCCAAGGGAAACT
>CAZKQD010000064.1:0-2770 GCA_964554835.1 uncultured Planctomycetia bacterium | reverse complement strand
ATAATAGGTTTTTCTTCTTCATAGAAATATCTTTTTTTATTCATAAAAATTAACCATTTGTAACTTTATTCTTATATAGATATTTTAGCCTTATGCTGTTCATTGCACCATTAAGAATTGATTATCTAGCGCTAATTGATGTATTCCCTACGGCTGTTGATGTGGGCGTTTTTTTAAGTTTCTTATAAACTTCTACCTTTTCTCTTCTAGTTTGTTTTTTAACTCAAGCACCTTAGCATATGTGTTTGATCCAAATAATGACAAAAATAGACAAAGATATGATTTGATATTTAGAGGATATGTTCTTATAGATTTAATAAACCGTCTTCTTCCTTCATTGGGATATCCTTGTAATGTAAATCCGGCACCATCATGTTTAAGTCTAGTGCTATAAAGTTTGGGAGATTTTTGATAATAATTTTTATATTTGTTAAAAATATAACGCTGGCGTACTTTCTTTCGATATAAATCGCTTCTTTTAGTTATACTTCTTTCATGTATATAATATTTAATCAATTCTTCTTTAACAAAATCACACTCATACTTCTGTGCAATTCTTATCCACATTTCGTATTCTTGTCCTCCCCCTTCTCTAAGTTCTTTGCACTCATCAAAATAACCACAATTATTAAACACTTCTCTTCTGATTAAGCTACTGCTTCCTCCCGCCATAATACAATTAGAAACTAATAAATCTTTTAAAATATGCCCCCTTTTTTTGGGTAATACCTTTATGGCCATTTTGCCGTTTTCTATATAGTAAGCGCCACTATAAACCAAAGCAAGATTTGCATTGTTAGGCTTTTCAAAAACCTCTAACTGTTTTTCTAATTTACGAGAAAGCCACTCATCATCTGAATCAAGAAACGCAATATACTCTCCTTTTGCGTTTCGAAGACCAGTATTGCGAGCAGCATTTCCCCCTTTATTCTTTTGGTGCCTTTTGTATTTTATTCGTTCGTCTTCTTCCTGAAATTTTTTTACTACTTCTTCTGTGTTGTCAGTAGAAGCATCATCAACAATAATTAATTCAAAATTCTGAAATGTTTGCTCTAGAACACTCTTAATTGCTCTTGGCAAAAAATCTCCTTGGTTATAAGTTGGGATTATAACTGAAATTAAACTGTTCATTTTTATTTATCTTCTGTAAGGGGTAAAATTCTTCTCAATAAATATCTATCTTGTTCATCAAAACTTCTAAACATAAAAAGCAACGCAATATAAATAACTGCTGATAATATAATGGTGATGGCCAAATTAAATAGATGACTAAATTTATAAATGAAGAGCCCCATTAAAAAAGCAGCAATTGCCGGCTTAAGCAATATCTTAAGGATATTAATTTTCAGATTAAGAACTATACACACAAAACCAAAAAACAAGAGGAAGCTTAATGTCTCTGAAAATACAGTTGCCCAAGAAGCTCCTATATAGCTAAACTTAGGTATAAGATAAAGATTAAGAATAATATTAAAAGAGGCGCTGATAACTATCATGATAGTAGCCTGTTTTTGTTTATCAGTAGCATATAAGGTAAACAAATTTATCGTAGTTACAAATCTCCAGGGGATAGATAGGCCCAAGATTGTCAAAGCGGCAATGGAATTACTATATTCAGGACTATAAAATAGATATATAAATCTATCAGCCAAAAGACACACACCAACAGCAATGGGCAAAGAAATAATAATAAGCAACTTTATTGACTTCTCCCAGGTAAAATTTAGCATCTTCTTTGAATCTCGAGCATACCGTGAAATAACCGGATAAATACTTAATGTATAACTTCCTGGAATTAAGGCGACCAACGCCACTCCAAGAAGAACCGCTGCACTATACCAACCAACAGCTTCATCGTTCTTCATTAAAGACAGCATAACTTTATCAATATGCATATGTATAAGAGAAGCTATTCCTAATACAACAAATGGGGCAGCTGTTATTAGAGTCTTTTTATAAGATAAAGGGATAAATTGTTTTATCTTACGAACATAAAAATTCTTACGGTAAATAATCCCAGCTAAGAGCAACCTTATAAATTCACCTATAACATATACGCCCAGGATAAACAAAAGTCCATATTTTAAATAGATAGCAAGGAACACTAAACCAAGTATCAGTAATTTTATAACCACCAACAAGGTGGCATTTATTTCTAATCTCTCGTGAGCGTTAAAAACAGCCATAAATGTATTTGATAAGGCAATAAATATAATGGATAAACCTACTAAATGCACACCGAATATGACATTTTGAGGTTTACCAGATAAATGAATACATATAATAAGAATTGCATAAGCTGCAAGCGCTAAAAAAACTTTAAGTTTCAACATCAAAGCAACATAACTTTGAGTTTTTTCTTTGTCCTTAGCTACTTCCCTTATAGTTAATTTATCAAGTCCAAAATTAGCCAAGATAGTAAAGATAGCTAAAAGTGTCATAATAAATGAAAATTGACCAAAACCTGCAACCCTTAAATAATTAGCTAATATTATATATAAAACAAGGGATAAGAGTTTATTTATAAGCTCGGCGGAAGTTAAAACAAGGGTATTTTTTGCTATTCGTTGGACTGTTCTCATAATCTTACTTTCCTATAAAAAAGCCAAAACCCGCATAAATTGGATTTTGGCTCTATAGATTATAATATTTTTTTCACTCTATAAATCCACTAATTTTTATTCTAAGTTATCAGAGATGGCGGTATATAAATTCAGGAATGTAATATTCAATATCAGTTAAAACAAAACCTAAAACTTTAACATCTAAC
>CAZKQD010000063.1:1602-3100 GCA_964554835.1 uncultured Planctomycetia bacterium | reverse complement strand
TAGCATAATGAGAAGTGCCTTGAGTAATATCTACAATGTCAATAATCCGACTTTTGGCATCAAGCAAGACAACCTTAGAAATTTCAAATTTTAAATCTCTCATTCTCGGCATTAAAAAATCTACTATATCTTTTGAGGATTTAATTTTTACCTTCTCTTCCTTTAACTCATCCTCTCTAAATCTTCTTCCAATTTCAATAGCTGCTTTTATCTGGGCAATTTTGGCCAACCCTAATCCTTTAAATTCTTTCCACTGGATTAAGTCGGTGTGGGATAGATTGCGAAATGTTTTGAATTTTTGCAGTATAGTTCTTGCCAAATCTATAGCACTCTGGCCTTTTACTCCTGTCCGTAATAGAATTGCTAATAATTCAGTATTACTAAGGGTGTGCTCGCCATTTCTTAGTAATTTCTCTCTTGGCCTATCATCCTTTGGCCAGTTCTTTATGCCTTTAGTGGATTGTCTTTTTGGATTACTTTGCATTTTAGATTTTAACATAAATACAAAAAACCTTCACTATTTTTAGCGAAGGTACTATCCGCCAGAGGCGGATTTCGTTTTTTTAACTGATAAACTGTGGAGACTCAACTTTTTTATTGATGTAGCTTCCTCTATTTTGTTATAAGAATTAAACATACAACCCACCCTATTGTCAAGAATTATCCTCAGTTAGATTCTAAATTACCCAAACACTTATAATTTAAAACTTAAGACTGCACAAGCACCACGTTGGATGCTGTGCACCGAACCCTATGTGGTTCGGTGGTGGAGGCGCGGGGAATCGAACCCCGGTCCTTACACGGATAAATAAGAGTATCTACATGCATAGCCTGTTTTTTTAACTTTCGCTCCTTTGACTCCAAACAGGCAGGATTCAAAAGAGCTAGCTTTTAAAAGATTCGCTAAATATCCAAAAAGCTATAGATATTCAGCTAGCCTGCTAACCAAGTTCAACTAATTCCACAGGCGAGAATTAATTGAACCTCGCTGTACCTTTTTAGGCAGCGAGAGCGTTGGCAACTTGCGTTTCCGCAGTTACTTTTGTCCCAGGTGTTTTACGAGGCCTCCTGAGAACCTCGACATGCAACTCTTACCCTTCCATCTAAGTCGAAGCCAAATCGCCCCCAATCATCAACGATTTTTGTATTTTAAAGCTCTTTTAATCTCGGCTTCGTGGGTTTTGCGTTTTATTTTTTCTCTCTTGTCGTATTTCCTTTTGCCTTTACAAAGAGCTAATTCAACCTTAGCATAACCTTTTTTAAAATATAAATTAAGAGGTATTAAAGTAAAACCTCTCTGAGATATCTGACCTATAAGCTTCTTTATCTCTGCCTTATGCAGCAATAATTTTCTTGTTCTTCTTGGGTCTTGAGCAAAGCTCAAAGTATACTTGTAAGGGCTGATGTGCAGATTATAAAGGAAAATTTCTCCGCGTTCTACCCTTGCAAAGCTTCCTTTTAAATTCGCCCTGTGGCCTCTTAATGATTTAACTTCCGG
>CAZKQD010000063.1:0-1502 GCA_964554835.1 uncultured Planctomycetia bacterium | reverse complement strand
ACATCGTATTTGAGAATGAATATTCTCTACGTAAAGTTCTGCTTATATGGCCATCAATAACAATCTGCTTTTTTCTTATATGTTCTATCTTATCCACTATGTGGTCAATATCTTTAAAATCAACAATAAAATCATCTAAGCCTAATTTGCTAAAGACTTCTTTAATCCCTAAAGTATTATTAATTAAAGCAGGTGTACCTGTAGCAATGGCCTCTAAAGGCACATAGCCATAGGTTTCATAATGGGAAGGACTGATTATTAAATCTTTACTTTGATAGAACTTAGCCAATCTATTGATTGACATAGTGGGTGTTATCTTTATACCAGCTTTGATAAATTTCTTGACAGTTTTTGACATCTTCGATTTCGTTTTAGAATTAGTACCATTGTAATTAGAAACCATTTCGATTTCACTATGATTATTTGAGCGCATCTTATCAGCTAAAGTTAAACAGAACTCAGGATTTTTAACCCCATAATGCCTGCCGACATATCCTATCTTGAATTTACCATTTTTAGAGTTTCCCTTCCTTTCCCTGAAAAATTCCTGGGGAAGCCCGCTGTGGATTACTTTGAATTGGTTTAATTTTATATTATGGATTCCTTCAACAGTATTTTTACTATGGCGCGATGGAAAAATATAATAATAATCCGGATTGACAAAATCTCTACCCATACGCAACCAGATCCTTTTGGTCTCTTCCTTCTCTATAATACCGGCATAGCGGATGATAAAGGGCTTTTTTGCTTTTAAGGTAGCATTTAATAAAAACCAGGGAAAATAAAAGGTTCCTATAATCAGGACTATATCAGGGTTTTCTTTCTCGATTATGCCCTGCATTTTATCAATAACAGGTCTATAGTAACGCTTAAATTTAGTTAAAGATTTAAAACTATGTATGCCTTTTGGTGTAGGCGTAGAATAGACATAAGTATTGCAGTAGCGCCTTTTATATTCCTTTTTTGATTCCCTGTTCTCATAGACGACTACCAATTCATCCTTCGCATGATTGGACAGTATCTGCTGGCGCATCTGCATAGCAGTACGCGCAATGCCGCCTATTCCACTATGTGAGTTAACCAAAATCTTCATTTTTCTACCTATGTCTTTAATTTTTACAGCTTTTCTTTACAAAATAAAGAAGCAATTCTTCTCTTTATAACATAATACAGGCAATTTGTCAACCTTTTAATTAATATTTTCCTAACTAATTTGATAGTTTACAGTTAGGGCTGAGTTATGTGGAAGGAAAAATGGGAAAGTATCACTATCTTGCTAATAATTTCTTGAATTCCTTCTCATTAATGACCTTGATGCCTTTTTTCTTAGCTTTTGCTAATTTAGAACCGGGGTTTTTACCTATAACAAGATAACTTACTCTGTCACTTATACTTACGGCAACTTCACCGCTTTGTGCTTTTACCTGTTTTTTGGCCTCAGACCTTGAATATGAATCCAATGAGCCGGTAAATAGAAAGATTAGGCCTTTTAGTTTGCCGAC
>CAZKQD010000062.1:0-3124 GCA_964554835.1 uncultured Planctomycetia bacterium | reverse complement strand
TTGTCCCTCGATTTTACTCGGGATAACCCTGAGTCTATCGAAGGGTTGATTTTTGCATTTAGGTTGTTTACGATTTGGTCAAATTAGGACTTTGGATACTTGCCCCGTAGCATCTTGAGCGGTAGCGAAAGATTGGTATGGGGTAGGACTTTGGACTTAAAACATAGGACTAAATAAATGGATGCTATAGTTACTCATAGTGGCGGAGATTTCGATTGCTTGGCTTCTTTAATCGCAGCAAAGAAGATATATCCAGATGCGCATATGATTCTTCCGCAGTCACTTGAGAAACAGGTAAGAGAATTTCTTTCCTTGTATCGGAATGCTTTTGATTTTAAAGACGAAAAGCGCTTTGATTTTAGTCAGGTGAATCGACTTATAATTGTTGATACGAGCTTAAAAAGTAGAATTGAAAAAGCGCAATCAGTTTTAGATAGAAAAGATGTGAAGGTTTATATATACGACCATCATCCGAGGACTAAACAGGATTTAAAAGCAGATAGACAGATTATAAGAGAAATTGGAGCAACCGTAACTATTTTAATAAATGAGATAAAAAGAAGAAGGATAAAGATAAGTCCACTTGAGGCTACTGTTATGTGTCTGGGCATATATGAAGATACAGGTTCCCTAATCTTTAGAACAACAACTAAAGAGGATATAGATGCAGTGAGTTTTTTAGTATCCGAAGGCGCTGATTTAACTATTGTCTCGCATTATCTTAATCGTCAGCTTACTGAAGAGGAGTTATCTATTTTAGTTGAGCTGATACAAAAAACAGAAACCCGAATTATAAATGGGGTTCCAGTTGCTATTTCAAGTATAGAATATGATAGATACATTCCTGATTTAGCTCTTCTTACACATAGATTGATAGATATTGAAAATTTTAATGTTATATTTGTTTTAGTCAAAATAGACTCAAAAATTCAAATGATTGCAAGGAGTGGTTTAATCACTGTAGATGTAAATAAGATAACTACTTACTTTGGAGGGGGCGGACATGCTTCTGCTGCTAGCTGTGTGTTGCGGGGTAAAAGTTTAAAAGTAGCCAAGGAAGAACTGATTAAATTACTGAAAGACAATATCAAACCTCAAGTTTTAGCAAAAGATATTATGAATAGAGAATTTAAAACGACTACCGAATCTGCAATCATAAACAGGATTAAACGCGATATGATAAGGTATAACGTTACCGAGATGGCTGTCTTAGAAAAAGGCAGGGTGATTGGCATATTAACCAGAGGAGATTTAGATAAGGCTATATATCATGGTTTTGGTCATTCTAAGGTTAAAGGCTATATGAGCAAAGACGTTATCTGCGTTAATGAAGACACGCCTGTATCAAGTATCAAAAGGATTTTCTTTGAGAATGATATCGGCAGAATGCCGGTTCTTAAGAATAACGAACTTAGAGGCATTGTAACAAGAAATGATATTTTAGGAACAAAATATAAAAAATTAGCTCAAACTATTTCCAGTCCTTCAGCAGGAAGACACAAAGATGAAGCTTTGGATGCCATATTTAAGAATTTAACTTATAAAATGAAGAAAAATATACCCAGTGAAATTTTTAGATTACTAAAAAAAATAGGCAGGTTAGCCGATAATTATGAATTTAGAGTATATGCCGTAGGTGGATTTGTTAGAGATTTAATACTAAATTTTAAAAATTTAGATGTAGATATAGTAGTTGAAGGACAGGCGATTAAGTTTGCTAAGATTCTTTCAAAGGAATTTAAAGCAAAACTTATCACCTATCAAAAATTCGGTACAGCTGTATTAATAATGCCTGATAAATTTAGGTTAGATTTAGCTAGTTCAAGAACTGAATATTATGAATATCCGGCAGCTTTACCAACTGTAGAGTTAAGTTCGATAAAGAATGATCTATCTAGGCGTGATTTTACTATTAATGCCATGGCTGTAGGTTTAAATAGAAATAATTTCGGCCAATTAATAGACTTTTTTGGAGGCTTAAAAGACATAGAGAAGAAAAAAATAAGAGCGCTCCATAATCTAAGTTTTGTAGAAGACCCCACGCGCATATTTAGAGCGGTTAGATTTGAGCAACGTTATGATTTTAAAATCGATAGTCAGACTGAACATTTGATAAAGACAGCAGTCGATGTGAATATGTTCGAGAGAATTGCAGGTGAAAGGATGAGGAACGAGATAGTACCTATATTATGCGAGCCCGAACCTTTAAAGGCCATAATGAGGATGGACCAACTTCACGAGTTGCGATTTATCCATCCAAGGTTAAAATTAACAAAAAACATTATTAGATATTTTAAATCCGTTAAAAAGACATTCAATTGGGTAAATAAGAATTTAGATGAAAAATATTCTGCCTGGCTTATATACTTCTTCGCCTTATGTAATAATCTAAATTTAAGGCAGGTTAAAAGGGTAGCTAAACGGTTAGTTTTTTCAAAAAAAGATACAGAAAAATTAATCTCAAATAAAAAGAATAATGAAAAAATTCTACGGAAATTAAGAACCCCAAACAGATTAAAACCAAGCGATATATATAAATTATTACACCCCTTTTCATATGAGTTTATTTTTGCTATTTTATCTGAAACCAATTCAATAAGGGCAAAAGGCAGAATTAAAAGATATCTTAAAAAATATAAAAATATATCTTTGAGAGTAAATGGAGAAGATCTGAAAAAAATCGGACTTAAACCGTCTCTTCAATTTAAGACCTTATTAGATAAATTGCTATATGCAAAACTTGATAAAGGATTTAGAAGAAAAAAAGAAGAAATAGCATATCTTAAATCCATGTTGAGAAATTCTGCAAGTTGCAGGTAAGTTGAATATAGATGTTTTAGGCTATCAGATAGAGGCAATTTAGATGTCAGGCAGGTTAAAAAGGGTTAATCAACTGCTTAAAGAAGAAATAAGTCAGATAATTCAAAAAGAACTTGACAATCCTTCTATTGGGTTTGTTACAGTAACGAAAGTAGATGTAAATCATGATTTAAGTATAGCTAAAGTGTATATCAGCGTCATGGAGAAAAACGAAAGAAAACAATATACACTTAAAGCACTTAATAATGCATCTTCATATATCAAGAAGTTATTAGGGGCTAGAATAAAACTTCGTTATATGCCG
>CAZKQD010000061.1:0-3212 GCA_964554835.1 uncultured Planctomycetia bacterium | reverse complement strand
GGTGTAATTACTGACACCATGTCGTATCATTTTAAAGCTTGGCAAAAAGCCTTAGGTGTTTTTGGAATCAAGGTTAATTATTACGATATTTATTTAAAAGAAGGCCAAAAGGGCATTGAGACAGCTATAGAGTTGATGGCAGAGAATAATTTTAAACCTTCCGTTGATAAAGCAAAAGAAATATTAGAGCTAAAGGAGAAAATTTTTAAGCAAATTGCTAAGTCAAAGCTTATCAAGGGTTCAAAGAAATTAGTTAAAGACCTAAAAAAGCACAATTTCAAGCTCGCTCTTGTTACAGGAACAGCAAGAGATGAAGTAAGATATATCTTGCCTAATGATTTATTCAGTCTATTTGATATAAATATTACAAGTGATGAGGTAAAAATAGGTAAACCTAATCCCGAGCCTTACCTCAAGGCTTTAGATGCCTTAAAGCTCAAATCTACAGAATGTATTGTATTAGAAAATGCTCCTTTTGGCATAAAATCTGCTAAAGCAGCAGGTTTATATTGTATAGCAATAACTACCTATTTATCTCCTGACTATCTTAAAGAGGCAGATATTGTGCTAAAGTCACTGGATGAGGTTGATAAATTTATTTGCTCATCTAGATGATACTTGACTTTTCAAAAAATATATAATAGAATAAAATGGTTGTTTTTTGCCTCTTAAAAAGGATGAAACTGATAACAGAATTTAATGGAAGGTGATTTATTGTGAAGATAGATAAAAGGATGACTAAGTTATTAATGAAGCAGCGGATTGTTATGGTCGCCAGTGCATCGAAAGATGGCAAGCCCAATGCATCCTTAAAAAGTATTGTAGATGTTGAGTCCGATGAGGGCATTATCTATTTTTTAGATCTCTACGCAGAGAAAACAAGAGAAAATTTATCTGAAAATTCTCAAGTTTCAATTTCTATTGCAGATATTGAAGATTTTATAGGGTATCAATTTAAAGGAAACGTAGAAGTAATTGATATAGGTGAGCTTTTTGAAAAATATAAAAAGAAATGGGAGAGGCAAAGAACTAAATTGCTTATTGAGCGCATGGTTAAAAATGTTCAAAGAGGCTTATCTCATGGAAGACATGAAATGTATTTACCTGAGCCTAAATATTTAGCGAAGGTTAAAGTGACAGAAATCTACGATCTCTTACCGTATGAAAAAGAAGGACCAACTAAGAAGAAGAGAAGCCTAAGAGATGTGAGTAACTTTCTTTTGAGGAGAAAAAAATAAGATGGCTCGAAAAAAAATTACCATGGACGGTAATACGGCAGCGGCATATGTGGGCCATGCGACAAACGAAATTATCGCAATTTATCCAATAACTCCTTCTTCAGGCATAGGGGAGATGGCCGATGCAAAATCGGCTAAGGGTCAGAAAAATATATGGGGACAAGTTCCGATAGTATGCGAATTGCAGTCAGAAGGAGGTGCTTCCGGTGCCGTACACGGCGCCCTAAGCGCAGGTAGTATCACAACTACCTTTACTGCTTCTCAAGGCTTACTTCTTATGCTGCCCAATATGTTTAAGATTGCCGGGGAGTTGACCCCGACTGTATTTTATGTAACGGCCAGAACGGTTGCATCCCATGCCTTATCTATATTTTGTGACCATTCTGATATTATGGCTGCGCGTTCTACCGGATTTGCTTTTTTATCAGCTTCAAGTGTTCAGGAAGTTATGGATCTTGCTCTCGTGGCACAGGCAGCAACTCTCGAATCCAGGATACCGTTCATTTTTACATTTGATGGTTTTCGTACTTCTCATGAAATTCAAAAGATTGAAGAAATTACCTTTGAAGATATGAAAGCCATGATTGACGATAAATTTGTAAGAGCCCATAGGAAGAGAGGTCTCAATCCTGATAAACCCACCATAAAAGGCACTTCTCAAAATCCTGATGTCTTCTTTCAGGAAAGAGAAACCGTAAATACATTTTACCAAAAAACTCCTGGCATAGTTCAGGATGTGATGAATAGATTTGCCAAACAGGTGGGCAGACAGCACAAACTGTTTGAGTATATGGGTGCGCCTGATGCAGAACGCATTATTGTCATTATGGGTTCTGCCGCAGAGACGGCTCAGGAAACAGTGGAATTTCTAGTGGCTAAAGGTGAGAAGGTCGGGCTGGTAAAGGTAAAACTTTACAGGCCGTATTCAATAGAAGATTTTGTAAAGTCACTTCCAGCTTCAACTAAAGCAATCGCTGTTTTGGACAGAACCAAAGAGGCCGGGGCCGTAGGGAATCCTCTTTATTTAGACGTGCGTTCTGCTGTAGACGAAGCCATGGAAAAAGGATTTTCTCTTTTTAAGAGCAATCCCGTGATTGTCGGAGGCAGATATGGTTTGGGTTCTAAGGAGTTTAATCCTGCCATGGTAAAGGCAGTATTTGATAACCTTTTACCTTCATCGCATGATAAGGTTAAAAACCACTTTACCGTTGGCATTGTAGATGATGTAACTAACAGCAGTCTTGAGGTAGAGCCTGATTTTTTAACAGAAGACCCCGATACTTTCAGAGGTGTTTTTTACGGCCTGGGCTCAGACGGCACGGTAAGTGCCAACAAGAATTCAATTAAGATAATCGGAGAGTTAACCGATAATTATGTCCAGGGTTACTTTGTATATGATTCCAAGAAGGCTGGATCAAAGACAGTATCTCATTTAAGATTTGGTAAAAAACCTATACGCAGTACATATCTTATTAAAAAAGCTAATTTTATTGCCTGTCATAACTTTTCTTTTCTTGAAAGGTACGATATGCTTTCCGCGGCCGAGGAAAAGGCAACTTTTCTTCTAGCCAGCCCCTTTGGTAAAGATGAGGTCTGGGATAAAATTCCTATTGAAGTCCAGAAACAGATAATCGATAAGAAACTGAAATTTTACGTTATTTCTGCTTATAAACTTGCCAGAGAAATCGGGCTCGGAGCCAGAATTAATATAATTATGCAGACGGCATTTTTTGTTATTAGTAAAGTATTACCTATTAAGAAAGCTATCGAAGCAATAAAAATTGCTATCAAGAAGACGTATGGCAAAAAGGGTGAAAAGGTCGTAACTATGAACTGTGAAGCTGTTGATAAAGCCTTAAATGCCATAGAGGAAGTTGTAATTCCGGATAAAGCAACGAGTGCCATAATAATGCCGCCAGTTGTCCCTGACGGTGCCCCCGAATTTGTAAAGAACGTAACCGCTAAAATAATTGC
>CAZKQD010000060.1:0-3315 GCA_964554835.1 uncultured Planctomycetia bacterium | reverse complement strand
CTTATATAGCATTATATATTTTGAAAACATAGGATCTAAAATTTTAAATTTACCCAATTCTTCTCTTCTTATTAACTCTTTATCATCAAGCCGATAAAGAAAATTTTTAATGTTAGAAATCGGAAAGTTCCTCGTTCTTTTCTCAATAATCATAATAGAACGTATATCTGATATGCTTAAAGGTTTTGCTTCTTCAGCTAATATGCCTAAAATCTCTTTCTCCCTATCACTTGCTCTTCTAAAAAGACTCTCAAAATAATCTTTGCCTAATTCATCCAATGCATTTCTAAATGCCTTTTTAAAAACTTCATCCTTTACTTTTCCTCCAATTTGAGCATCGTATAGATGAGAACACAATAGCTGCACTTCATATGGATGACCTAAAGTATATTCATATACTTTCTTCTTTATGCTTTGTGAAAATTCTACACCGCTATCTTTCAAGCTGTTATCTATAATTGAGGCGGTTTCTTCTTTAGTGAGATTATCTAACATAATTCTCTTTCTAAAAAATCTTCCCACTGGACTATGTTTGTCTACAAAATTCTGCCAACCTTTAGGCGTACTCGATAGAACAAAAAGGTAATTGGTGTTCTCTAAGATTTCATCTTTACTTAGAACAGAACGCAAAATATCAATTATGCCTGATTTAATATTAAAGTTCTGAATATCATCAAGCAAAACTACAGCTAATTTAGTATTTAAATTTCTCCAGAGACTTAGAAGAAATTTTGTAAATTGAACCTGAGGCTGTAAAGAACTTTTCTTTTTTGATTTCTGTCTATTGTAATTAAATTTCTCAAAGTTCTCATCTGTTGGAAAACCCACCAACATCTCCTCTGAGATTAAACTTGTGGCGTTCTTTAAAGGAGAATTGGTATTAAATTCGGCTATCGGGCAATAGGAAGCAAGACATTTATTATTCTGAGCTATCTTTTTATATTGTTTAAGAAGCGAGGTTTTGCCAGTGCCCCAATCTCCTAAAATAATAATGTGGTTAGGGCGATTATTTGAGCTTTCTTCTAAAACCTTTTGAAAAAACTTAAGCTCAGTTTCCCTGCCACCAAAATATCTTGGCTCCCATCCTGATTGAGGAGTAAAAGGATTTGAAGTTATCATAATAAAAATCTCAACTTATTCTATCATGGAAAAGGTACAAAATGCAACTAACTATTGTAACTTATTCTTCTGTTAATTTTTCAATTAATAACCCTGCATCTTTACTTATCCAATAACCGAACCAGCGTATTGTGCCTTCTTTATCAATCAAAACTAAAAATGGAATACCTCTGACATTATAGGCATTAGCTACCCTGCCATCTTTGTCTAAAACCATTGTATAGGAAATGTTATATTTCTTAATCAAGGAAGATACTTTTTTCTGAGATTCTTTTATGTCTATACCTATCACTTCAAAAGCTTTATTTTTATATTCTTTATTAAGTTGATTCATAACAGTAATTCCTTTTATACAGTGGGGACACCGGCTAGCAAAAAAATCTATTAGCACGACCCTATCACCTTTAAAATCGCTTAAAGTTACCTTATTGCCATCTGTATCATAAAGACTGAAAACAGGAGCCTTTTCTCCTTTTTTTATCTGGGCTGATTCAACAGGTAAATTACTTAAAATCATAAAAGAAGAAACAATAAGTAACAAAATAATAAATAATCTTTTATGATTCATATTTCTACCTCCTCGTATAATGTTCATTATCCCTTTCTAATCTGTGTAATCTGTTTTTTAATCTGTGTAATCAGACATACTCATTTTTTCTTTTCTCTTTGTATGTCTTATTAAATCCTATAAGAAAAAGATAAACGCCTTTATTGCGAAATAAATACCTACACCTATTAATATAAAACCAAATAATTTTTGCACTTTTACCATCCAGGGTCCTGCTTTTGGCAAGGTTGATATTACTCCCGCAAATGTACCAACTACAATCAAAAGCATGCCCATTCCTAAAGCAAAAGTAAATAATAAACTAGAGCCGAAAACCAAGCTATGCTTTGTAGCTACAAAGGTTAAAATTACACCTAAAACGGGCACTGTGCAGGGACCTATAACTAACCCTGAAGCTAAACCTACTATAAAACTAAATAATAAAGTTGGTGATTGTCTTTTCACTCTTAATTTGGAGTTAGTCAAAAATGAAGGTAATTTAAGTTTAAACAAACCAACCGCTGACAGTCCTAAAATTATGCAAACGCCTGCTACCGCTAAAAAAGAGACTGGATTCGTTGAAATTTCCCCAAAAATTTTCCCGCCAAGCGAAGCTATGAGGCCCAGAATAGAATAAGTACAACTTATTCCCAAAACATAAATAAAAGAGAGCAGAAATCCTCTTGATTTAGATGTAGCATTAGCGCCTATATAACCTATAGTAACAGGAATTAAAGGATATAAACAGGGAGTAAAACTAACTAATATACCACCTAAAAAAACAGCCAGGTATGAAATTACCTGGCCTGTTTGTATATAACTTTTCAAATTTACTAATAAATCTTCTATCACAATATGCTTTATTGTTCTTGTTTAACTTTTGCCATTTCGTTATTTAGTATCTCGAATAGAAGGTGAGTTTTATTCTTCTATTTTTATTGCCTCAACCGGACAATTCTGTTCTGCTTCCTTGGCTGAATCCACTGCGTTTTCAGGAATTGTATCAACCTTAACTGTAGCCACATCACCTTCCAATTCAAATACCTCCGGGCAGGTATTAGCGCAAAGACCACAACCTGTACACAAATCTTTATCAACTATTGCTTTCATTTACTATCACCCCTTTCTAAACTGTAGTCCATATCAGCCATATACTGATATCTTTTAAATCTACACTTTACCTCTTTTTGAGCCAAATCAAGAAGTTCCTTGGCTCTCCGGGGATTAGTGGCTTTTAAAGCCCTGAATCTATTCTCATTGTAAATATAATCTTCCAAAGGAATGCTCGGTTCCTTACTGTCAATCTGCAGAGGATTCTTTCCTTCTTTTTTTAAATCAGGATTAAATCTGATAAGGGGCCAGCTTCCTGATTGAACTGCCTTCTTCTGCTCATCTAATCCTTTGGTCATGTTAATACCATGAGCTATGCAGTGGCTGTAGGCAACAATTATCGACGGGCCGTCATAGCTTTCTGCTTCTAAAAACGCCTTAATCGCCTGGGCGGGATTTGCTCCTAAAGCAATACGAGCAACATATATATCTCCATAAGTCATGGCAAGTAAGGCTAAATCTTTCTTAAACGTCGGTTTTCCCGCAGCAGCAAATTTGGCTATCGCTCCCATCGGAGTTGCCTTTGACATCTGTCCACC
>CAZKQD010000059.1:0-3426 GCA_964554835.1 uncultured Planctomycetia bacterium | reverse complement strand
TAAAGGTCATAGTTATGGCAGGTTACATTTCGCAAAATATATTAGATGAGATAAAAATGAAAGCAGATATAGTTGATATTATATCTGGATATATCCCTCTTAGAAAAATAGGTAGGAATTTTAAAGCTTTATGTCCATTCCACAGCGAGAAAACTCCTTCATTTATAGTGAGTCCTGCTAAACAGATATACCATTGCTTTGGATGCGGAGAAGGCGGTAATGTTTTTAACTTTGTTATGAAACTTGAACATTTAGAATTTCCAGAAGCTGCTGGAAAAATAGCTGACAAAGTAGGCGTAAAAATTCCAACGACAGATTATAGAGATAAAAGGGAACAATCAGTTTTTAATCAATTGTATGAAATTAATGAGATTGCTGAGAAATTTTATAACTTTTATTTGAAAAGTGCCGATGAGGCTAAAAAAGCAAGGGATTATTTGAATAAGCGCGGATTTTCTCAGGCAACTATTGACAAGTTTAAATTAGGTTATGCTCCAGGTAAATGGCGTGAACTTTTTAATCGGCTTAGACAAAAGGGATTTAAATCAGAAATTATAGAAAAAGCCGGCTTAATAACACGTAAGAAGGATAGTAATTATTATGACATATTTCGAGAAAGATTAATTTTTCCCATTTTTAACTCCCATGATAAAATTGTTGGTTTTGGAGCAAGAACTTTAAAAGAAGACAAGCTACCTAAATATATAAATACACCAGAGACTCCAATTTTTAGCAAAAGGAAGAATCTTTATGGTCTAAATCTGGGTAGACGAGATATAGCTAGTAAAGATTCAGCTATCATAGTTGAGGGTTTTACAGATTGCATAAGAGCTCATGAAAATGGCATTAATGAGGTGGTAGCATCTCTGGGTACGGCTTTGACAATTGAACAAATTAGAAATCTTAAGAGATATACAAAGAACATAGTCTTAATTTATGATGCTGATCAAGCAGGTCAACTTGCAAGCTTGAGAGGACTGGATTTGTTAGTTGTAGAAGATATAACTCCTAAGATTGCTGTATTACCTGAAGGTTTTGATCCTGATAAGTATATACAGGATGCGGGCATTAATAAATTTAGAAAAATAATAGATGAAGCTCTTAATTTATTTGATTATAAGTTAAATCTGTTGTGCTCTAAATATAATATAAAAAAACCTGAAGATAAAGTTAAAATTACAGCAGAATTTCTTCCTACATTAAGCAAGATAAATAATGCGGTTTTAAAATCAAGCTATGCAAAGAAATTAGCTGAAGAATTAGAAGTTAATGAGGAAGACATCTTGAGTGAATTAAAAAAACACAAGGAGATTGATTATGAAGTCTATGAAGGTAAAATCGCAAACTCTAAGGCCATCGACGTAGATATAGCGGAGAAGATATTACTGATTTTAATGCTTGAGAATAACAAATTAATTAATAGAGTAAAAAGTAAATTGACCCCTGATGATTTTAGCAATTATTACACAAGAAAAATAATTACGGAAATATTTAAGATTGCAGAGGATAATAAACAGCTCGACCCTTCAAAATTAATTGATAGATTTAGAGATAATATGGTAATTCAGATAATTTCATCAATATCATTACAAGCTCCAGAGATTAAGGATGTTGATAAAAACTTAACTGATTGTATAAAGACAATCAAAAAAAGAAATATTAAAAAGAGACTGAAGCAACTTCAAAGTGAACTTAAGATAGCCCAAGAAAAGAAGACTGAATCGCGGATAAAAGAGCTTACAACTCAGTTTACTAACCTGTTAAATAAACAGAAGGAATTAACCGCTAATATATAAAATAGAAGGGTTTCTTGAATATGACTAGAAGAAAAAAGAGGAAAACAAAGAAACATAAGAATAAAACACTCAGAAAACTTCTATCTTTAGGTAAAGAGAAGGGGTATTTGACTTACGAGCAAATCAATGGAATACTCCCTGAGGATGTTGTATCTTCAGAAGAAATAGATGAATTATTTACTATTTTAGGCGAAGAAGATATTCAGATAGTTGACTCTGAAAGCGCTAAAGAGATAGAAAAAGAAATAGCCCGAGAGAAAGAAGAAGATAAAAAGGGCAAAAGACCCGTCGCATTACCCAGATTGTCTCGTCTTGAAGATCCCGTCAGAATGTATTTAAGAGAAATGGGACAAATTTTATTGCTGAATCGTGAAGAAGAAATTAGAATAGCCAAAAAAATTGAAAGTACAGCAGAGAAATTTAAAGATGTTGTATTTAAAACTAAGATAGCCGAGAAGGAAATTTTGGATGTTGTCAATAGAATTTTAAGAAAAGAAGTTAATCCTGAAGAGTTTCTTGACTACGGGGGGGATATTAAAGCAGGTAAATTCTACAAGAAGTTGGAAACCTTAGCTAGGAAGTTAAGGGCAACTAGAAGAGAAGAGAACATTCCCTCAATACTTATGAGTTTCAATGTAAATATAGCATTTGCAGAAGATATTTTTAATAAGATGAAATTTGTTATTTCTGAACTGGAAAAAATCCAGAATAAGATAAAGCGTAGAAAAAACAGTAGATCTGAAAAAAGCAAGAAAGAATTAAGAGAATTCAGAAGAGAAAAGCGCAGATTGCAAAGAGAATTAGGTGAAAGGCATGAGAATGCAAAAGAGAAACTCAAAGCAATAAAACATAAAGAAAAAGAATACGATAAAGCAAAAAGAGAGATGGTCGCAGCTAACTTAAGATTAGTAGTCAGCATTGCTAAAAAGTATACAAATAGAGGTTTATCTTTCCTTGACCTTATTCAAGAAGGAAATATCGGTTTAATAAAGGCCGTTGAGAAGTTTGATTATCATAAAGGCTATAAATTTTCAACGTATGCGACTTGGTGGATAAGACAGGCAATAACGAGAGCTATTGCTGATCAGGCAAGGACTATTCGAATACCGGTTCATATGACTGAGACTATAAATAAATTAATCAGAATTTCAAGATATTTGGTTCAGCGTAATGGAAAAGAACCTACTGCAGAAGAACTTGCTGGAGAGATGAACGTACCTATTGAGAAGGTGAGAGGTATATTAAAGATTGCTCAACAGCCTATTTCACTTGAGACACCTATTGGAGATGAAGGTGATACCCATTTTGGTGATTTTATCGAAGATAAGGAAGCCGTCTCTCCCGCATCAGCAACAGCTCGTACAATGCTAAAAGAACAAATGGATGAAGTACTCGATACGTTAACCGATCGTGAAAGAGAGGTGCTAGAGCTTCGTTTTGGAATAAAAGACGGTAGTCCAAGGACATTAGAAGAAGTAGGTTCAATCTTTAATGTAACCAGAGAAAGAGTAAGACAGATTGAAGCTAAGGCTTTAAGAAAACTAAGACATCCTACAAGAAGCCGAAAACTTAAAAACTTCTCAGAGATGATGAATTATTGAAAAAGTATCTTAGAAATTTGATACTTTTT
>CAZKQD010000058.1:0-3438 GCA_964554835.1 uncultured Planctomycetia bacterium | reverse complement strand
TTTTCCATTTCTGATAAATAATTGTGTGATTTTTGAATTATTTTATTCAAAATATAAAGTCCAACAAAACTTAATACGAAAAAGATACCGCCTGCTAAAAGTTGTATATTTTGAGGTTTATTCATAGTTGAGGCCAATATAACACCCATAAAAAACATTATTAAAGGAGCGATATAAACCAAAAAAGCAAATTTTAAAGATGGCTCCCTTTTTACTTCAATCTCAACTAAGTCGCCTACCTTAGCGCTTAAGGTATTTAAGGCTTTAATTTTTCTCATTGAAGGGAGAATTCCACATAAGGTATGAGCCGGACAGCTCTTACAAATTTCTCTATTAACATCCAATTCTATAATTGCAATATCCTTACTTACCTCTATTATTTTACCTATTTCTTTCATAATGTCAAAGCCCTTCGCCATCTATTTTGGCATTACAATATACACATTTTGAATCTTTAATATGGTATTTGCGAATCTGATAACCTGAACGTTCTATAATTAATTTATGACAATTATAACAGTAGGTATTTTCGCCATCATCATAAGGAATATTACCAGTATAGACATAACGTAGGCCTTTTTTTAAGCCTATATCTCTTGCTCTATACATAGTTCTAACCGGCGTGGGTTCTTTATCAGTCATCTTATAAGCGGGAAAGAATGCGCTGATATGCCAGGGGGTCCCAACGCCTAAGCTGAAGATAAAATCTGCTATATCTTTAAGCTGTTTTTCATCATCATTTAAGCCAGGTATGATTAAAGTAGTAACTTCCACCCAAATGTTTAATTCTTTCATGAGTCTCAATGTATTTAAAACAGGTTTAAGCTTTGCTGCGCATACTTTTTTATATAGGCCGTCATCAAAGAATTTTAAGTCAACATTTGCTGCATCCAGATAAGGACTTATATGTTTTAAGGGTTCTTCAAGTATATACCCATTAGTAATAAAAGTATTTTTAAGACCATTTTTGTGTGCTAATTTGGCTGAGCTATAAGCAAGCTCATAAAAGATGGTGGGCTCTGTATAGGTATATGAGATACTCTTTGCATTATGCCTTAAAGCGTCATCAATAATATCTTCAGGCCGTAAAGTTTCGCCTATAATTCTATTGTGGTTATGAGGCATCTGAGAAATATCTGCATTCTGACAATGCTGGCATCTAAAATTACACCCGACTGTAGCAATTGAGTAGCTTTTTGAGCCTGGATAAAAATGAAATAGAGGTTTTTTCTCAATGGGATCTATGTTTGAAGATACAACTTTATCATAAACAAGACTATAAAGTACACCACCTATATTTTTTCTTACACCGCAAAATCCTCTTTTGCCCTCATTTATTTTGCACTTATGCGCGCAAAGATAGCATTCTACTCTATTTTTATCTAACTTTTTATAAAATAATGCCTCTTTCATTTTTCAAAAGGAAGATTAATAATATATTAATAGTTTTCTTTTTTTTGTTCTTCTTTTTTTAGGACTTTAAGGAAGGTATTTACTACATCTGGATCAAATTGACTGCCAGAATTTCTCTTTATTTCTTCTATGGCCTGCTTTTTTGTGCGGGGTTTTTTACGATAAGGTCTTGATGTTGTCATAGCATTATAGGCATCAGCTACAGCTAATATCCTGCCGCCCAATTTTATATGACTCCCCTTAAACCCATTAGGATAGCCTTCACCATCGTATCTTTCGTGATGACTTCTTATATAATCGAGTACGCCATTATCCTCATGTAAGAATGTAAGAGGTCTTAATATCTGAACAGCCTTCTCGGGATGTTCTTTAATCTGCTTCCACTCCTCATCGGTCAATTTTCCTTCCTTAAGTAATATTTTATCACTGATAGCTATCTTTCCTAAATCATGTAATTGGGCAGCAAGTCTTATTTTCTCTATCTCTTTATCAGACAGGTTCATCTCTTTTGCAGTCTCAACTGCATAGCGGGTGACACTATCTGAATGACTACGGGTGTAATGATCTTTCGCTTCCACTATATCAGTTAGAGTGAGAATTGTTGACAAATAAGCCCTATCCAAGTGCTCGATTAGCTGTTTATTATCTACAGCTATACCCAACTCATTCCCGATAGATTCAAGCAGACGAATGTCCTGAGAGTTATATTTATGAGGTTTTCTTGTACCAACATCTATGGCACCGAGAATTTTAGCGCCTGATCTTAAAGGAACGGCTACAAAGCTGTATATGTTATCATTAAGTAGAGGTTCTTTTAAGGCTGTATCTGATTTATACACGCTTGGAACAATGACAATCTTATCCTTAGTTATTGCTTCATTAGTTTCTGCTTTTATCGTATGTGGTACTTTTGAAAGATTTTTTACAAGAGTTTCTGATAAACCTCTGTGGGCTTTAAGTATTAAATCGCCCGTCTCTTTGTTTATTAAAAATATTGCTCCTCCATCTAATTTTAAAATTCTCAGTACGTTATCCAAGACACTATAAAGTATCTGAGATAAGTTTTTACCTCGAGATACGGTTGATGTTACAGAATATAAAGTGCTGATTTCACGGATGCGCTCTAAATTGACTCTCCTCATGCGGGAAATCTCAGCTTTAGATTTCAAGATCATACCCAAGATAAAAATAAAGGTTAATACAGAGCATAACACAAAACCATAAGGAGCAAGCCATTCAATTTGTCTTAAAAAAGGATAATCCAGATTATGAATTCCAATTAAAATAAAACCATAAGCGATTAATCTATTATATAAAGCTTTCTTATTAATGGCTGTCTTGTAGAAATAACAACCGCTAATAATAAAAATAGAACCATTAATTGCAGAAGAAGGTAATGCTGATAGAAACCAATTATTATAGACATATAAACCAACATAGGCAGAGAGAAATGAAGCTGTAATCAGAAGAAATAGATATAATTTATAGTGGTGTCTTGTTTTTATGCCAATGGATATGCCTATAAAGAAAAATACCGAACAAAGCGCCCACGTAAAATGATTCAAGAACCAAAATTCTTTGATGTTGGAATATAAAAGAAATTGTTCAAAATAGGCATGTAAAGCAAAAAACAGCCAGCCAAAAAACCACCATATAAATAATCTATTCCTTGTTTCCAGGTAGGATAGAAATATAACAATAGCTGCCATTACTTTTATAGCAAAATCTACAGTAATAGCGCTATTTAAAAACATAATATTCATCTCAGAACCTTCCTCATCCAGTCTCTATAAGCTTTATCTTCTAACTCAATAGGTAATGCTATTATCTCTGGCACCTCGTAACTATGATATTCCTTTGTAATTTTTACTATGTCTTTAAATTTTCTTTTAGTGCTTTTAGCTATTATAAGAACTTCCTTTGATGTCCTAAATTTATCTTGCCAATAAAATAGAGACTCGACATTTTTTATAATGTTACAGCAGGCTGCTTTTTTGGTCTCTATTAATACCCTCGAAATGCTTC
>CAZKQD010000057.1:0-4493 GCA_964554835.1 uncultured Planctomycetia bacterium | reverse complement strand
ATCCCACAATGGCAATCTGACAAATACTGTTAAGCTGCATGATGAATTAGAAAAAGAAGGCTCTATTTTTCAAACCACAATGGATTCTGAGATAATAGCCCACCTTTTAGTTAAACCAAAAGAGAAAAATTTAAAAAAGCGAGTAACATCAGCTTTATCCCAACTTGAAGGTGCTTATTCACTTGTAATAATGATGGGCGAGACATTAGTTGGTGCTCGGGATCCATATGGATGGAAACCCTTATGTATTGGTAAATTGGATGGCGCTTATGTTTTAGCCAGCGAGACCTGCGCCTTAGATTTAATTCAGGCAGAATATATAAGAGATATTGAACCAGGTGAAGTTGTATTCATTGATAGTCAGGGCTTAGAGTCAATAAAACCTTTTAAACAGGATAGACATGCCTTATGTATCTTTGAATATATATATTTTGCAAGGCCTGATAGCAATATTTTTGGTAAGAATGTATACCTGACAAGAAAACGTCTTGGCAAGCAACTCGCTCGCGAATATCCTATTGATTGTGATTTAGTTATGCCCATACCTGATTCAGGAAATTATGCAGCGGTGGGCTTTGCAGAGGAATCCAAAATTCCCCATGAGATTGGCATGATAAGAAATCATTATATCGGTAGAACATTTATTCAGCCATCGCAATTTATAAGAGATTTTAAAGTGAAGATAAAACTTAATCCTATAAAAGATGTCCTTAAAGGTAAACGTATAGTGATTATTGAAGATTCTATCGTCCGTGGAACTACGAGTCGCACGAGAGTGAAGACCTTAAGGCAGGCCGGCGCAAAGGAAGTTCATATGTGTGTAAGTTGTCCACCCCTAAAATATCCATGTTTCTTTGGTATTGACTTTCCAACCAAAAAGGAATTGATTGCTTCAAGCCATTCAATTGAGTGGATTAGAGATTTTGTGGGGTTGGATAGCCTTAAGTATTTAAGTTTAGAAGGTATGCTTAAAGCTATGATGTTGCCAAAGGAAGAGTTCTGCACAGCCTGTTTTACAGGAGATTATCCAATTGAGCTTCCAAAGAAATTATCAAAATATGCCTTAGAGAAATAAAATGTGGATTTATTTTAGCTAAGCAGCAGGGAGGTTTTATGCCTAAGATATATATATTAATCATTATATGCTTTAGTTTTTTTATCTTTATTAGTTTAGCTCTTGGTAAACAAGAAATCCTTCCCTCCTATAAAAGTCCTAAACTTCCTATTAAAAAGCGCGTTGAAGATTTATTAAGCCGAATGAGACTAGAGGAAAAAATAGCTTTACTTTCAGGAAAAGACAATATGAGTACTAAGGAAAATAGACGCCTCGGAATTCCATCCTTAAAGATGACTGATGGGTCTCACGGTGTAAGATGGGGGGAGTCTATATGCTTTCCAACTGGAATTACTATGGCTTCAACCTGGAATCCTTCTCTTATATGTGAAATGGGCAAGGTTTTAGCTTGTGAGACAAAATTAAATGGAAGAAATGTGCTTCTTGGCCCATGTATTAATATACATAGAGTTCCCCTTGGTGGACGAAACTTCGAAAGCTTTAGCGAAGATCCATATCTTACAGCAGAAACAAGCAAGGCCTATATTGAAGGTGTCCAATCTGAAAACATAGCTGCATCGGTTAAACATTTCATCTGTAATAATCAAGAATATCAAAGATTCATAGTGGATGTTAAGGTAGATGAGAGAGCCTTAAGGGAGATATATCTACCCGCATTTAAGGAATCAATCAAAGAAGCCGATGCTTTAACTGTTATGGCAGCTTATAATAAAGTAAACGGCTCATATTGTTGCGCTAATAAACATCTTTTAAGAGATATTTTAAAGGACGAATGGGGCTTTGAGGGTTTTGTTGTATCTGATTGGGGTGCTACACATTCTATAGTTAAATCAGCCAATGCGGGATTAGATTTAGAGATGCCTGGCCCTGGTAAGTATTTTGATGAAGATTTACTTCAAGCCGTAAAAGGCGGACAGGTAAGCGTAGAAGCTGTTAATGATAAAGTTCGCCGTATTTTAACAGTTATATTTAAACTAGGTTTATTTGATAGGAAAGATTCAGAATGCGGCAAATATTCAGATATAGAACAACGAAGAAAAATTGCCTACAAAGTGGCAGAAGAGGGTATCGTACTATTAAAAAATGAAAATGATTTGCTTCCTTTGAAAAAGGAAAAGATTAACTCCATTGCTGTGATTGGTCCCAATGCTAAGGTGGTTCGAGTAGGTGGCGCAGGAAGCTCTTTTATTGATCCTGTCTATAGCATAAGTCCTTATAAAGGGCTTAAAGATAAATGTCACGATAAAATAAGATTAAATTTTGCCCAGGGAGTTCTTATGCCAGATGAGTTATTGACCATACCAACAGATTTATTATTTCCAGATAAAACATCAAAGACGAACGGTCTTAAGGGCGAATACTTTGATAATAGGTTTTTCTCAGGAGAACCTGTAATTACAAGGTTAGATAAAAAGATTGATTTTAACTGGAAGGGCAGTTCTCCATCACCAAAGATAAAGAGAGATAATTTTTCTGTAAGATGGACAGGAATAATTAGACCTAAAGAATCTGGTAGTTATCAGCTTGGTTTAACCAGCGATGATGGTTCTAAATTGTATATTAATGATAAGCTTTTAGTTGATAACTGGGGAGATCATGGTGCGCAGTCCAGAACCTCAACTATCTATTTAGAAAAAGGTAAATCATATAAAGTAAAAATAGAATATTATGAAAATGGTGGCTTCGCAGTGATGAGACTTGGCTATAAACCCCAGGCAGATGCGTTGTTAAAGGAAGCTGAAAAAGTTGCAAGAAATTCTGATGTGGTAATAATATTTGCAGGGCTATCTGATAGGATTGAAGGAGAAGAAAAGGATAAAGAAGACATGTCTTTACCTGAAGGGCAAGATGAACTAATTGAGCAAGTATACAAAGCTAATAAAAAAACAGTTGTTGTTTTAATTAACGGGTCACCGGTTAGGATGGATAGGTGGTTAGATAGTGTGCCCAGCGTAATTGAAGCCTTCTATCCGGGTCAAGAGCAGGGAACTGTGTTAGCAGATATAATCTTTGGAGATATTAATCCATCGGGCAAGCTACCAACAACCTTTCCTAAGAGGATATCAGATTCTGCCTCCTATGGGCATTATCCTGGCAAAGAAAGAAAGGTTTATTATAAGGAAGGAATATTTGTTGGATATCGCCATTTTGATAAAAATAATATAGAACCTCTTTTTCCATTTGGTTACGGTTTATCATATACAAAATTTAAATATACTAACTTAAATATTACACCCAAGAAACTAAAGAGAAATAATCCCATTAGAGTTAGTCTTGATGTTGAAAATATAGGCGAAGTGAAGGGGAAAGAAGTAGTACAACTTTATATACATGATACTGAATCAAGCTTACCCAGGCCTCCAAAAGAATTAAAGGCCTTTAAGAAAGTAAACTTAAAACCCAATGAGAAGAAAACGATTTATTTTGAGTTGGATAAAGATTCTTTGCATTATTATGATCCTAAGATGAAAGAATGGGTTATTGAACCCGGTGAGTTTGAAGTTCTTATTGGTTCATCGTCAAGAGATATAAGGTTAAAGGATAGTTTTTATATTAAGTAATTGCTGCAATGCAAAGTAAAAAGTTAGAAAAAACGACAATCGCCTATTAATTATTAGACAGAAGAAAGTGAAGATAATGATAAAGCATCCAATAGTCGAAAAACTGCGAATTCCTCTTTCCCAACTTTTTGCTGTTTTGTTGATGGGGTTTATAGCATTTTCCACTAGTGCATGGGAAGAATTTGCTCCTTTCATGACCGCAATTATCTTTTTTGTAGGTGCTGTTTTGGTGGCTATAGCTTCTTTGGGACGTTTATGGTGTTCTCTCTATATTGCAGGGTATAAAACAAGAAAAGTAGTGACTGAGGGTCCATATTCCCTCTGCAGACATCCTTTATACTTTTTCAGTTTACTCGGAGCAGTTGGCGTTGGCCTTGCTACCGAAACATTTTTAATACCAACTATTATTCTGATTGTTTTTGCAATATATTATCCATATGTAATTAGAAGTGAAGAAGCAGAGTTGAAAAAATTACATGGAGAAAAATATAAATCATATATTAATACAACACCAACTTTTTTCCCAAAAATATCTTATTTAATAGAACCCAAAGAATATAATGTGAATCCTATAATTTTTAGAAAACATGTATTTAGTGCTCTTTGGTTTGTTTGGTTAATAGGAATTCTAGAACTCATAGAAGAGTTTCATACAATGGGAATTATTCCTGTATTATTTAAGATTTATTAATTTGTCTAACAACTCAATCCAGCGGACCAAAAAGCTGCGATTTTGTGTCGCTGATTTTTATGTTGTTATTATACCTTCCTTAATTACCCGTTTTTAATATAGAAGATTAATTTTTTTTCTATACAAATATGCTATTTTCAATTATAATAACTAAAGTAATATTTCT
>CAZKQD010000056.1:0-4512 GCA_964554835.1 uncultured Planctomycetia bacterium | reverse complement strand
TCTATATCACTAACTAATAGACATTTATCAAAATATTGAATAATCTCCTTCTCATATCTTCTGACTTTCAACCATTCTAAAAGATAAAATAAATAAAAAATATGTCTTCTATATTTTAAAGAACGCTTGAGGCTTAAAGATATAGCATCTGTTAAATCTAAAACTCTAAAAAGTTTTAAATCTTTCGCATAAGGTGCCATGCGGATAAGATGGGCATAAATGTTGTCTATACTGTATCTCTCAACAAATTCCTTTACCTTTGCATGCATCTTGGAACTATGATAATACGAAACTTGTAGTGGATTCATTGAGAAAAAATTAAAAATACAATTTAAATATGATTTTGTAGAAGATAACAATATAGTTTCTATATCTTTACAAAATTTTTTCAATTCCTCTATATATTTCTTCTCATTTGAAGATTCAATAAATGACAATAAATAAATTTCGTGCTTTTGCGATAATAATTTAATAAAATTGAAAACACGTAATCTATCTCCGCCTTTTGGGGGAAATGGCAATCTTGAAGTTAAAAAAAGAATTTTCATTTTAGCCACATCACCAAGCCATCTCGGCTGTATATTCTATTCCTTCTAGATTATTTTCAAAACCATCCCAAGTAACAGCTATAATACCTATAACGTTATTATAATCATCAACTATCTTTATCCACTTTCTTATATTTTCTTTATTGTTCCATCCAGCAACTAAACAAGTGAATCCTTTAGATTCAAAATACCTCGGACTATTCTTCATTTTATTTAACCAATCTCTTTCATCATACCACCAAACCATTAAAATTATATCCTTTGGTATAAGATTAATCATGTAAGATGTCTTGCCTTTTACTCCACCAAATTGAACCTGATAATCCTCATCGCCACCATTATGCCAGGGATTTAGCATATCATCCCACATTAATACTTTAATATTAGGGTCTAGATTTTTAATAATATTATATAAGGTATTTATATCATACGCTAAAAGCTGAGCGTTAGTTAAATTTCTCTTTTTACATCGTGAATCTCTATTTAGACCCCTTATTTCATCATGACCAATGCTGAGAAATTTAGGGTGCAAATAATCAATAATATCTTTACATACTTTACTCATAACTTCATAGGTTTGGGGTTCAGATGGACAATAAGGCACGCTCCAGGGAGCAAAGGGTACCATCTTTATAGAATAGTCATAACTTATTAAAACTTTCGCATTTCTCTTTATCCTACCTGATGAGATACGTTTAATTCTGGTAGCTGTATTAAAAGAAAGGTAAGGATAATTCATCTTGCCCTCTATAACCTTATAATCTCTCCCTTCATTGTAAATTATGCTTCTATTTTTGTTCTTTACAACAATTTTTGCCCTATCTGTTCTAATTACATTAACCAGGGCGTTGTCCATTCGCTTTAAGTCTAAATTATCAAGCCAGGCTTCTCCATGGCCATCCCAAATATTAGCATAGATATAAATCTTACTACATTCAGGAGATGTTTTAAAATTGAGCTCTAATCTATGCCAGAAATTTTTCTTAATATAAACGGAATGCTGCCTTAACCACTTTCCATCTAAGCCTAACTCTACAACTCTCAATGCAGGTGGGTATTTTCCCCCTAATTTATTTGCTTTGGCAAAAAAACTCAAACTATATACAGAGTTAGGAATAATATAATAGTTTTTAGATTTTAAGATGCTGGAACGCCTTAAATGGGGGCCTCTAACAGCTATCTTTGCTGATGAATTTCCCTCGTAGGATTCACTATCGATATTCCAGTCAGTTCCCAACTGCCAAGCTTGACTCCCCCCTTCAAAACCAGGATTTTTTAGATTAATTCTTGAGGTCAAAACTGGCTGAGCAAATCCATTCTTGAATTCAAAAGGTTCATCTTGGACATAAATACCTTCTGCAGCATTGGGTGTTTTTTCTAGGATATTTCCTGCGACACCAAAACTTTGAAGTTCTGGAATGGGCTCGATGGATAGGCTTCTGGCGTAGTCAAAAATACTTTTAAGTTTCTCTCTGTAGGTGGAATTATCTAAGCTAAAAAAATATCTGCTTGACAAAATAACTGTATTTATTCTTAGTTTAGCCAAATAGTCAAGTTCTGATTTTATGCCATCCAAATCATCAGTTAATAGATGAACGGCCCTTATCTTTACCCTAGGATAGTCGTATATTCTTACAGCTGGTAAACTCAAAGTTTTTTTGTTAATTAATTGTTCCAAGGCTAAAACTCCATAAAATAATCCTGCTGAATCTTTGCCCACGATGACTATTTGATCATAGAAAATTTCCAATAGATAACCCTGAGTTTTAAAATTTTTAGGTATTTTAATATTTTTAAGATTGGGTAATTTGTTTAATAATTCATAATTTTCATCATTTATTAAAATAATTGTTTTTTTATCATCTAAAGAGTGATGATAATTTTCTATCTTTAATTTAATACCGCTTTCTTCCAAAGCTTTATTAAGATATTCTGGAATAAAGCGGTTTTTTTCTTGAGATTTATCAACTAAAATAGACCAACTCTTATCTATTTTAACTTCATAATTTTTATAAGATAGTTCCTTGGGTTTATACTTTAAGTCTAATTTAACATTAGCCATTGCCAAAAGATAGACAAAAAAAGTTAAAACTATAAAGATCGATATTATGAAATACTTATAATTAGTATTAATTTTCATTCCCATCGTACTTGTGGTAATTTTTTAAGAAAATATCTTCTGCTTTAGATAAAACCTTCTTCCAGGTAAAATTATCAATTACATATTGCCTACATTTTAGGCTATGTTGTTCTAATTTCTTATTATTATCCAGAAACTTTAATATTCCTTGTTTTATAGATCTTGCATCTGTACCTTCAAAGATTAAATTTCTATCTAAGCTCTCTAATATTTCTGGAGTTGCCCCTACAGGAGTAGCTAGTACGGGCACACTAGAAGCTAATGCTTCCAGAGTTGATAATCCAAACCATTCAGAATATTCTGATGGCATAATAAATAAATCAGCTGCTTGGTAAAACTTGGATAATTCATCTATGTCTTTTACGCCTAAAAATTCTACATACTCTTTAAGATTATTTTTTCTAACTATATCTTTTAAGCTATCCTCTAAAAAACCTCCACCCGCTATTAAAAGCTGAACATCCTTTCTTTTTTTTATGATTCCTCTTATAGCATAAATGAGATTCTCTATGCCCATACGAGAAACTAATCTACGAGTTGTAAGTAAAATAATTTTATCTTTGGGTAACTCTAGTGCCTTTTTTAAAATAGCCTTATCTCCCCCTGGTTTAAAAATATCAATATCTACTCCTCCAGGGACAACTTCAATTTTATCCGGCCTGATGGAATATAATTTTATAAGAAAATTTTTACTATATTCACTTAAGACTATTATTTGTTGGCATCTTTCTAATACGTACTTCTCAATAAACCGTATTAGATGAAGAAGTATAAAATTTAAACAAGATGGCAGATAATTCTTCCTTTTTAACTGAAGACGTACATCTTCGTATAAAGAAGAGTGAAAAGTATAAATCTTAGGAATATTTTTTAGTCTAGCAAAAAAAATTAACCCAAAGGCAGGTAATATTGCATGAAAATTTAAAATATCAATTCTTGATTCTTTTAATAAATCCTTAAATACTCCATAGGCGTTTATGGCGCTTAATATGGGACGTCTAATTACAACAAATTTACCGGCTAAAGCCGAATTGTAGCGAAAAATTCTAACACTATGAGGAGAGTTCACGTTTGGTCTAATGGTCAAAACAAAGGGTAAGAATTTTTTTGAGTTTGAGAGGTATTTTACTAAATTATAAACATAGGTATGGGCACCACCCCATCCATCAGGATAAAAGGATTCAGTCACTAATAAAATATTTAACTTTTTCATACGATATGATTTGATTCTGTTAATATTTGTTCGTAAGTTTTTTCATAATTACGGACCATATCTTCTACATTAAAATCATCTGTTACTTTCTTCAATCCAACCTCACCCAATCTCTTAGCTTTGTTAGGATTATTAAGAAGACTAATAATATTCTCTGCTAATGCTTTAAAATCTTTTGGTGGAGTTAAAATTCCAGTTTGTCCATCAATTACTACTTCTGGCACTCCACCTATATCAAAAGATATAACAGGTTTACGATGTGCCATAGCCTCTAAAATAACCATCGGCAAGCCCTCCCTCAAAGAAGACAAAACAAATAGATCAAAATCATTCATAATCGAGAGGGCACCTTCTCTATACCCAGTAAATATAACAGAATCTTTTATCTTCAATTGCGCAGTTAATTTTTTTAATTTATTTCTCATTGGGCCATCTCCAACTATTACAAATATAACATTTGGAATTTCTTTCTTTACCCGGGCTGCTGCTTTTAAAAAATAGTCATGACCTTTTTCTTTACTCATTCTACCAACAGTGCCAACAATCTTGTATCCATCAGGAATGTTAAATTCTCTTCTGATTTTCTCTCTACTTTCTAATATAGATAATCC
>CAZKQD010000055.1:0-4682 GCA_964554835.1 uncultured Planctomycetia bacterium | reverse complement strand
TAAGCGGTTTAAACTCCGAAAATGCCTTCTTTAACTTCCGATAGTGATCTATGAGGGTTTTATAACTATATAGATATAATGGCGTGCCATACTTGTTGGCAATTTCTTCAATTTTTACCTTCTCACAATAAAATCTATTTCTTTTATACTTAAATTCATGCATAGTTATTTTTTTCTAATATCTTTCTTTTTCCTTTTAGGAATTTTTTTCGAAAAAGTTTTCTTCATTGATATAGCGTATTCTGCATTCATTATTTTCTCAAGAATGGCTCTGTTTAACTTAGGATGGATTCTTTTAAATTTTCCACCATCTATTTTTTTAATATCACCCTTGTTTTTTTCGAGAAGCAGGACTACTTTTCCCGCTTTATCATGCGCTTGTCTGAAAGGAACTTTTTGTTCTCTTGTCAACCACTCAGCTAATTCGGTAGCATAGAGAGTTTTATCTTTTAAAACTTCCTTAATTACATCCGTTTTTAGCCTTATGCCTTTTATAAATTTAGACATAATCTTCAATTCATCCTCGACTATCTCTACAGAAGAAAACAGTGGCTCTTTATCTAATTGCATATCCCTATTATATGTCAAGGGCAATCCCTTCATTGTGGTTAAAACTGAAATTAAATTTCCATAAGTTCTTCCTGTATAACCTCTTACTAGTTCCAAAAAATCAGGGTTTTTCTTATGCGGCATAAGACTGCTTCCGGTACAAAATTCTTCAGGTAATTCTATAAAATTAAATTCTTTAGTCGAATAAAGAATGAGGTCTTCAGCTAATCTTGATAAATGCATTTGTATAATTGATAAAATGCTTAAGAATTCAATAATAAAATCCCTATCGCTTACATTATCTAAAGGATTCTTTGTCAATTCTGGAATTTTTAAGCCGGTCGTATCGTATTTAAAAAATTCTTTTATTGCCTTATTGTAATCTTTTTTCTCCAAAGAACTTCCGGCTAACGCTCCTGCGCCGATATAGGGGATAATACTACTAAGAAATCTTTTTATTCTCTCTATATCTCTTAAGAACATATAACCAAAAGCGAGTAAATAGTCATTAAAGAGAACTACCTGCGCTCTTTGGGTGTGAGTATAACCTATAAACTTTTGTTTTTTATATTTTTTTGCAATATCTGTCAAACTATTCATTAAGTTAAACAATAATCTTCTAATATTTTCTCCTTTATCTGAACAATAAAATTTTTCATCAAATACAATCTGGTCATTTCTTGATCTTAAAGTATGTAATTTTAAAGCTAACTTACCGATTTTCTTCTCTAATTTATTTTGAATCTCAGTATGGACATCTTCGGAAGATAAATTCGGCTTGAATTTTCCATTCTTTATTTCCTTTCTAATATTTTGCAAAGAAGCGATGATTTTCTTTGCCTCCGGAGCAGTTAAAATCTTACTACCACTTAAAGCTATAGCATGAATTATAGAATGAAGAGTATCACAGTCAGCTAATTTATAATCATAATGGATAGACTTTGAGAATTCTTCAAAATCTTTATCGATTTTCTTCTTAAATCTTCCACCCCACAATTTTTTAGCCATTTCCTTCTCCTAAAACTTAATCCTTAATTCTTAATCCTTATTTATTCTTTCTCTTCCCCGCCAGTCTATAAGGCAAACCTAAAATTTTGATAAAACCGCTTGAAGCTGTCTTATCAAAGGTATCATCTTTTCCATATGTCGCCAAATCCTTTGAATACAAAGAATACGGGGACTTTCTGCTTAAAGATATAATAGAACCCTTATAAAGCTTTAATGTTACCTCACCTGAAACTAGCTCCTGAGTCTTATTAATAAAGGCATCCAGGGCTTCTTTAAAAGGTGTAAACCAGTACCCATTATAAATCAAATCGGCATACTTCTGCTCAAGGAGTGACTTATAATGCGATGTCTCCTTATCGAGGACCAAGGTCTCAAGCTCTTTATGGGCATAAGTTAAAATAACTGCCGCCGGAGCTTCATAGACTTCTCTTGACTTAATACCTATTGATCTATTTTCAACCATATCGCTTCTTCCGATACCGTGTTTACCGCCAATCTTATTAAGAGCTTCGATTATTTTAATCAATTCCATCTTCTTGCCGTTTAATCCTATAGGTACTCCATTTTTAAATTCAATCTCTATCTTTTCCTCCTTAGAAGGCGCCTTCTTACCTGAAACCGTCATAACATAGGCATCTTCCGGAAGGGTCTTCTCAAGATCTTCTAAAACACCACATTCAATACTTACACCCCAGAGGTTCTCATCAATAGAATAAGGGCTTTTTTTGGTGGCATCTATGGGTATCTTGTGCTTTACGGCAAAATCAACCTGTTCTTCCCTTGATTTAAAATCCCACTCTCTTGCAGGCGCTACAACTTTTATCTTAGGCGCCAAAGAATAAAAAGCAAGTTCAAACCTCACCTGATCATTGCCTTTAGCTGTGCATCCATGGCTCGCATATCCGGCCTTCTCCTTCTTGGCTAAATTAATAAGCCCCTTGGCTATCAATGGCCTTGAAAGAGCTGTCGCCAGATAATACTTACCTTCATAGACGGCATTCGCCTTTAAGGCAGGTATGATATAATCCTTTACAAACTCTTTTTTTAGGTCATCTATTACAATTTTAGAAATACCGCTATCCTTGGCTTTTTTCGTCAATTTTTTTCTATCAATGTTTTGTCCGACATCGGCCACGTAAGCGATAACGTCAAAACCCCTGTTCTTAAGCCAGCTCACGGCAATAGATGTATCCAGTCCCCCTGAATATGCGAGAACAACCTTTTTCATGATTAAATCCTTTTAATGAGTCCCGAAGCGTCAGGACGAATTAATCCCGAATGAAGTTTCCTCATAGAAGCACTACCTTCGGGATAAGTTCAGACCTGCCTGCCGGCAGGCAGGTATAGAATTTAGTTTCCCTTCGGTCGCCTAAATTCTTTCTTCACTTACCTTTTAAAAGCAAAAACAAAATTGCTTTCTGTACATGTAGTCTATTTTCTGCCTGGTCATAGACAACAGATTGAGGTCCATCTAAAACCTCATCTGTTATCTCAATGCCTCTTTTTGCCGGCAGACAGTGCATAATAAAACAGTTCTTTTTGGCTTTAGACAAAAGTTCTGCATTAACCTGATAGGGTTTAAATAGATTTTTTCTTTCATCCAGTTCATCTTCCTGATGCATGCTCGCCCAGACATCGGTATAGATAAAATCAGCATTATTTACTGCCTCAATTGGATTATTAGTAATTTCTATAGTCGAACCGCTAATTTCTGCATTTTCCTTAGCTTTCTCTGTTATATTCCCATCTGGTTCATATCCTTTAGGTGTAGCCGCAGATAAGTTTAGGCCAACTTTACTTGCTGCAAGAAGAAGTGAATGTAAAACATTATTGCCATCACCTACATATGCCAACTTGATATCCTTAAAATTATCTCTTAATTGCTTTATGGTAAATATATCACTTAATGCCTGACATGGGTGCAAAAGATTAGTTAAAGCATTTATAACAGGAATATCAGCTTCATTGGCTAATTCTAAAATAGTTTTATGGGAATACGTTCTCGCCGCTATAATATCTAAATATCTTGATAACACTCTGGCAGCATCTTTTATAGCCTCTCTTTTACCTAACTGCAATTCCTCAGAGGTTAAATAGATTGAGTTACCCCTTAATTGATACATGCCCACTGCAAAAGATACCCTTGTTCTGTTTGAAGGTTTCTGAAATATAAGACCTAAAGTTTTACCTGATAAGTCGAATTTTAGCTTTTTTTTCCTCTTAAACTTATCAGCTAAGTCTAAGATTTCATCTATTTCATCAATAGTTAAATCATCTATGGATATTAAGTTTTTATTTTTCATCTTTATGTCTCTTTAAAGCTTTATCTAAAATTTTCATTGCCTTATCAACGTCCTTTTTATTTATAGTTAAAGGGGGCAACATTCTTAAAATATACTTCTGTGTGCAATTTATAAGTAACCCCTCCTCTAAACAGTAATTTACGATTTTAGCTCCTGGTGATTTTAGCTTAATGCCAATCATCAACCCCTTACCTTTTACTTTATCTATTATATCACAATATTTTTCTTTTAACTTATTCAATTTACCAAAAATATAGGGACTTATTTTATTTACATTCTGGATCATTTTTTCTTTTTTTATGGCCTTAAATGCCCCTAATGAAGCGGCGCAAACTAAAGGACTTCCTCCAAAGGTTGTTGCATGAGAACCAGCTGTCAGCACTTTTGAGAATTTATTTCTGGCAACTATGGCTGAGATGGGAACCCCCCCACCCAAGGTTTTTGCTAAGGTCATAATATCAGGAGTTACTCCATAATGCTGATAGCAAAACATCTTGCCAGTTCTTCCTAAGCCTGTCTGAATCTCATCAAAGATTAAAAGTATATCTTTTTTATTGCATAATTCTCTTACTTTCTTAAGATAATCTTTATCTGCTACATTTATGCCACCTTCTCCCTGAATGGGTTCAATGACTATCGCGATAGTTTTTTCAGTTATCACCTTTTTTAAAGCATTAAAATCATTAAAAGGAATATGCTTAAATCCAGGAGGAAGTGGCTTAAAACCTTCCTGATATTTAGATTGACCTGTCAAAGCAAGAGCTGCCAATGTTCTTCCGTGAAAAGAATCTTTCATACTTATTATTTGGTATCTTTTTGGAT
>CAZKQD010000054.1:0-5412 GCA_964554835.1 uncultured Planctomycetia bacterium | reverse complement strand
TGGTGGCGGTGGGCCGATTCGAACGGCCGACGCGCCGGGTATGAGCCGACTGCTCTAACCAACTGAGCTACACCGCCAAATTGTTAAGACTTGATTGAAATCAAGGAAAATTCTTATTTTTCAAACCTGTAAAACAATAATTAAATCTATACCAGGGACAGCCCTGACACCAATGTTTTAAATTAATGGGTTTGATATTCTTTTTTATTAAAGTAAATACTTTATTTGCTTTGTGGCAGGAATTAACCTCAAGCCCTATCTTAGATAAGACCTTCCTATCTAAGTCTTTAGTCTCTACCTGATTATTCTTACATTGATTATCTATGCAGTATGGACAATATTTACAAATATCATCGACATTATCTATCAATTTTATCTTTTGTTCACAATTTCTTCTTAATGAATTTAATATCCTCTGTAAATTATCAATAAATCTCCTGCTATAACCTAATCCTCTAAAACCATACAGGCATAACAGATGATGACTTCTTAAGTCCATCTTTTTTTAAAAACCCTTAATTTTATACCTAAAAGTTTTATAAAAATAAGAAGCTACTAATACCTTCAATGTGTCACCTGGAATAAAAGGTGCAAATCCCACCATAAAAGCCTTCTTAAAGCTTAACCTCATAAGTAACCCTACCCAAATTGTTCCTAAAAGTAAAATAATTAAAGCACCGATAGATATACTAAAAACAATCCAACTAAAATTATCCCTTAATTTTACTAATCGTCCTATTATATATCCGCATAAGACAAATCCTATTAAATATCCCCCTGTAGGTCCTGTCAATACTGACAATCCAGAAGAAGCACCAGCAAACAGGGGTACACCTAAATAACCCAACATAATATAGCTAAGTTGAGATATGCCGGCTAAATTAGCGCCTAAATAGATACCTGATAGCATTACAAAAAGAGTTTGTAAAGTAATTGGAACCGGGGTAAAGGGTAAAGGTATCCTCACATAAGCGCCAAATGTAGTAAGTGTTATAAAAACTAAAATAGATAACGCTTTTATTAATGTTTTTGGTAAAACAATTTCATGATTTAATATTATTTTAACTCTATTTAAAACAGTTGAACTCATCCTTTACCTTCTTTAAATGCGCCAAATTTTCTATATTTTTGATACCTTTGTTTTATTAATTCTTCTGTATCCATTTCTTGTAGTTCGTCAAGATATCTTAGTATAGTCTCTTTTACATTCTTGGCTGTTTCTTCATAATTCCTGTGCGCTCCTCCAAGAGGTTCCATTATAACTTCATCTATGATTTCTAAATTAAGAAGATCTTTTGCAGTCAATTTTAAAGCTTCTGCGGCTTGTTCTGCAGAACCTTTTTTCTTCCATAAAATCGCAGAGCAGCCTTCAGGTGAAATCACAGAATAATAGGCATTCTCTAATACGCAAATTCTATCACCTACTCCAATACCAAGAGCTCCCCCTGAGCCACCTTCACCAATTACTACAACAACAATGGGAACTTCCAAAATTGACATTTCCTTCAAATTTGTAGCTATAGCTTCAGCTTGACCTCTTTCCTCAGCCCCTACACCGGGATATGCGCCTGGCGTATCAATAAAACTGACTACAGGAATATTAAACTTCTCTGCGAGCTTCATCAGCCTTAATGCCTTTCGATATCCTTCGGGATGCGCACAACCAAAATTTCTCTCAACTTGTTGCTTTATATCTCTTCCCTTCTGATGTCCTATAACAAGCACTTTCCTTTTGTCAATCTTTGCAAAACCTCCCACTATAGCTTTATCATCACCAAATTTTCTGTCGCCATGAAATTCAATGAAATCTGTCATAATATAATTTATGTAGTCCTGTGTATAAGGTCTTTGAGGATGACGAGCTATCTGAATTCTCTGCCAAGCTGTCAAATTCTCATAGATATCCCTTTTGACTTTATTAAGTTTGCCCTGGAGCCTTTTAATTTCACTATTTAAGTCAATCTTTTCATCAGAAGTAAAATTCTTAAGTTCTTCTATTTTTCTCTCAAGCTCTAATATTGGTCTTTCAAACTCTAACCCACTGCCATTCATTTTAATCAACTATTGTCACTTTTGTGCCTCTGGGCACAATAATAAACAATTCCTCCACATCTTTATTGCTCATTCTGATACATCCTTCTGTAATCTGCTTGCCTAAACTTTCAGGATCTGTGGTTCCATGAATACCGTATCCTTTTATAGATAAACCTAACCAGCGAGACCCTAATATATTTTTAGGACTTTCTGCTGGAACTATCGCTCCAGCTTTATACCATACAGGATTTTTTAATTTATTTACTATCTTGAGTTCGCCAGTTGGAGTATGATTATCCTCGCCAGTCGAAACAGTATAAATCTTTAAAACTTCATCATTTGCTTTTAAAGTAAGAACGTTTTGTGATTTATCAATTATTATACTAAAATCTACAGTTACTACCTTCAGTCTATTATTTGGTCTGATGGTGTCACTCTTTAAATCATTGCATCTTTTAATTAAACTAACTGTAGTATTAAACTTTCTGGCAATCTTGCTTAAAGTATCACCCGGTTGGACTTCATAAATTGCGCTATTTTCAGTAACTATACCTGAAAATAGTATATCTATCTCAAGTTGCCATAATTTCTTCTGTATTTTTCGGATTATGTCATTTTCTGGATACTGATTTATAATATCTTTATATAAATTTTTCGCTTTTAATAATTGATTTTGCATGTAATAAAGATCAGCAAGTCCCTCCATCGCTAAAACCGCATCCTCAGAATTCTTATATTCACGTATAATATTTTTATAAATTCCCTCTGCTTTTTTTAGATCTCCGTTTTTTATAGTCAGCCCGGCTTTCGCTAATCTATTTTGTAGAGACTGAGATTCATCTTTAGTGCGCCCTACAAAAAACAAAAACAATGAAATTATTACTACAATTACACCGATTATAATTATTATTTTTCTCAAAATTTAACCTCCTAAATGAGTCCGCCTCAGGCGGACGAATTCCTGCCTGCCTGCCGGCAGGCAGGCAGGTATCCCGAAGCTTAAGCTACTATTTTATAAAAAACTAAAGCTACTAAAACTCCCAATACTGCACCTGTTAATACTTCAACTGGAGTATGTCCAATTAATTCCTTAAGCTGCTTTTCGTTTATACCTCGTTTATAATAAATATCATCGATAATTCTATTAAGCACCTCAGCCTGAATTCCTGCAGCTTGTCTTACGCCTTGGGCATCAAACATAACAACTACAGCAAAGATTAAAGCAATAGCAAATAATGTAGAATTAAAGCCGCAGCTTAAACCTACAGATGTAGCTAAGGCTGCGACACCTGCGGCATGAGAACTGGGCATACCTCCTGTGCCCACAAACCATTTGAAGTTAAACTTTTTCTCTTTCATTACACCAAGAAATACTTTAATGATTTGGGCAGTAAACCAGCCACAAATTGCAGCTAAGAAAACTTTATTTTTAGCTAAAACTATAAAAAAATTACCCATATATTTTACTTTTTATGTTAAATTGGGACAAATAACAGTAAATTATTATAACCTACTAAATCTAAAAAAGCAAGTATTTAAAAAAGAAGTTCTATTAAAACTCATATGGTGGGTTATTGGAGGAACCTCAAAAAGACGTCAACAATTTGGGGATCAAATTGCGTACCTTTGTTGCGTATAAGTTCTCCTTTGGCTTCCTCAATGCTTAAAGCTTTGCGGTAAGGTCTTTCTGATATCATAGCATCAAATGAATCAGCAACTGCCATTACTCGGGCTCCAATAGGAATTTCATCTCCTTTCAATCCGTCAGGATAACCTTCGCCATCATATCTTTCATGATGAGACCTAATAATATTAATTGTGCCATCAAGGAAGGTAAGGGGCTCTAAAATTCTCTCACCCTTTAATGAATGCAATTTAACTTCATCCCATTCCTCAGGGGTGAGCTTACCCGGCTTCATTAAAATATAATCATGTATTCCAATTTTACCTACATCATGCAATCTAGCTGCATCTTCTATAATGTCTATTGTATGTTCGTTTAGGTTCATCTCTTTTGCAATGCCTACCGCATATTTTGTTACATGTTCAGAGTGGTTTTTAGTGTAATGATCCCTGGCATCAACTGCCTCAGTTAAGGCAGAAATCGTATTCATATAAAGGCCTTGTAATTCTTTATAATTATTAGCGTTATGTATGATTATTCCTGCTTGCTCAGCTATAGCTATTAATAGATCTAAGTCATGCTGAGTAAAGGTTTCTTTTGTCTTCTTGTTATTTATATTTATTACGCCAAGTAATTCTTCAGAGCTAAATATAGGAGCGCAAATTAAAGATTTGGTGTAATATTTCTCATTGCTCCTTTTTGCAAAGCGAGGATCCTTTTCTACATCTAAAACTAATACAGGTTCTTTATGTTCTGCTACCCAGCCTGATATTCTTTCTCCTACTTTTAAGCGGGTAACCCACATAATTTCTTTATTTAGTCCTCTTGCTGCCTGGATAACCAGTTCTTTTGTCTTTTTATCTAAAAGTAGCATTGAACCGATTTCTGCATCAAAAGCCTCACAGGCTTCATCTACAATTAACTGTAAACTTTTATCTAAATTTACAACTCCCGCTGCTTGTCTGCTTATTTTATGCATTAATTCTAATTCTTTTATTCTTTTATCTTTAGCGGTAATTTTTTGCCTCATTTCTTCAATTTCTTGCTTGTAATCTTCATCTACCATAAGTTAAATCTCCTCATTTATATAACTATATCAAGATAAAGAACATATGTCAAGACTTAATTAATGAGAGCGCCTCAGAACGAGTCTTTTCATTTTTTCTAAATATACCTCTTACTGCACTAGTTACAGTTAAAGCTCCGGGCTTCTTAATTCCTCTCATGCTCATACATAAGTGATTCGCCTCTATAATAACCATAACTCCTTTGGGCTTCAATTTCTTCATAATGAGTCCTGCTATCTCTGTAGTCAATTTCTCCTGAACCTGGGGTTTCTTTGATAAAATATCTACAACTCTAGCTAATTTACTTAAGCCGGTTATTTTATTCTTCGCTGGAATATAAGCCACGTGGGCCTTGCCAAAAAAAGGAAGAAGATGATGCTCGCAAAAACTATAAAATGAAATATCCTTAACCAGTATAATCTCATCGTGGTCCTTTGTAAATATAACCTCCAATTCTTTCTCAGCGTTTTCTCTTAAGCCGCAGAATATCTCATCGCACATATCAGCAATACGTTTAGGTGTGCCGGCTAAATCCGGTCTTTTTGGATCTTCGCCTATGCCTTCTAAAAATAACTTAACCGCTTCTTTAATCTTTTTCTTACTTTTAGTCATTTTCTACCTCTTTTATTTATTTACCAATACAGAACTTAGAAAATATCCTGTCAAGAATATCATCTGGAGTCGTCT
>CAZKQD010000053.1:0-5536 GCA_964554835.1 uncultured Planctomycetia bacterium | reverse complement strand
CCTTCATCTTTATAAGCTACCGCAACTGATACACCAAAAATGTCTATATTATGTATGTAGTTATGAGTACCGTCTAAGGGATCTATAATCCAGGTGTAATCTGATTCAAAATTAGACAATGAGCTTTCTTCGGAAAGGATATTATCGCTACTAAAATATTTTCTAATTTTTTCTGTGATAACCTTATCTGCTTTTAAATCAATATCTGTTACAAAATTCCTATCGGACTTCATCTTAATATGGGATATCTTGCCAAAATTATTCTTTAGTATCTTCCCTGCTTCCAAAGATGCTTTAATGGCTACTTCTCTTCTTTTATCTAAATCTTTATCAGTAGGCATACTACCACCATCTACCTCTTTCTTGATAAGTTTTTATGAATTTTTCAATTGAACGGTCAAAAGTTTTTTCAACATCATCCGGGAAGAAACATGCAGGAAGTTCTCCTATCTTCCAATGATATTGTATACACTCACAACAAATGCCTTTTTTACTACAGGGCTCATAGGTGCAATTACATCTTTGTTTGTTTTGCTCAATTTTACATTCCGGCATATAGTAACTCTCTCTTAATTAAATCTTGCCCCTTCTCCTTAAAGTATCTTCATTACTGATAGATTTAACCTTTTTATGTTCCGCTTCATATACTGAAACTATATCTGAATCTAAAATTTCAAACTTCTCTTTTATTATGGTAATTTCTTCTCTTGATAATGGTTTGACCTTGCATGGCCTTAAGGGAGTATTTATCTGAACTTCATCAGGATTTATCTCCTTGACAATTTTAATTAACTCATCTACATAGTTCTTATTCTTATCTATAAACATAATCTGTAAGGCTAATCTTCCTCTGTATTCCTCTTTAAATTCTTTCATATTTCTTATGATTTTATTTAAGTTAATGCCTCGTGCAGGTCTATTTATTTTCTCAAATAACTTTTGAGAATAAGCATCTAATTTTAAAGATACAAAATCAGCCTCTTTTAATTCATCCTGAACATCACTTCTATCAATTAAAGATGCATTCGTTAAAACTGCAATAGGACCTTTGCTAATTTCTTTTAAGGCATCTATAGTCTCACCGAAATTTTTAGCCAACGTAGGTTCTCCTCTTCCTGAGAAAGTATAATAATCAATCTCTAATTTTTCTGGTAAAGATTTTATTTCATCTATCACCTTTTGCGTTGAAACATATAATTTACGCTCGGATGTATATTCAGTATCTCTACCAAGTTGGCAATAAAGACAACTGAAATTACATATTTTCTCATCTTGAGATAATAAATCAATGCCCAAAGAACTACCTAATCTCCATGACGGGACTGGGCCATATATATATTTATATTTACTCTTCATTTTAAATTTTTATCAATCGTACCATCAGGAAGCATATTATCCGGATGACACTCACTTTGCTCTTCTAATTTCTTCCTTACGCATCTATCAGAATCAACAAAGCAGTAATTTTTAACCCATTTTTCATCTAACTTACCTTGTTCATAGAATCTCTTCATCGGACAGACGCTATACCACTTGCAGATTTGCAAATCTTATACTCCGTAATAAAGCTGGAATTCATATGGATGAGGTCTGTTTTTCATAGCTCTTACTTCACCTTCTAATTTAATTTCTTTCCAGCTCTCAATTAAATCTCTGGTGAAAACATCACCTTTTAAGAGAAATTCATGATCTTTCTCAAGCGCTGCCAGGGACTCTTCCAATGAGGTAGGCAGCGGAGTAATCTTCTTCTTTATCTTATCCGGGGCATTAAAGATATCAATATCATAAGGACCAAAGTTCTCTTTTCCTGGGTCAATCTTATTTTCAATGCCATCGATGCCAGCCATCAAAAGTGCAGCCAGACAATAGTAGATATTGGATGTAAAATCTGGCGGTCTGTATTCTATACGTTTGTCTTGAGGATCTATGGCGTATTTAGGAATTCTAATAGCCGCGCTTCTATTGGCTAAAGAAAAGAATAAATTAACCGGTGCCTCATAACCCGGCACTAACCTCTTAAATGAATTAGTGCTAGGATTGGTAAAAGCAGTGAGAGCCCTTCCGTGTTTTAAAATTCCCCCTATATAATAAAGAGCCAATTTACTCAGATTAGCGTAATCTCCTTTCTCATCATAGAATAAATTCTTACCGTTTTTTGATAAAAACTGATGAACATGCATACCGCTGCCTGCTTCCATAAAGAGCGGCTTGGGCATAAAGGTGGCGGTCTTGCCAAGTTTTTCTGCCATATTTCTGACAATATACTTTATAGCCATGGTGGCATCAGCTACTTCGCAAAGCGGCCTTAAGGATATTTCTATTTCTGACTGTCCGGGTGCACCAACCTCATGATGGTGATAATGTACGCTTATGCCAAACTTCTCTATTTCTTCAACTATTTTAGATCTTAAATTATAAAGCGCATCAAGTGGAGGCGACTGATGATAACCCTGTTTATGAACCATCTTATGACCTGGCGTAGGCACTTCACCCTTTTCTCTTGCTGAAATTGATTCTTCACACACAATACGAAAAGATGTAGAGCAGGGTTCATTCTCAATACTTACCCTATCAAAAATATAAAATTCAAATTCAGGTCCGAAAAAGGCCTCATCAGCGATCCCAGAGTTTATTAAATATCTTTCTGCTTTCTGCGCTACTGTGCGAGGATCTTTATGGTATTGTTCTTTGGTGTCAGCTTCAACAGAATTACACATAAAACTTAAAGTAGGTGTATCCCAGAAAGGGTCTATTCTACCGGTAGTTATATCCGGCAAAGCACACATGTCGCCACTTTCTACCTCTTTAAATCCAATACTTGAACCATCATAACCTATGCCTTCTTTAACGGTTTTTAAGGAGAAATTTTTAGATGGAATCGTAATATGATAAAGTTTGCCAAACATATCAGTAAATTTAATATCTATCATTTTTACGTCGTTCTCCTTGATAAACTTAATTACATCTTCTAGCTTCTTAAACATATTATAACCCCCTTACTATATGTTAACTTTTTTACAACGATTATAACCTTTAAAACATACAAAAAATATAATACTACCATAAAAAGCTCAGGTCAAGATATTTAAAAGAGGTCTCTGAAAAAAGCCTCAGAGACCTCTGATTACAGAGATTATTTAAGATTACACAGATTTTCTCAGCAATAATTTAATCGCTGTAATCTCACCTTTAATCGTTGTAATCAAGATATCCTATTCTTTCTCTTTATAGGATATCTTATTTAAATCCTCATCAATAACTTGAGCAACTTTTTTGCCGGTCCCCATAGCATCAATGACTGTTGCAGAACCAGTTACTATATCGCCTCCTGCATAAACTCTTTTTTTAGAAGTTCTTCCTTCTGAATCAATAAGGATATATCCCCATTTATTGGTCTTAATATCCTTAGTTGTATCAGGAATTAATGGATTGGCATTTGTGCCTATGGCAATAATTACAGAATTTATATCTAAGGTAAAGTTGCTTCCTTTAATAGGGATGGGCCTTCTTCTTCCTGATTCGTCAGGTTCTCCTAATTTCATTCTAATGCATTCAACTTTTTTAACGTTATTTCTCTCATCTCCTATATATCTTACGGGAGAAGCTAAGAAAATAAACTCAATCCCTTCTTCTTCCGCATGTTTTATCTCTTCTTCTCTTGCCGGCATCTCATTTCTTGTGCGTCTGTAGATACAATAGACTTTTTCTGTCTGTATTCTTAATGCCGATCTTGCTGCATCCATGGCTGTATTGCCACCCCCAACAACAGCAACTTTTTTACCTAAAATAATTGGTGTATCAACCTCGGGAAATTTATAAGCCTCCATTAAATTTACCCTGGTTAGAAATTCATTAGCTGAATAGACATAATTAAGGTCTTCACCGGGTATGCCCATAAATACAGGATGTCCTGCGCCTGTTGCAATATAAACTGCACTAAACTCTTCATCAAGAAGCTGATCTATTGTCTTGATTTTACCTATGACACTATTGGTTTTAACTTCTACGCCTATCTTTTTAAGATTACCTATCTCATAATTTACTATCTCATTTGGCAGTCTAAATGAAGGTATGCCATAGGTTAATACTCCACCTGGTTTATGGAGAGCTTCGAAGATAACCACTTTATATCCAAGCTTTCTCAACTCAGAAGCACAGGTTAGACCAGAAGGGCCTGAGCCAATCACAGCAACCTTCGGTTGTTGTAAGTCGATAGTCGATAGTCGATAGTCGATAGCATTTTCTTCTTTTTGTGGATTGTTCTTTATTTCATAATCTGCAACAAATCTTTCAAGATATCCTATCTTTATTGGGTTATTGGTTTTTGAGAGTATACAGGCTTTTTCGCATTGGTCCTCCTGAGGACAAACTCTTCCGCAAATTGCAGGAAGTAAATTATCTCTCTTTATAACTTTAGCTGCCTCTTGATATTTTTTTTGCTTAATAAGTTGGATAAACTCGGGGATGTTTATTCCAACAGGACAGCCAGATATACACTTCGGATTCTTACAATTAAGACATCTTTTAGCCTCCTCAATAGCTTGTTTTTCAGTTAAGCCTAGCGCTACCTCATCGAAATTCCTAATGCGTTCTAAAGATGCTTGAGTCGGCATAAGTATGTCTTTTTTATTTGCTTTTCCTTTTCTCATAATATTTTAATGCTTGGCATTCTTTTTCTTTAAACATATTAATTCTTTGTTCTAATAAATTAAAATTTACCTTATGCGCATCGAATTCTGGTCCATGTACGCATGCAAATTTTTCCTCACCGTCTACAACGATACGACAACCACCACACATACCTGTTCCATCTATCATAATAGTATTTAAACTGGCCACGGTTTTTATATTATATTTTTTAGTAATCCCGGAGACTTTCTTCATCATAATAACTGGGCCGACTGTATAGACATAATCAAATTTATTATCTTTATTGCTAAGCAATTCACTCAAGGCATCTGTTACAAAGCCTTTCTTGCCGAAAGAGCCATTATCGGTAACTAAAATTAATTCCTTACTTAACTTTTTTATTTCATCAGTCAGTATCAGGAGGGATTTATCTCTTGCGCCTATAATAGAAATAATTTCATTACCTTTTTCCCTAAGCTCTTTTAATACAGGATAGGCAACTGCAACTCCTACTCCTCCTGCGATAATTAAACATTTTCCATATCTTTTTATATCAGAGGACATACCTAAGGGGCCAGCTACATCTAAAATTGAATCACCTTCATTTAATTCAGAAAGGAGTAAGGTGGTTTTACCTGCTACTTGAAATACAATATCTATTGTTCCTTTATTTGCATCTGCATCTACTATAGTTAAAGGAATGCGTTCTCCTTTTTCATAAACCCTTAAGATTATAAATTGACCGGGTTTCCAGGCACTCGCTACATCTTTATTTTCTACTATAAATCTATAGATATCCTCTGCTAACTTTTCTTTTGATATGACTTTATTCATAAAAATCCCCCTATTAAAAGAAATATTACTTTAGTTATTATAATTGAAAATAGCATATTTGTATAGAAAAAAA
>CAZKQD010000052.1:0-5609 GCA_964554835.1 uncultured Planctomycetia bacterium | reverse complement strand
TCGAAAACTGCCTTAACGAAATCTAGAACTGGTTTTCTTTTAATAATCTATTAAGTTGAGGTTTCTTATAAATATCCATACCATAAGCTGTTGTATCTTGTCCTATTAAAATGACTTCCTTAACTCCTGATTTCACAAGGGAGCTAATTTCTTTTATTATAGATGCAATCGGTCTTGACCTATAATTTCCTTTTATCTTAGGAATAACACAAAAACTACACTTATGATGGCAACCCTCAGAAATTTTAACATAGGCATAATGCTTGGGGGTAAGACGAATCCTTGGCATTTTATCATCATAAATAAATTGCGGATGTTTGGTTAGCCAAAACACTTTTTTATTTTGTAGAATATAGGCTATGGCTTTATGGATTTCTGGGTATTTATCAAAGGTTATTAAACCGTCAACTTCAGGAATTTCCTCTTTTATCTGGCTTGCGTAACGTTGAGGAAAGCAGCCGACTACAATAATCTTTTTTAATTTCCCTTGCTTTTTTAAACTAACCAAATCAAATATATAGTTAAGGCTTTCTTCTTTGGCTTCATCAATAAAAGCGCAGGTGTTTAATATTGCCACATCAGCTTTTTTTAAATCATAAGTTATATTAAAATTATTATCTTTAAGTATTCCCAGAAGGATTTCGGAATCGACGAGATTTCGAGCGCAACCCAAACTTAATAGATAAATTTTATTTTTCATCTTCCTTCTATTTTACATTCTCTATATATACAAAATAGCTCCAAGTGTCGTAGTTCTCTAAGCAAATTTTAACCTCGGAGCTATATATCTTATTAAAATCTTAAACCTTGTCGATCAAGTATTAAGCCTTTTATTTTCTTATTCTTAGGTAGGTTTAAGGTTTTCCCATTAAGTTCTAACTTAACCGCATCTGGTTTTCCAATCCAGAGTTCGAAATTTTTATTGGCTTGCCAAGTTTCCTTAGAATCCTTATCCAATATATTTTGACTTATAACATATCCATCTGCTTTAATCTGAATCCATACTTTATCTGTGGTTGTTATTGTTAATTTAAGCTTTTTATCTTTAGGCACTGGAAATACCGAAGAAGCAGGTCCCGGTTTTAATAAGACTGTGCCGGGTTTTGAAGTGCTTCTGCTGCTAAACCTCTTTATAAGATGTGCAAATCCATAAATAATCAAGCCAATCAGTATAAGAATTAACGATGCGATAACTATATTTTTAACAATGTTCATTTTTGTAGGCTTAGGCTTTTCCATAACAACATTTAAGGACCTTGCTTCATCAGTCTCGGGTTCTCGGTCTTGCGCATAATCCCTGACAATCTCCTCACCATTTAAACCGAGAAAATTCGCATATTTCTTTAAGAAATTCTTTGCATATACAAAACCAATTAATTCCTTCACCCTGTTTTCCTCAAGAGCTTCTAGAATTCTTGGGCTTATTTTAGTCTCAAGATAAACCTCTTCTATATCTAAACCTTTCTTCTGCCTTGCTTGTTTTAGTGTTTCTCCAATATTAGACATAATTTATTTGTTTCCTTGGTTTAGTTTCTTTAAATATTCTTCTCTATTTACCAGTATCTCACGCGGTTTACTTCCTCTATATGAACCGATTATACCTTCCTGCTCCATAGCATCTATTAGACGGGCTGCTCTTGTATAGCCCAGAGCAAGGCGCCTCTGAAGCATTGAGACAGAAGCGTGCCCTGTTTCTAATATAACTTTTACTGCATCTTCGAATAATTCATCTTTTTTATCAATCCGATGCGGAAATTTGGTTGCCTTATTTTGTCTCTCTAAAATCTCTTCATTATATGATGGTTCCCTTTGCTTTTTTATAAAATTTACGACTTTTTCAATTTCCTCATCAGTTACCAATGGGGCTTGCGCTCGAATTAACTTAGATGAACCCGGCGGTAAAAATAACATATCCCCGCTTCCTATCAATTTATCAGCGCCATTAGCATCTAAGACAGTTCTAGAGTCAACCTTAGAAGATACTTTAAAAGATATTCTGGTTGGGAAATTAGCCTTGATGACTCCAGTAATTACATCTACTGAAGGACGCTGGGTTGCTAAAATTATATGTATACCTACAGCTCTTGAAAGTTGAGAAAGACGGGTAATAGCGTTTTCTATTGCATTCGAAGCTACTGCCATTAAATCAGCCAATTCATCTATAACGATAATAATATACGGTAACTTTTTATTCTTACTGACTTTTTTATTATACATTTCAATGTTTCTTGTTCCTTCTTCTGCAAACGTTTCATATCTACCCTCCATCTCAGATACTGCCCAGTTCAATGCAGCTTGGACCTTTTTGGGGTTTGTTATCACAGGAGATAATAGATGAGGAATACCATTAAAAGGCGCCAGTTCGACCATTTTAGGATCAACCATAATAAACTTTACCTCTTCAGGAGTTGTATTAAATAGAAAACTGGTTATTATACTGTTTACGCATACTGTTTTACCTGAACCAGTAGTTCCTGCAATTAAAAGATGAGGCATAGAGCCTAAATCGCAGACAATCGCCTCACCCGTTATATCTTTACCTATGGCTAAGGTCAGCTTTGATTTTAACTTAGCTTGTTGATATTCATCAGATTCCAAGATGTCTCTTAAATAAACTACGGTAGATTTTGAATTAGGTACTTCTATGCCAATTCTGTCTTTTCCAGGTATAGGAGCTACAACTCTGACACTCATTGCTTTCAAGCTTAAGGCAATATCGTTGCTTAAAGATACTATTCTTTGCACTTTAACGCCTGCGGCAGGTTGTAATTCATATCTGGTTATAACCGGACCTTTATCTATCTGAATAACTTTAGCCTCAATGCCAAAATCTGCCAGCGCCTTCTCTAAAATATTCGCCTTAGATTGAAGGTTTTCTTCTAATCTTTCCTCTTCTTCTGCAGATACAGGTAAATTTAATAATTCTATTGAGGGAATTTCATATTCTTGACCTGATGGAGTTGAAGTTATATGTTTAGAAATAAATGTTTTGCGTTCTTCCAGGGTTTTCGGTGGTTGAGTTACAGGTTGAGGCTCTGGTTTTGGAATGTTTATTTTAGGTGCTATTTGTTTTTCTTTGGTTTTAGATATAAACTCTAACTTCTTAAATGTCCACTTAATCTTACTGAACATACCAGCTAATAGAGGCCATATTAAAAATTCAGTCGCTAAGTGCAGAGATAAAATAAATAACGTTGAGACAAGAATATAGGAGCCAATTGTACCAAAATAACGATGAAGCAAATTAGAGAACAACAAGCCAGAAATGCCTCCAAAATTAATACGCGCAATTGGGCTGTTAATAGTTATCAGGCTAAATAAACTCGCAGAAGAAATAAACAGTATAATCACTCCTATTATTCTGAAAACTATCTTATGTGAAAATGCTTCAGATGCTTCAGTAAGGGTCCAAATTAAAGCCAATAACGGGAAAAGGTAAGCGCAATAACCAAAAGACATATATAAAAACCAGGCAAAATAAGCTCCTATGCCGCCGGTCCAATTTTGGATATTGGGATTGGTATTTGAGGTGAAAAAACCTATATCATTAGGGTCATAACTTATTAAGCTTATGAAGGAAAAAACTACTATAGCTAAAAAAATGAAAGTTTTTAATTCTTGTTTTTGTCTTTCATTCACAATAAAAATTACCTAATAGGTCACTAATTAAACTCCGGTATGACCAAAGCCACCACTGTTTCTTTTTGTTGTTTTCAGTTCATCTGTTTGTTCTATATCCGCCTGGATTATTTCCTTTATTATCATCTGAGCTATTCTATCGCCTCTTTTTACCGTGTATGGAGCACTACCTAAATTAATCAAAATAACCCCAACTAAGCCGCGATAATCAGAATCAATGGTTCCAGGAGTATTTAAAACTGTTATACCATGTTTTAAAGCCAGACCGCTTCGAGGTCTAATTTGAGCCTCATATCCTAAAGGCAGGTCTATATAGATACCTGATGAGATTAGTTTAATTTTCCCGGGCGCAATTATCACTTCATCTTCCACATCGGCATACAAATCAAGTCCGCTTGAACCTTGACTCATATATTTTGGAAGAGGTAAATCTTCTGCCCCTGGTTTCTTTCTAATCTTTAAGTTTATCTTTTTCATCAGGAGTTACTTGCTTCAAACTCAAATTAATCCTGCCTAAATCATCTATGCCGATAACTTTTACCGGAACTTCATCTCCAACCTTGATTACATCTCCAACATTCTTTACGTATTCGTTAGATAATTCAGATACGTGAACCAAGCCGGATGTTTGGGGCAAAAATTCAACAAATGCCCCGAAGTCAGTAACTTTGGCTACCTTAGCCATATAAACTTTACCTACTTCTGGCTCCTCAATGAGACCTTCAATTGCTCTAATTGCCTTTTTGCTGCCTTCAGGATCAGTTGAAGCAATCAATACCCTTCCATCATCCTCTATATCAATAGATGCTCCTGTCTCACTTATGATTTTTCTAATAATTTTACCACCAGGGCCAATTATACTTCCTATTTTATCTATAGGCACATTTAAAACTTCAATACGAGGAGCATATTCTGATAAAGAAGGTCTGGGTTTACTTATAGTTCCTTTCATTTTATCAAGAACAATCAATTTTGCCTTTTCTGCCCGCTCTAAAATTTTTGATATTAAACCTAAATCAATCCCATTAATCTTTAAATCCATCTGTATGGCAGTAATTCCTTTCTTGGTACCTGCAATTTTAAAGTCCATATCACCAAAATAATCTTCCAATCCAGCTATATCAGTTAAGATGGATACTTTCTCATTCTCTTTAACCAGACCAATGGCAATACCCGCTACTGAATCCTTAACCGGAGCTCCAGCATCCATTAAAGCTAAAGAGCCGGCACAGACTGAAGCCATACTGCTTGAACCATTTGATTCTAAAATATCAGAAACAATTCTAACCGTATAGGGAAACTCTTCTTTTGAGGGCATAATCGGCCTTAACGCTTTTTCAGCTAAGGCTCCATGCCCTATCTCGCGCCTTCCGGGGCCTCTCATCGGCCTGGTCTCACCCACACTGAACGGTGGAAAATTATAATGAAGCATAAAACTTTTTGATGTCTCACCGGCTAAAGCATCTATCCTTTGTTCGTCAGCGGCTGTTCCCAAAGTAACAACAGCTAAACTTTGGGTTTGCCCCCTTGTAAATAAACCTGAGCCATGCGTCCTGGGCAAAATACCTACTTCACATGTTATAGGTCTTATCTCTTCATAGCTTCTGCCGTCAGGTCTTTTCCTTTCTTCAATAATGAGTTTGCGCACGTGTTCTTTTTCTACTTTGCTTAAAGCAACCTTTATATCTTCTTTAGTAATCTCAGGGGTCTCATTCCCTAATTTTTCTGTAACTTCTTTAGATAGCATAGATAAAAATTCCATTCTCTCTTCTTTGCTGCCCATCTTATTTAATTCATCAAGCCTATCTTCAGTCAAATCTCTAACCTTATCAAGTAACTCAACGGATATGGTTTGCAAATCAGGTTTACATTTTACAAGACCAACCTCATTAATTATCTTATTCTGTAAATCTATAACATTTTTTAGGTAGGGCTGGCTAAAATTAAGGGCCCCTTCAACTACATCTTTC
>CAZKQD010000051.1:0-5618 GCA_964554835.1 uncultured Planctomycetia bacterium | reverse complement strand
TTTATGAAAGTAAGAGCTAGTGTTAAAAAGATATGTCCTAAATGCAAGATAATTAAACGCAAAGGAGTCGTCAGAGTAATTTGTTCGAATCCTAAACATAAGCAGAGACAGGGATGATAAACAGAAAACAGAAGACAGAAGACAGAAAACAGAAAAATCTGACTTCTGACATCTGTCGTCTGACTTCTGACATCTGTTTCCTGACGAACAAAGTGAGGAGGGGAGATGCCGCGAATTATAGGAATAGATATACCAAAAAATAAAAAGATAAAAATCTCTTTAACTTATATCTATGGGATAGGTCACTCCAAGGCTCTTGAGATTGCAAAGAATGCTGGAGTGGATCCAGAAAAGAAAGCAGCTAATTTGACTGAAGAAGAGATTTCTAAAATTACCTTAGTAATTCAGAAAAACGTAATAGTTGAGGGGGAACTTCGCAGGAGCGTCTCCTCGAATATAAAAAGACTTATGGATATAGGAACCTATAAAGGCTTAAGACACAGAAAAGGTTTGCCTGTAAGAGGTCAGAGAACATCAACTAATGCACGTACACGCAAAGGACCAAGGCGTACGGTTGGGATAAAGAGAAAAAAGGAAAGTTAAGTGAAGCCCAAATTTATGGAGTGAAAAGCGCCCGCCAAATTTTATTTGGGCCAGCCTCGACGTCTTGAGAAGCAGCCCTGAAGATGGCTAGGCGGGCGAGGTCTCGCCATTTTATGGCGGAAACATAAATTTGTTGGCTGAACTTAATTCGTCCGCCTGAGGCGGACTCATTAAGGAGATAAATATGACCGAGAGGAAACACTCAAGAAAAAAAGCTAAAAAAGAACTACGAAAGGGTATAGTTCATATACAAGCAACATTCAATAATACTATAGTTTCTATAACTGATAGCAAAGGTAATGCCTTATGCTGGTCATCAAGTGGCTGCGTAGGTTTTAAGGGTTCTCGAAAATCTACTCCGTTTGCAGCTCAAGTTGCGGCTGAGAATGCTGCCAAAAAAGCTAAAGAATTTGGCTTACGAGAAGTTGAAGTTCACGTTAAAGGACCTGGCTCTGGAAGAGAATCTGCTATAAGAGCTTTGCAATCAGCGGGATTAGATATAAAAGCAATAAAAGATGTTACCCCCATACCTCATAACGGCTGTAGAGCTCGTAAAAGAAGGAGAGTGTAGAAGTTATGGCACGGAGAAGAGATGCAACTTGCAAACGATGTAGAAGAGCAGGAGAAAAGTTATTTCTAAAGGGCACAAAATGCACTACAATTGCATGTCCTTTAGAAAAAAGACCCCATGCTCCCAGAGAACATAGCAGACGCAGAAGAAAAACGTCTAACTATGGATTACAGCTTATGGAAAAGCAAAAAGTTAAAAGGATGTATGGCATAATGGAGAAACAGTTTAGAAGATACTTTAAAAACGCTGAAAAATCTAAAGGGGTGACTGGCGAAATACTTCTTCAGATTTTAGAACGTAGATTAGATAATGTGGTTTATCATAGTTTATTTGCTACATCACGCCCTGAGGCAAGACAATTAGTAAAACATGGACATATTTTAGTCAATGCCAAAAAGGTAGATTTACCTTCATATCAGATCAAAGAAGGCGATATTATTAAAGTTAAGGAAAAAGATAACATTACAAAGAAAGTAAAGGAGGCTCAGAAGAGATTAGAAGAACAAAATGTTCCAGCCTGGTTAGAGGTAGATACTAATAAATTAGAAACCCGCATAAAAAGATTACCTCAAAAAGAAGATATTCAAATTCCTATACAAGAACAACTTATTGTAGAACTTTATTCTAAATAAGATTAATTAATTAGGAGGTCTAATAATGGGAATTAGGTGGCGAGGATTTGAGTTGCCTAAAAGAATAAAAGTTGATGAGGAAACTCAAACTGATTCATATGCTAAGTTTATTGCTGAGCCTTTTGAAAGAGGTTATGGTATAACTATCGGAAATGCTTTAAGAAGAGTATTGATTTCCTCGATTGAAGGCAGTGCTGTAACTTCTGTCAGAATTGATAGTGCAAAACATGAATTTTCTAGTTTAGGTGGAGTAGTAGAAGATACAGTACAAATTATATTAAATATCAAAAAGTTAATCTTGCGTTCTCACACAAAAGAAGCCAAAATTCTCAAGCTTACAACAAACAAGAAAGGTACAGTTAAAGCCAAAGATATAAAAACTGACGAGACTGTAGAAATTTTGAATCCTGACTTAGAAATTGCTACACTTACAAAAGACAGAAAATTAAATATTGAGATGGAAGTCGGTAGAGGAAGAGGCTATGTTTCTTCTGAGCGTAATAAAAAAGAAGGACAGCCTATTGGTTTTGTTCCTATAGATTCAATTTTTTCACCAGTTAGAAAGATAATGTTTAATGTTGAGGATACTCGTGTAGGCCAGAGAACAGATTATAATAAACTCATTTTAGAAATCTGGACTAATGGTAGTATCACACCAAAAGATGCTCTGGTTTATGCTGCTAATATCTTAAAAAGACATCTAGACTTATTTGCAAACTTAGGTGAGTTTCCTGAAGAAGAGGAAGTTAAAGAAGAGAGATCTGAAGAAGAGAAAAAACTTGTTGAGAGGTTAAATAAACCTGTTTCTGAATTAGAGCTTTCAGTAAGAAGTGCAAACTGTTTAAGGGAAGCTAAGATTCAGACCATAGAAGATTTAGTTCGAAAAACAGAATCAGAAATGCTAAAATATAGAAATTTTGGAAAGAAATCTTTATCTGAAATTAAGAAAATGATAGAGGATATGAATCTTCACTTTGGCATGGATATAAGCCATTTGAAGGAAGAAAAGAAGACAGCGAAAGATGAATGAACTATGAGACATAAAAAAAGTAAAGTTAAAGTAAATAGAACATCAGCTCATCGACGAGCCCTCGCGAAGAATTTGGTAAGGGATCTGCTAATAAATGAAAGCATCAGAACTACTTTACCCAATGCTAAGATAGCCAGAAGGTTAGCAGAAAAGGTTATAACATTAGCAAAAGAAGATAATCTTAAAAGTAAAAGAGCAATTTATTCTATTTTGCAAAATCATAGTCTAACTTCAAGGGTTTATAACGAGATAGCTCCGAGGTTTAAAAACAGACCCGGAGGATACACCAGAGTGTTTGCTTTAGGCAATAGAGAAGGCGATGGAGCACAGATGGCTTTGTTAAGTCTGGTTGAATTAAAAGCTAAGACTCAAGTTGAACCTAAGGCAAAGCAGAAAGCAAAGAAAAAAGAAATTAAAGAGAAAGAAAAACCCCATAAGGAAAAAGAAATAAAAGAAGCAAAGAAAAAAGAGATCAAAAAAGAAAAGAAGTCAGTCGAGGAAAAGAAAGAGAAAAAGGGATTCTTGAGTAATTTAAGAAAATATTTAGGCAAAGGTAAAGGTTCTGAGTAAACTTTTTGCTATGATAATAATATGAAAATTCGACTTTCTAAAAGACATAATGAAATTTTCTTTGCTTACCTTTTTTTATTCCCTAACCTTTTAGGGTTTTTGATTTTCACCTTCTTTCCAGTTATTTCATCTTTAATCTTAAGTTTTATAAAATATACAACCCTCTCTCTTAGCTGGCCATTGGATGTAACATTTGTTGGACTTGATAACTTTATAAAATTGTTAAGTTTTCACAAAGAAACCGGAATATTAAAAGCTAATGATCCTTATTTTTGGAACTATCTCTGGAATACCGTCTATTTAATGGCTGGCATACCACTTAATATGGCTGGTTCACTAGTATTGGCACTTGTTCTAAATCAAAAACGAAGAGGCGTTATTTTTTACAGAACACTATTTTTCTTACCCACAATGTGTCAGGGTGTTGCTATCGTTCTATTGTGGAAGTGGATTTATAATTATGATTATGGTCTATTAAATACAATGATTCGTAATGTCGGAGATTTCTTTAATCTCAATTTAGAAGGAATTCGTTGGATTTCAGCTAAGTGGATTAAACCTTCTATGATTATTATGGGTTTTTGGACCCTTATTGGCGGCTATAATATGATATTGTATCTGGCGGCCTTACAAGGCGTACCCAGGGAACTTTATGAGGCGGCTAAGATAGATGGCGCAAATGCCTGGCAGGAATTCTGGGCTGTTACCTGGCCAATGATATCGCCCACAACATTTTTTATTGCAATAATGAGTATTATAGGTGGATTCCAGGCAGGATTCATGGCGGCATATGTTTTAGCTAGAGGCGGACCTTATGGAGCAAGCACAACTTTAATGTATTATATCTATAATAACTTCTATAGTTGGCATAATTTCGGATATGCTTCCACTATTGCTTGGTTTATGTTTTTACTTATCTTTATCACTACTATAATCAACTGGCGTTTTGGAGGTAAATTAGTTCATTATCAGTAATAAAAAAGAAAGAAGCAATGTTAGCGAAATTATCAAAAAGAAAAAAAGCTGACCTGAGGCAAGCTTTAATTTTCTATATACTTTTATCCATAGTGGTATTTGCTATGGTAATTCCTTTTATATGGATGATATCTACCTCTTTAAAAGAATCAGCGGATGTCTTTGTCTATCCGCCTAAGTGGATTCCTGATTATCGGTATATATTAGAAGATGGAAAGAAAATCCAGGTTAATGTAATAGAAGAAAAAATTGAAGTAAAGATTTTAGAGGAGCCTTATAAAAATAAAATAAGGATAGTTTATAAGGGAGATTTGTTCAAGATATGCAAAAATTGGTGGAGACCTTGGGATAAAGAGCATCTTATTAAAATAGATAATAAATCTTATAAGGTGGAACCCAAGGGAGGAACGGCAAAAATAGAGATAATAAGAGAATCTAATGGAAAATATAAGAGAATAGAAAAGATTATACCCTTGAGTCAGATCCATCGTAGCATTAAGCCCATTTGGTCTAATTATACAAAAGTGATTGAGGCGATGCCTTTTGCGAGGTTTTATTTTAATAGTATATTTGTGGCCATATGTGTAACTATTGGACAAGTTATAACAAGTGCTATGTCAGGGTATGCCTTTTCGAGACTGAGTTTTCCAGGCAGGGATAAACTTTTTATGGGATATCTTGCAACTATGATGATTCCTTATGCGGTACTTCTCGTTCCTTTATATATTTTGATGAATTGGCTAAATTGGATAGATACATATAAAGCTTTAATTGTACCTGCGATGTTTAGTGCTTATGGGACATTTATGCTAAGACAATTTTTTATGGGCATACCTGTAGATTTAGAAGATGCGGCTAAGATAGATGGTTGTAATTACTTCAGAATATTTTTGCATATTATTCTACCTTTAAGCAAACCCGCTCTTGCTACATTAACAGTTTTTACCTTTATGGGTTCTTGGATGAATTTTATGTGGCCGTTAATTGTTGTAAATAGTATCAAAATGAAAACCTTACCGGTAGGATTAGCTTACTTTCAGGAAACCGGTTTTGGAACTGAATATAATCTTCTTATGGCTGGCGCTGTAATGGCTACTATTCCTATAATCATTGTCTTTATCTTTACTCAGAGGTTCTTCGTAGAAGGCATAAAGATGTCGGGCTTAAAAGGTTAATCAACACCTTCTTCCATCATTTTTTAATTCTTAACATCACTTAATAAATTTTTCTTGAATTA
>CAZKQD010000050.1:0-6184 GCA_964554835.1 uncultured Planctomycetia bacterium | reverse complement strand
GCATGGATTTCCCCAGGATGTCAGAGAAACAATTACAGATAATGCCTACAGAGCATTAAAGAAGAATGGAGAATTTCACATTTTGGATTGGAATGAATTTGATTTAAAAAGTCTTTCTTTTCACCAGCGGACTTTCTTTAGACTCATAGAGTGTCCTTATGCCTTTGATTTTATCCGGCGGGATTGGAAAAAGATTCTGGCAAATCATAACTTTGGTGAGTTTAAAGAGAATTTTTTCTTCAAAGGATTTGTGAGATTATTGAAAGCTGAAAAAATTGCATAGCAATGATGAATAATATATTATTTATAGTATTTTTAATCTTTGTGGGACAGACTTTGGGGTGTTTAATTGGATTAATAAAAAAGCCCGAAGAAGATATTTTACGCGGTTCTTTAGCATTCGCTGCTTCAATGATGTTAGGTATATCCTTTTTTCAATTGATACCTGAAAGCTTAAAAATCACATCTTCTTTCTTGGTAATTATTTCATTTCTTTTAGGGATAGTAGTGTTTCGAATTATTGATAGAATCTTACCTCATATAAATCCAGAGTTACTTAAGAAGGAAAAGCCGTCTGTTAAAAGAAGCGTCATTATGCTGGTTATTGGTATGGCCTTACATAATATACCAGAAGGGCTGGCAATCGGGATTGGGTTTGTCTTAAAACCACAATTGGGAGTTATGATAGCATTAGGAATTGCGGCCCAAGATGTGCCTGAAAATATTGCAACAATAGTTCCTTTATATAGCTTAACCAAAAAGAGAATGAAATCTTTTATTATAACAACGGCAACGATATTATTTGAGTTGATTGGTTTTATTTTTGGTTACTATATTCTAAAAGGAGCATCGGCGGATTTATTGGGATGCTCGCTTGCGCTTGCGGCGGGTTTTATGGCCTATATTTCAATTGAAGAACTAATCCCAGCAGCACAAATAAAAGAAAATTTGAAAGTAGGCATCATTAGTCTTATTTTGGGATTATTATGTGTTTTGCTGATTATTCTTTTGGCAGGTTAAAGAAAATTGCCTTAATTTTTTATTAGGAAGAGAACGAAAAAGCAGAGAGGAGGTAGAATTATGTTTCAAGTAGATAAAGAAAAATGTATAGGTTGTGGAGCTTGTATTAATATTTGCCCTGTAGGAGCAATATCCCTGTCTGCCGGACAGGCAGGAATGGTTAATGATAAAGCCCAGATTGATATCAATAAGTGTATGGATTGCGGAAGATGCGCTCAAGTTTGTCCTCAAGACGCAATTCATCCTGGTTCAAATTCACAGCGGAGTTTTCCTCTAAATCAAGGGCAAAATTTTCCTAATTATAGTTCTGGTATAGGCCGTGGTACAGGCAGAGGCTTAGGCCGCGGTATGGGAAGAGGATTAGGAGGAGGTCCTCGTGATGGAAGAGGTAGTGGTAGAGGCGGTGGTGGTAGAAGAAGATAAATTTTAATTATGATATTGGCTAAATTATAGGAGGCTAAAAATGTTTAGAAAAATAGTTAAGAATTTTGGCCCTGAATGGGGTGCAGCAGTTATGGGAACTGCAGCTATTTGCATTACCATGCAACTCTCTTCTGAAGTTGCAAGACCATTTTCTCCTTTATTGTATATAGGCGTAGGTTTTTATTTATTAACCACAGTGATGTTTATCGCATTTTTAATTCCATGGACACTTAGATTTTTTATGTATCCTGAAGAAATCAAAAAAGACTTAAAAGATCCTATTAGGGGTAATTTTTTTCCAACAATGCCTATTTCTTTTATTTTAGCCGGCACAGGAACTAATAAGTTAGGACCAATATTATTTGGTCCATCAATTGCCTATCATTTAAGTATAATTTTTTTCTTTTTAGGTGCTATAGGAATTTTCACCTTTGGATATTTATTAGTGCGAATCCAATTTCTACATAAGGAAATTCGTTTAGAACATGCCAATTTCTCCTGGTTTATTCCCCCGGTTTCTCATCTTATAATACCTGTTTTAGGAGCTTGCTCTATGGATGTTTACTGGGCAAATACAAGTTTAGCCCCAGTATTATTTATAATTTCTATGGTAGCTCTGGGTGTAGGATTTTTTAATTTTTTATTTGTGGGGGCAGCTGTATGGCATCGTTATATCTATCATACTATTCCTCAAGGCAGGTTGGCCCCGACAATTATGGTAGGAATAGCGCCTGCTTCTATTATTGTTATTTTCTTGATAAAATTTATTCAAGCTATTGAAGCTTCACATGGGGCGTTATTTGGGATAAATTTTATGTCCATGTTTTCGTCAATTAAAATAATAGCTTCAGTCTTGTGGGGATTTTCCTTCTGGTGGTTGGGATTAGTAGCAATACTCTTTGCGCATTATGTAAAGATGAAAGACCATCCTTTTATGTTTGGCTGGTGGGCATATACATTTCCTCTTGAGGCATTTACTGTTGCTACAGGTCTTTTAGCTGCATGTGTAGCGAGTCGCTTTTTGTACGGAATGTTGATAGTATTAAATATATTGGTGGTTATAGTTTGGATAAGTATTGTATTTGGAACTGTTAAGTGGCTTCAGAGAGGGACATTTTTAAATCCCCAGCATTAAAAAGGAGGAAAAAAATGAAGGTTCGTTCTTTAATTATAGCTTTAGTAATTATTCTAACACCTTTTATCGTTGGTTTATCATTATTTTTGGTAAGGAGTAGTGGAAAAATTCCAGTAGAAGCACATCTTATAACAGATACAAGGGAAAATAATGGAGGAATAACTTATAAGGGGATAAAAATAGACTGGACTTTTTATTCTGATTGGAAGTATAAACCTTTACTTTTACACGCTGAGGAATATTTGGTGTTTATGTTCCATTATACAAATAATAATGATTATGATGTTGTCTTGATGCCTTCTTATACCTTCGTTTCTCACGCCGCTAACAGGCGTTATTCAGCGAATGAAGAGATTTCAATGTATATTGAGGATGGGTTGGAAAAGAAACTTAAAGTAAATGATGAGACCCCTATCACTTTTAAAATTACTCCCAATATTACCAAACACTACATTGTAACATTTGAAAAGCCCCATTCATTAGATAAGTTCTATATAGATGTAGATGTTTTTAGAGATGTTACTTTACGTATTCACTATAAAAAAGAAAATAATCTTTGGGAGAGTTATAAAAATGAATTAGTTAAAAAATATAAGGGAAGGGGATAATAAGGTATATTTTAGGCCGAAATAGGCGAAAGATTGTGAAAGATAAGATTAAAAAATGGGTAGAGAAAGACGGTAGGGTTTTTTTGAAAGAAGTTGGCCTCAAAATAGGTCAAACTGTATTAGATTTTGGCTCAGGCTCGGGTCATTATGCAATTCCTGCATCAAGAGTAGTAGGCAAGGATGGTAAAGTATATGCCTTTGATAAAGATAATGATGCTTTGCGTGAATTAGAAGAGACAGTAAGACGATTTGGCTTGAAAAATATAGAGTTAATAAATGGAGATACTAAGGTATCTTTAGAAGATAACTCTGTAGATGTAGTTTTATGTTATGATGTTATTCATTATTTAAAAAATAGAAAGGTAATTTATGATGAAGTCTATAGGGTTTTAAGGCCCAGTGGGTTTCTTTCTCTTTATCCTAAGCATCACAAAGAGGATTATCCCTTAATGGAGTTAGCTAATATTGATTTAGATAAGATTACAGAGGAGGTAGAGGAGGCAAATTTTATTTTCGAACGTAAATTTTCAAAAAGGCTTTTACACGATGAATATTATAATGAAGGTTATATATTAAATTTTAAAACCAAGAAAAGAGAGGGGGCAAAAAATGTTTAGAAAAATAGTAAAGAATTTTGGGCCAGAGTGGGGCGCAGCAGTGTGGCATCGCTACATTTATGCAGATATTCCGCAAGGGAGGTTAACTTCTACTACCATGGGAGGGATAGCGCCAATTACTATTATGGATGTATTTCTAATAAAATTCGTACAAGCGATATCCTTAATAAAAAATTAGGAGGCTTTAAAATGATTGAGGTTGAAAAGAAGAATGGAGGTGAATTTTTGGTAATTGTAGATGAGGAAAATTCCAAAACAGAACATAACGTAGAACTGGATGATGAATATTATCAAAACTTAACCAGGGGCAAGATAACCGAGGAAGAGTTGATAAAGAAATCTTTCCAGTTTCTGCTGGAAAGAGAATCGAAAGAATCGATTCTTTCAAAATTCAACTTGAGAGTAATTAAAAGTTATTTCCCAGAGTATGAGAAGGAAATAAAGCATGCCTGTGGGTTGGGTGAGCATGTCATTTAAGAAAAGAAAGCAAAGTATTGTTACCAAGAAAGGGGATAAGGGATACACTTACGTATATTCTGGTGATAAGTTGCCTAAGGATGATTTAAACCTTGAGGTGGTCGGGACAATAGATGAGCTCTGTTCTTTTTTGGGCATGGCTAAAAGTTTAATTATAGATAAAACTGGGGAAAATGTTTTAGAAAGAATTCAAAAGGATTTATTTACTATAGGAGACCAGATTTCTGGGATGGGTTCTAAAAACTTAAAAAGAAGAAAAATTACCTCTAATAATATAAAATACTTAGAGGATAAAATAGAAAAATTAGAAAAAAGATTTCCTTTTAAAAATTTTGTATTAGCCGGGGATAATTTAGTTTCTTCAGTATTGCATGTTAGTCGTACTGTTGCCAGACGCCTGGAACGCAGAGTAGTGGCCTTAAGAAATAAGGAGAAGCTCAGAAACAAGAATATTTTAGTTTATTTAAATAGGTTGTCAGATTTGATATTTTTATTAGCTTGCCGATATAGTTCTGAAAAGATAGATAATTAAACCTATTGCATAAGGAATATAAGATTATGTTTGAGGAACGTGTTCCTGCTGATTATACTGAAATGGACCTTTTAGAAGCGAAGCGTTTTGATAAAAAGGTCAAAGAAAACTTTATGCCGGCAGTTGTCTCTACGGTTAAACAAATTATTGAGGATTATGGTATTCTGGAAGGTGTATGTGTGGATGTCGGCTGTGGCACGGCTGTTTTTGCAATTGAGTTATGTAAACATTCCAAGTTGAGGATATATGCGCTGGAAAAGGAGAAGGTCATATTGGAGGTGGCGCGCATGAACATTGAAAAAGAACGATTGACAGATAAGATAATCCCGGTTCTGGGCGATGCCCATGATCTGCCTTTTGATAATGATTTCGCCGATTTCATAATCAGCAGAGGTTCATATCATTGTTGGGAAAATAAGGTGTGGGTGTTTAAGGAAATTTACAGGGTATTGAAGACCGAAGGCATTGGTTTTGTCGGTGGTGGATTTGGACGATATGTCACCGAGGAAGAATTAAACAGGATGAAATCTTTAAGAGACCATTCTCTGGGAGAGGATGCCAAAGCTTACAGTTCACCCGATATGTTAAAAGAGGTTATATATAAAGCAAATATATCCAATTTCCGTATAATTAATGACAAAGCAGGCTTTTGGGCAGAAATAAAGAAATAACTATTGAAATGAATGAACACAAAAAAATTAAAATCTTTGAAGGTATTACCAGGAACATATTCATATTGGGATTAGTAAGTTTATTTACTGATCTCTCAAGCCAGATGGTCTTTCCATTAATTCCTTTATTCTTAACTACTGTTTTAGGCGCTGGCGCTTATGTGGTGGGTATTGTTGAAGGCGCTGCGGAGACAACAGCTTCTTTATTTAAAGTTGTATCTGGTTATTGGTCGGATAAAATTAAAAAGAGGAAGCCTTTTATTTTATTTGGCTACTCTCTATCTTCTCTTACAAAACCATTGTTTGCTTTTGCTAATGTTTGGTTTTTTGTTCTTTTTGTCAGAGTAATAGAAAGAATTGGTAAAGGCCTAAGAACTGCCCCAAGGGACGCGCTTGTGGCTGAATCTTGTGATGAGGCCGTCATGGGTAAAGCTTATGGGTTTCACAGGGCTATGGACGGCATTGGTTCAATTTTAGGAGCAATTCTTGCTTTTTTACTTCTTCCAGTTTTAGGATATAGAAATATCTTTCTATTTGCTTTTATACCGGGAATAATTGCAGTATTTGTTATTTTGTTCGTCAAAGAAAAAAAAGCGTTTGTGAAAGAAGAACCACAAGAAAGACCTATTAAGTTAAGTTTCAAGGAATTACCTAAGAATTTAAGATTATTTATTATTGTTTCTTCAATATTTGCCTTAGGT
>CAZKQD010000049.1:5538-6220 GCA_964554835.1 uncultured Planctomycetia bacterium | reverse complement strand
TTTATCTCATCTAATATATTTTGCGAAATGTAACCTGCCATAACTATGACCTTTACCTCTTAACTCTTATAAAGCCTGAACAAGGGATAATTTTCAATTCCTCTTTTTTCTGTATTTTATCTAATATAAGATTGACTCCCAATGAATCGCTCGCCATATGTCCTGCAATAACTGCATTTACTTTTGCCTCTTTGACTTTTTTTAGATGCTCCTCTGAGAGATGCATACATACTATTGTGCCAATGCCAGCATTGGCTATCTTTTCAAAGATTTCTTTAGATCCCTCTGTGCCACCGGTCATATCTACGAAAATTTTGCCACATCTGCTTTCTTTTCTGCCATTAAAAATTCTTGGACCAGCATTATTTTTTGAAGCTTGTCTGTATTCTGGGATATCCTCTAATATATCAATCAAATCAGCTAAAATATCTGGTTTTTTATTATCAAAAGTCTTCTGCAAGAATTCCACCACATGATTGTCTGCCGGTGTATGGCAACACATAAAAGGAATTTCTAAGAGCTTCGCTGCATCAGATGCCCTGGTATGATTTGCGGGTAGAATTTTTCTGGATACTTCTTCTATTCTCTCTTGTAGTAAATTTTCTGCTTGAGATTCAGAGACACCAAATTTAGCTAAAATATCAACTTGCATTTCCATAACCTTATAAAAACCTGCATAAGC
>CAZKQD010000049.1:0-5528 GCA_964554835.1 uncultured Planctomycetia bacterium | reverse complement strand
GATGCGAGATAACTAAATCTATTATCTTGCCCATCTGCTCTAATCTATCAGCTAAAAGCAACTCTTCAACTCCAATATCTATTCCCACGAGCATTCCTTTAACTTCCTTACTTTCACTGCCATAAAGGATACGTGTATCTGCATAGGGGTTCTTTAAGCTTTCCTTATCAAACTTTTCTTTTTCCTCTTTTTTTAACTCATTAAATTTTCTCTTATTATTCTTAAGTTCTTGTTTAACCTTAACTTTTCCCCTGGGATCAGCCTCGATGCCCTCTTTTACAATAACTTCATATATAGTCTTAAGTTTCATATAATACCTCCATTTTATCCAATTAATTTATTGATGTTATCTATAAAAATCTTAACTGCTTTATGGGTATCTACTTCCTCTAAAAATTTCACCTCGTTTTTAACTTTGAGATTAACAAAGGTTTTTCCTATATCTTTTTCAATATCAACATCCACGCTCAAATCTTTAAAACTTCCTAATTCTTCATCTAATACAACACACATCGCTAAAACATCAGGAAGATAAATACCATCTCTTTGCCTGTATTTCTTATGATAATCAAGAGCGAATTTAAACATCTGCTGAATAAAGTTAGAAATATCAGAATCTTTTCTATGTTTTATTTTATTTATTATATCCTTTGTATATAAAATCTTCCTAGTTGCATCTAAACTCACCAGTTTTATGGGAATTTTACTATTTATTACCACTTTAGCAGCTTCTGCATCTTGATATATATTAAATTCAGCATCTTTGGTGGCATTACCGGCGGTATAAACAGCCCCGCCCATTAAAACTATCTGACCTATCTTTTTCCCAACTGCAGGTCCTTCAATTAAAACTCTTGCGATATTTGTAAGTGGGCCTAAGGTTACTATCGTATCTATCTTCTCTTGAGAAAGAGTGCGCATTATAAGATTTTTTGCATCTTCGATTTTTCCATCTATTTTGGGTCTATCCAGATTAGTATTACCTAAACCATCAACTCCATGAACAAAACGTGGCTTATAAGGCTTTCCACTTAAAGAGTTCTGAGCTCCCTTGCCTACCGGTGGCATCTTCCTCACTCTGGATACTGATAAAACTTTTAAGATATTCTCAAATGTCTTATCGGTATCTGCATTGCCAAAGACCGCTGTAATGGCTTTTACATCGACCTCTTCTGAAGCTAAAGCCATCATCAAAGCAAGAGAATCATCTATTCCCGGATCGCAATCTATAATTAATTTCTTTTTATCCGTCATATAATCTCTATTACTTTATAATTTTGTTAAAATAGTTAAATGTCATCGGAGTCAATTTTGCCACCTTGGCTCCAAGAAAAGAATTTTCATAAGTGCTTTTTTGAAAATATGTTATATTTAAAAATTGCAACGATGTTAATATCAAAGAAGCGAGCAAAAAACCCCTTAAAACACTAATTATAACCCCTCCTATTACTTCAAAAGTAGGAGGTCCCGAAATCCTCACTATCATTCTTATAAAAAAACACATAACTTTAGAAAGTAAAGCCAGTCCTATAACTAGAGTAATAAAAGATACATTCTCGGCTATCTCCTCGTTAAACAAGGTATGTTTAGATAAAAATTGTCCTAATTTGCCATAATAATGGTAAGTTAGGACAATAATAGTAATTATACTTAAAAAACGGGGAATTTCAGCCGAAAAACCCCGGCTGTAACCCATATAAAGTATTCTAATTAAACAAATTACAACAAATATATCTACCCAATTTATATAACTAAGTGCTATTTTCAGTATATTCATGCTAAATTTACTTTCTCAAGTAGTGAAAATATACCATATATATTCTATTTTGTCAAGAGAGCCAGTTTTCTCTGTTTTGCTCTAAATAATGGTAATTTCCGGTAAAAAAGTCGCTAAATAGCTTCGGAATAAGAAATTGCACCTTTTAGAGAGGTAATTTTGGTAGGAATTATATTGTTTTTGAAACTTTCTTTGCCATTTGTTATATGAGTTCTTATATAATTATCAGTGTAACCACATAATAAATGAGTTCTTTTATCGGTCTGTCTTTCTATTAAGACATCTAAAATTCTGTTTATAAATCTTTTTTTAAACCTTCCAGCTGATTTTAAAGAAGCTTGTTTTAACAAAGATGCCCTTTCTTTCTTTGTTTCTCTGGCTACCTTTTTATCAAAGTTATAAGCTGCTGTGCCCCTTCTGTCACTATAGCTAAAAATATGAGTTTTAACAAAATCATAATCGTGAACTAACTTAAGTGTATTTTTAAAATTATCATCACTTTCTGCAGGAAAACCAACCATGAAATCTGCTGAAATTCCAATATCTGGAATTTCCTTTATCAAAGTTTCAATTAAGATTCTTATGGATTTTATCTTATACCCTCTATTCATAAGTTTGAGAATTCCATCATCTCCTGATTGAATCGGAATATGAAGATGTCTGCAAATTTTATCAGAATCTTTTATTCTTTCTATTAATGGCTTGCCAATTTCATTAGGTTCTATCGAACTTAATCTCAATCTGTCTAAATCCTTTAAAGAGACCAATCTATTGATTAAATCTATAAGACTGTCTCCTGTATCTTTGCCAAAGAAACCAAGGCGTATTCCCGTTAAGACTATCTCTTTATAGCCTGCTCTTATGAGTTCTTTCACTTCTTGCTCTACCTTATTAGCATCCCTGCTCCTGGGAGCACCTCTGGTATAAGGCACAATACAATATGAGCAGAAATTATCACATCCATCCTGAATTTTGACAAAAGCTCTATCTCTATTAAAAAAATCGTTTATTGTATCAACTGAACTTGTACAATTCTTCTTTATAAATGAGATAGTCTTGTCTTTGTCCTCATTGCTAATAAATAAATCAACTCCTTTTATATCTTTAATTCCACTGTATGGATTATTGACTCCGCATCCTGTAACTATGATTTTAGACTTAGGATTTCTTTTAATTATATTCTTTATAATCTTTTTTGATTTTTTATCAGATTTCTCTGTAACCGTACAGGTATTTATAAGACACACTTCAGGAATTTCATCGTTTTGAGCTTCTTTAAAGCCATTTTCGGAAAATTGCTCTCTTAGAAGTTGCGTCTCATACTGGTTGGTCTTACAACCTATAGTTTTGAATAAATACTTTTTCATCTTTAACGCTCAAGATAAAAACTTAATACTGACATCATATATATAGCCGCAGTTTCAGTTCTTAAAATTCTACTACCTAAAGAAACTAAGAAGAAATTTTCTTTCTCTGCTTTATCTATTTCATCCTGACTAAAACCACCTTCAGGTCCAATAATTACAAGTATTTTATCCTTCTTTTTTATCTTTTCGCTTTTAAAAAAATTACTCAAATTTTTATTTTTCTCAGTGAGACAGGGCATAATTACATAATCATAACTTTTAGCCTCTTTAAGTAATTCATCGTATAGTTTTAATAATTTTAACTTAGGTATTCCAGTTCTTCCGCATTGCTTAGCGGCTTCTTTTGCTATTTGGCTCCATCTGGTTATCTTTTTCTCTTCTCTTTTTTTATCAATTGAAATTACACTTCTTTTAGTTCTCATAGGAATGATTTCTTTTACACCTAATTCTGTACATTTTTGAACTATCAGATCCATCTTTTTGCGCTTGGGAAGACTCACTGCAATAGAAACATTCAACTCTCTTTTAGTGGGTATTTCATTTATTTTATTTATTTCAACTTTAATCAACTTGCGATCGGCCTCAATAATGGTTCCTTCATATTCTCTTGTGGTTCCATTAAAAACAATCACCTTATCATTAGGGCGTAATCTCATAACTTTATATACATGATGCGCCTCATCTCCTTTTATGTAAATGTGTTCTTCTTTTATGTTATCAGGCGAAGAATAAAATCTACTCATTTTTCAGCTCGCCTTCTGAAAAAACCTCTGCGCTAAAAATATAAATCTCTGTATCTTTATCGTCCCAGTCATCCTTATTAAGATTTGCTTTTAAACAGGTGTGTTCTAAAAATGTCTTCCTATCCCAGCTGTATTCAGTTGCTACCTGAGGAAGAAGTAAGCCTTGATGATATCCTTTTTTAATTAGGATACCATCTATGCCCACTTTTATTCCTTTTATATCTTCTATTTTTTTAAGTTCTGAAAGTATAGAAATTTCAATCTCTACATTTTTAAACTCTTCTTCTCTCAATTGCGGAAAACGGGGGTCATAAAAGGCAGCCTGTATAGCCATCTGGCTTATAGTTTCATATAGAGACTTATCTGCAATTATCCTTCCTATACATCCCCTTAAGCGCCCATTAATATTAAGAGTCACGAAAGCGCCTCTTTTCTGCCTTAACTCTTTTTCTTCTATATCAAATGATAGCCTTTCTCTATTTTCTAAATAACTTCTGATAGATTCTCGTGCAATTTTAAGCAGTTTCTTTTTATCCTTAACACTTAACATAGCATTGGGTCCTCCCTTATCTTTTAAAATAGCAATACTTGCATATCCAACTACTCTATCTGTTGAAAAGGAACCTGCACCTCAACAGAATGTTCTCCTTTATGAACCAATTCATGAAAAGATACAAATTGCAGCCGGTTTTCTAATCTTCTGAGCATAAATATTAGAATCAACTACCAAATATAAAATAGCTACCAAGCTAATAATTAACCACAGTATTCCCCGCCTATTCATCATTTGCCCTCTACTCTCTGTCTTCTGTTTTCTGACTTCGGACTTCGGACTTCGGATATAGGACTTTAATCTGTGAGGGTGAATTTAAAATAATTTCAGGACTTCCTTTATATTCTTTGATTGTGCCAGTTACTTGTACCTTCTTACTTTTATAATATTCTTCAGGACTTTTTGGAAATTTATTAAAATCAGATCCGAAAATTACTGCGGTAAAATATCTCCTATAATCAGAATGAAAATTTAAGAAACAGGCTTTACCTGAATTATATGTTCTTACCACTCTGCCTTCAACTGTTATATATCTGCCTATGTATTTATCAGCATCCTTCCAATTTATAACTTTATCTGCTTCTTTATATGAAAATGACCCACTTGGTGTGGGACTTAGTGTTGGAACTGTTGAAAAAAGAGTGTATCTGGCTACAATCAAAACTGCAATTATGCCAATAAATACAAATCCGACCCTCTTATAAAATTCTTTATTTAAACCCATTTGTAATCCTCCTGTAATATCTTATTTATCTGGTTCTTTTTTATTATATCTTTCTAATAGTTTATCAAGCTGTCTATCAAATTTTCTTTTGCCTTCTTCTGTTAATGTATCGAATTTTGTAGCTATATTTGCAAGACGTCCATAGCTTAAATTCAAAGACCAAAGACCTCTATTCTCCTTGCGGGCATCCTCTTGCAACATTAGAAATTCCTGTTTTTTCTTAAATGGAAACCTTCTTAAAACATAAGCATATCCCCGCTTAAGTAATTCCTCATTTACCATGCGGCCATCTTCTAAGTAGACATAGGCTAAAGTGCGTCCGTATTTACCTTTTTTCTCGTTATCAAATTCAAGATATATCTTG
>CAZKQD010000048.1:0-6772 GCA_964554835.1 uncultured Planctomycetia bacterium | reverse complement strand
CAAAAATAGTTTGTCAAAAAAAAATCTCGAAAATCTTGAATTTTTTTAATTTATAGTGTATAATCTTTATAGAGTTTTTAAAAGTCAGTTTTATTTTAAGAGAGGAGGTGTATAAGGTGGTAAAGAAAAAGAAAGCTAAGAAAAAAGCTAAAAAGAAAAAAGATTAAAATTTTAATATAAAAAATGAATAATAATAAAAACCCGCTTTTTTAAAGCGGGTTTTTATTCTCTTATTAAACCTCCTGCAAAAATACATTATAGAGAATCATAAAGCATATCTAAATCGACGTGATTTTCAACCATCTTTTTTATTATTTCAGCTTTCTGTTTATCATTTGGTTTCACTTTAATAATTAAATCATGAATTTTAGAAGTAACAGAATAAGTATCTTCTTTAGCTAAAAGAACAGGAATGCCGGATTTTCTTATTAAGTTTATAACGCTCTTATGAGGTTTTATTCCACCCGTTAAAATGATTCCTGATATATTAACTCCGGTCTGATCAGCAGCTAAATGAGAACTCATACAAGTTAGCATAATATCTTCTCTGTCTCCCGGTGTAATTACTAAGCTATTATTGGATATGTAATTTAATGCTTCATGGGGTTCCATAGCGCCTACTATCACTTTATCTACTGCTATTCCTAATCTCTTCTTTCCACAAAGAAGTTTCATAGAACTTTCCTCTTCTAAAATCTGACTAACAGTTGGCTTAGATAAAATTTTATAATAAGGAATGACTCCGAATACCTTCAATCCTTTTCTTTTTAATCCTAATCTAATTAAGCGATTTATTTTTTTATATTTCCGAGATAATACCTTATTAATTATGACGCCCGCTACTTCTACTTTTTCTTTATCATAGAGAGCTTTATTTAAGCATATCTCATCAATCGGACGTCCAATACCGCCCTCTGAGATTATAACTACTTTGGTATTAAGTAAGTTAGCCACCCGAGCATTTGATAAATCAAATACGCTCCCCACCCCAGCATGACCTGTCCCTTCAATAACAACTAATTCTTTGTTTTGAGAGACTTTCTTAAAGGAATCCTTAATTAGTTTCATCAGGATTTGCTTTTTAGACTCTAATATATACCCTTCAGTAAAACCTCTCTCAACAGCAACAGGAGACATGTCTTTTAAATTACCATCTAAGTTACAAACCCTTTTAATCAAAAGAGAGTCCTCGTCAACCTTCTGACCCTTCTCTAAAAGATACCTTTGACCCACAGGTTTTATAAAACCAATATTATGTACCTTCTTAGACAGAGCGCAAATTAAGCCTAAACTAATGGCTGTCTTACCGTCATTTTGCCTTGTAGCTCCGAGGAAAACTTTTTTAATACTCACTTTACCCTCTTTTGCTATTTTCGTTTTATCTTTCTAATTTCTTCTTCTTTCATGTGGAAAGAATACTCTCGTGAAGGGAATTTATTTTCTTTTACTTCTTTTTTAAAACTCTCAATGGCAGATGTTATATCTTTAGATAAATTTGCATAATTTTTTACAAATTTGGGCTTAAATCCAGCTGACATTCCAAGCAAGTCATGAACCACTAATACTTGGCCATCACAATGGGGACCTGCGCCAATACCAATTGTAGGAATATTTAGTTCGCTGGTAATAATTTTGGCTAAGGTTTCTGGTATGCATTCTAATATAAGCGCGAAACAGCCTGCTTCCTCTAATTTTTTAGCCGAATTTATCATTTTTTTTGCTTTCTTTGCTTCTTTACCCTGCACTTTATATCCACCAAGTTTTGAGACCGTCTGAGGCGTAAGGCCTATATGGCCTAATACGGAAATTCCAGCTTTCACAATGCAAGAAACCGTCTCGGCTACTTCAAGGCCACCTTCTAGTTTAACTGCCTCGCACCCCGCTTCTTTTAAGAATCTCCCAGCATTTTCTATAGCTTTCTCTGTATTTACATTATAAGACATAAAGGGCATATCGCCTATCAAAAATGCTCTTTTTACCGCTCTTTTTACTGCCTTTGCATGATGGAGCATCTCATCCATAGTAACGCCTATAGTTGACTCATAACCTAATACAACATTTCCTAAAGAATCGCCAACCAAGACTATCTCAATCTTAGCTTTATCAACTAACAAAGCAAAGGGATAATCATAGGCGGTAAGCATTGTAATCTTTTGACCTTCTTGTTTCATTTGATGGAGAATAGGTATTGTAACTTTATCTTTTTGCATCTTCTTTACCTCTTTAATGACGACACAAGTTATGGAGCCCAAAGGGTGAGATAACTTATATGTCGGAATTAAATCCGCCTTAGGCGGACGCTTTACTCTGTAAGTTTGGGCTTTATTTGATTTAAAATTTCTCTTGTCGGATCAACCTTATTAAATGTAAAAAAATGCAGCCCACAAGCTCCACCTTCGAGAAGTCCTCTGCACTGTTTAACTGCAAAATCAATCCCTTTCTTATATGTTGCTTCTTTATCATTAGCTAAAGGTTTGAAGATTTTATGAACCTTTTCTGTAACTGTTGCCCCGCATCGCTCACTAATTTCAAGTAGTTTTTTATAGTTAGTTATAGGTAAAACTCCAGGAATAATCTTTTGAGTTATACCCATATCTCTAGCTCTTTCTACATAATCAAAATAATCAGCGTTATCGAAGAAAAATTGAGTTATTACAAATTGTCCTCCTGAATCAAGTTTAATTTTTAAATATTTTAGATCTGTTTCTTTATCAGGAGCATCAACGTGTCCTTCGGGAAAACCAGCAACACCAACACTAAAGAAATCATCATACGATCTCAATAATTGACAAAGTTGAAAACAATAACTTAGTAACTCAGGAGGTTGTTTGAAATTATCAATACCTTCTGGAATATCGCCATATAAAGCCAAAACGTTTCGAATTTCTTTACTCTGCATTTGTTCCAGTATGGACTTGAGTTTATCAACACTGTGATCAATGCAGGTCAGGTGGTGCATAGCAGGTACACCAAAACGCTTCTGAATTGCATCTACTATGTTCATAGTAAGTTCTTTTTCACCACCACCTGTGCCGTAAGTAACCGAAACAAAATCAGGATTAAACTCCTTGAGTTTCTCAATGGTCTTAAATAGTTTATTTCTTCCCCTTTCTGTCTTTGGAGGAAAAAACTCAAATGAATACGTTCTTTCTTTATCTTTTAGAATATCAGATATCTTCTTAATCATTTTTTCTGCAATTTAAATAACTTAACAACATTACTCATTAACATGGTTACCGTAAGAGGACCAACGCCTCCTGGTACCGGCGTTATGAAAGAGGCATGTTTTTTCGCCTCTTCAAATTCCACATCTCCTGTAATTTTATTGCCCACTTTACTCATACCTACATCAATAACAATAGCTCCGTTCTTAATCCATCTACCTTTTATAAGATTTGGTTTTCCTGTTGCTGAAATTAAAACTTCAGCTTTTTCTATATATTCTTTTAAATTTTTTGTCCCTACATGACATACAGTTACTGTAGCAAGTTTGTCTAATAATAATGAAGCTAAGGGCTTACCCACAATTTCACTATGCCCTACAATAACTATATCTTTTCCTTTAAAATCTCTTTCGGTTTTCAATCCAGCAGAATTCAATAATTCCATAACCGCACTGACTGTACATGGAACTGCAAAATCATGATAATCATGATGATGTTTGGCTATTCGGGAATTTCTATAAAGTAATTTTCCTAAATTTGTTGGATGTAGACCTTCTACATCTTTCTTCCAAGATACCTCTTTTAGAATTCGTAATGTTTGAATTTGCTCAGGTAAAGGCAATAAAATAATAACGGCTGTAATGCTTTCGTCTTTATTAAAATCTCTAATTTTTTTAATTAATTCATCTTCAGCGGCCTTATCTAAAAGATACAATTTATAACTTATACCTAATGAATGAGCTAACTCCTTTTGAACTTTAATATAACTATCAGTTCCTTCATTGTTTTTGACTTGAAGAGATACTAATTTAGGTTGAGCTTGATATTTGACTTGTAATTGTTGAATCTCTTGTTTTAATCTCTTTTGAATTTTTAAAGCCACAAGCTTACCATTCAAAATTTGCGCTTTCATAATACTTCATTTACTCCTTTTAGAATTTCCTTATTAAGAGTATCTACTTTCTCAGTAGTTGATTGCATTTGTTTCTTTATCCTCTGGTTAAATTTTTCATCTTTTATATTTTTGAGATTTATTTTTACATTATAAAGCGCTGAATGGAAAGATGTATGAAGCAGAAGAGCGCTCATTGCTGTATCTGAAATTAAATTCTTATTTCCTATTTTTGTTAACCTTTTAACTAATCTTAAGCCCTTATAGCTTAATTGAGAAATTTGTTTTGGAACACCCAGAGCACCTTTTAAAGATTTCTCTATTGTTTTCGTTCGGACTATTCTTTGACTTTCAGTCTTCTTGGGTTTGCTGTATGCAACTTTGACTTTATTATAAGCTAATACATCATCGTCAACTAATTTAATTAACTGTTTTTTTAATCTGGACGAGTTCTTTAAAATTTTCTTTATTTCTTTATTTTTGTTAGAAAACTGGGATACCATGCTAATTAAACCTACTCCCATAGCTGCAATTAAAGCAGCCACGCTTCCTCCGCCTGGTGTGGCTTTTTTTGCTGCTAAGTCATCTATGTATTTTCTGATTGTCCCGTTAGTAAATTTTTTCATTAATTTAAAATAATCCTCTAATGTTTCCTTGCTCGTCAATATCCATCTTTTGGCCAGCGGGTTCTGTTGGAAGTCCGGGCATAGTGTTAATTTTTCCACAAAGAACATATATAAAACCAGCTCCACCTGAAATTTTTACATCACGAACTGGCAGAGTGAAACCTTTAGGCCTTCCTTTTAATGAAGGCCTGTGGGAAAGTGAAAGATGCGTCTTGGCTATACAGACTGGTAATTTATTATATCCTAATTCGGTATATAATTTAATTTTTCCCAGAGTTTTCTTATTGTATTCAACATCGCAAGCTCCATATATCTTTTTAGCAATAGTCTCTATTTTCTCCTTAATAGAATCTTCTTCCCTGTATAAGAATCTAAAATTAGAAGGTTTATCAGTTGCCTTCTCAACAGCTTTAGCCAGCTCAATAGCTCCTCCTGAGCCCTTTTTATAAACTTCGCTAACAGCTACATCATCAGCTCCGGCTTCTTTTGCGCATCTTTTTATCACTTCAATCTCTTGGTCTGTATCAGTCTCAAACCTATTTATAGCTACCACAACCGGCACACCAAAAAGTTTTATGTTCTCTATCTGCTTTTCTAAATTACAACATCCACGCTCTACTGCATCGGGATTATTCTTAAGTAATTCTTTATCAAGAGGTCTACCTGCTATAACTTTAAAATCTCCACTATGCATCTTAAGAGCCCTAACCGAACCTACCATAACTGCGCAATCCGGCCTAAGGCCGCTATAATAACATTTTATATTAAAGAATTTTTCGGCCCCGCAATCAGCCCCAAAACCACTTTCAGTTATACAATAATCACCCAGTTTTAGCGCTATTTTATCAGCTATAATAGAACTGTTCCCATGAGCTATATTTGCAAAAGGACCTGTGTGGATAAAACAAGGGGTATTTTCTGTTGTTTGTAAGAGATTAGGTTCAATAGCTTTTTTTAATATAACTGCCATTGCGCCTGCTACTTTTAAATCTTCGGCTGTCACCGGTTTCTTATCTTGAGTTAAGGCCACAATAATATTAGATAGCCGCCTGCGCATATCTTGCATATCAGAACTTAAGGCTAAAATTGCCATAACTTCGCTACAGGATGTTATATCAAAACCAGACTCTTTAGGAAAGCCATTCTTTCTACCACCTAATCCTGTAATTACCTTCCTCAAAAATCTATCATTAACATCAATAACCCTTCTTATATTTACTGTAAAGGGGTCAATATTTAAGGGGTTCTTTTTAAATATAGAGTTATCTAAGAAGGCAGCTAGTAGATTGTGCGCAATTGAGACAGCATGGTGATCACCAGTTAAATGTAGATTGACATCCTCCATAGGTAAAACTTGAGAATATCCTCCACCTGCAGCCCCTCCTTTTATGCCAAAAACAAGACCCAAAGAGGGTTCTCTTATGCAAGATATAGCTTTCTTGCCTATTCTATTTAATCCTAAACCTAGTCCGATAGTTGTTATTGTCTTACCTTCTCCTAAAGGAGTAGGAGTAATAGCAGTTACATCAATATATTTACCCTGTGGTTTATCTTTTAGTCTTTCTAAAATTGAAAGATTGATTTTAGCTTTGTATTTACCATAAAATTCTAATTCGTCCTCCTGAATGCCAAGAACTTCGGCTATTTCTCTTATATGTTTAAGTGGAATTTTATGGGCAATCTCTATATCAGAAAGCATGTAATACTCCTTTAATGACGACACAACTTATGGAGCGAAGCAAACATAAGTCTAAGCCTCATTCACTTTAAATTGCTTGCTTGATCTACCTCTTAAGTAAAAAAGTTTTGCTCTTTTTACTTTACCTTTCTTTACCACTTCTATTTTCTCAATTATGGGTGAATGTAAAGGAAATGTCCTCTCAACTCCCACTCCGTATGAAATTTTTCTTACTGTAAAGCTTCTACCCGGCCCTTTTCCTTTAACACCCAAGACAATACCCTCAAAGACCTGAATGCGCTCCTTATCATCTTCTTTAATTCTCACATAGACTTTAACTGTATCCCCTGCTTTAAAATCGGATATTTCTTTTTTAAGTTGACTTTTTTCGACTATATCCATCTTATTCATA
>CAZKQD010000047.1:0-6846 GCA_964554835.1 uncultured Planctomycetia bacterium | reverse complement strand
TAATCATTGAGTATGACGGCAGAAATTATTCTGGCTGGCAGATACAAAGAAGTCCCAAGAAAGAAAATAAAGAAGAAAAAAAGACTATTCAAGGGGTATTAGAAAAAACCTTAGCTAAAATTGTACAGGAAAAAGTTAAGGTTATAGCTTCAGGCAGAACAGATGCAGGCGTTCATGCAAAAGGGCAAGTAGCTAATGTTAGTATAAAATCTGAAATCCCTCTCCAAAAATTAAAAAAAGCCATAAACTCTAACTTGCCAGAAGATATTGTAATAAAAAAGATAGATAACCTACCAGATGATTTTCATTCAAGATTCAGCGCAAAGAGTAAAATTTATAGATATCAAATATGTCAAGGTTTTATGTCTTGTTTCGATAGGTTTTATTTTACCTACGTTTCGTATAAATTAGATATAAATCTTATGAAAAAGGAAGCTAAGACATTAATTGGGAAGCACGATTTTAAATCATTTCAAGGCTCAAGAAGAAAAGCAAAAGATACTGTACGCACTATTAAAAACATAAGTTTAAGAAAAAAAGGAAGATATATCTTTATAGACATTGAAGCAGATGGCTTTTTATACAATATGGTGAGGAATATAATTGGGACCTTAATAGAGATAGCAAGAGGGAGATTTCCTGCCGGTAGTATGCGCAAAATATTGAATGCTAAAAACAGAACAAAAGCTGGCCCGACAGCATCTTCAAAAGGGTTATTTTTGATGCAAGTTAAATATTAACAAGATAATAAAAACGCTTGACAAGCTCATAAACGTATGATAACTTAAGTAATTACTAAATTTGAATATTGAGTGCCATAGCCATGAAAACAAGTAAAACATATACTCCAAAACAAGAAGATATTAAAAGAAACTGGTATATTGTTGATGCTAAGGGTAAAATTTTAGGACGGCTTGCGTCAAAAATAGCAGTATACTTACAAGGCAAACATAAACCAGATTATACGCCATATATGGATATGGGAGATGAGGTAATTGTTGTAAATGCAGATAAAATAGTAACTACCGGAAAGAAATTAGAGCAAAAAAAATACAAAAGATACTCAGGTTATCCCGGTGGATTAAAAGAAATACCATTAAAGACAATGAAGGAAAGACACCCGGAGCGTGTAATTAGATTAGCGATAGAGAGAATGTTGCCTAAAAATAAACTTGCATCGCGTATGATATCAAGATTGAAAATTTATAAGGATGAAAATTATCCGCATCAGGCACAACAGCCTAAATCAATAGAAATTTAATTATTCAGGAGAGAGATTTTGGTTAAGACTCAAACTAAAAGAAAAATATATACTGGAAGAAGAAAAACAGCTACATGTAGAGTAATGCTAAAAGAAGGTTCTGGCAATATAGAGATAAACAAAAAGAACCTAAAGGATTATTTTGTCTTAAAACCGCATCAAGATAGTGTTAAAGAACCTCTTATTGTAACTAATATGCTAAATAAATATGATGTTAAAGTGAATGCTAATGGTGGAGGACAAACAGGTCAAGCTGATGCTGTTAAACTTGGTATAGCTAGAGCTTTGGTTGGTGAAAATGAAACCTTAAGGGATGTTTTAAAGAAAAAAGGCCTCCTGGCCCGTGATCCGCGCGAGAAAGAGCGCAAGAAATACGGCCAGAAGAAGGCGCGAAAGAAATTCCAATTCTCAAAACGATAATAATAATAGATAAGATACAATTAGTATAGACTTAGTTTTTAAAAGCGTGCCTATCTCATCAAGTCGTAAAAATAAAAAATCTTGACGAGGTAGGCTTTTTATTTTATAATTTGAATGAGGACGAGACTTATGGAACGTAAGTCTCTGTCCGAATTCACCCTTGACATCACAGATGCCAAGGGTTTAATTCGCACATATAATTTACCTCGTTCTTTTGAACTCTGTAAATTATGTGCTCATTAAAAAAGGGAAAGAAATGTTAAAAGTAGGAGTGGTTGGCGCCACCGGTTATACTGGTGAAGAATTAGTAAAAATTCTTCTTAATCATTCAAAGATTAAACTTACTTCTCTAACTGCCAAAATTGAAAAAGAGAAGAAATACTCAAGTATCTTTAATAAATTCATTGGAAAGTGTGATCTTATATGTAAAGACTTGGATATTGAGGAAGTAAGCGATGAAACCGATCTCGTCTTCTTAGCTTTACCTCATGGAGTTTCAATGCAGTATGCAGACGCTTTTTTAAAAAAAGAGAAAAAGGTTATTGATTTAAGCGCTGACTATAGATTAAAAGATGCCACCGTTTATAACAAATGGTATGGAGAGCATCATAAAGATAAGGAAAATTTAGCAAAGAGTATTTACGGATTGCCTGAAGTTTATAAAGATAAGATTAAAAAGGCAAAATTAATTGCTAACCCCGGATGTTATTCAACAGTATCGCTTCTTTGTTGCCTGCCTTTGGTAGCAGAGGATAATCTCGGTTTATCTGAGATAATAATTGATGCTAAATCAGGAATAACAGGAGCAGGCAGAAGAGCAAGTGTTGATCTTCATTTTGCAGAAATTAATGAGAACATCAAGGCCTATAAGATTGATAAACATCAGCATATACCAGAGATTAACCAGGAACTCTCAAATATAGCTAATAAGGATATTAAGATAGTATTTACTTCCCATATGGTGCCTTTAAATAGAGGGATACTTGCAACTTGTTATATACAATATAAAGAAATAGTCAAACAACAGGAAATATTGAGTCTATACAAGGAATTTTATAAGGAAGCCCCCTTTGTTAAGGTCCTTGATAAAGACAGGCTTCCTGAGATTAAAGATGTTGCTTATACTAACTACTGTCATTTAGGCATTATTGTAAACGAAGATAAAGGTCTTATTATCATTGTAGGCGCTATTGATAATCTATTAAAGGGAGCAAGCGGTCAGGCAGTTGAGAATATGAATATTATGTGTGGATTTAAGCAGGAAGAAGGGTTATTTTAAGATGAAGATAATATCAGGTAGCATAACTTCGCCTTTAGGATTTAAAGCTGCTGGCATTCATTGTGGCATAAAAAGAAGAAAATTAGACCTTGGATTATTATATTCTCAAGTGCCCGCAGTTGCAGCCGGGGTATTTACGACAAATAAATTATATGCGCCGCATATTGATATAGATAAAGATCATCTTAACAAAGGCAGAATACAAGCAGTATTAGTAAATAGTGGCAACGCTAACTGCTATAATGGAAAAAGAGGTTTAATGGATGCAATGTCTGTGATAAAAAAAACGTCTGAACATCTTAAATTAGATGAAAAATCAATACTGATTAGCTCAACAGGTCTTATCGGAAAGCCGCTTCCGGTTAAAAAAATTGAGAAGAAGATAGGCGAACTCATTAAAAATCTAAAAAGAGATAAAAGTGAATTTGCTCAATCTATATTAACAACTGATAAAAGAGCAAAGCAGATAACAGTTAAGATTAAAATAGAGAATAAAAATGTTTTAATTTCAGGATGTATTAAAGGAGCTGGTATGATTCATCCTAATATGGCAACTACACTTTGTTTTATAACAACAGATGCGAATATTAGAAAAAGAGCCCTAAAGAAAGCATTAAAGTTAAGTGTTGATAAGACATTGAACCTTATAAGTGTTGAGGGAGAGATGAGCCCAAATGATACTGTGATTGTTTTAGCTAATGGGCTGGCTAAAAACAAAGCAGTTGATTTAAAATGTAAATCTTATTTGAAATTTTCGGAAGCTCTAACTTTAGTTTTATTTAAATTATCTGAGATGCTGATTGAAAATGCAGAAGGCTCAACGAAAGTTATAAGGGTTAATGTAAAGGGCGCAAAAACATATCAAGAAGCTAAAAAATTAGCGTTCTCTATTGCCAATTCTAATCTTATCAAGACTGCTGCCTATGGAGAAGATCCGAATTGGGGAAGAGTTGTATCATGTGTAGGCTCATCCGATGTAAATCTTGATCCAGAAAAAATAGAGATATCTTTTGATGGTGTGACAGTATTTAAAAATCTTGAGCCTGAAATATATAACAAGAAAAGGTTAAAAAATATTTTTAAAAAGAAGAAAATAGATATAATTATTAATTTACATATAGGCAAAGAAGGAGTTTTAGTTTTAACTTCTGATTTAACGCCTGAATATATATACATTAATGCCAATTACAGGACTTAAGATATGGAGAAATTTATTAAGAAAGCCGATGTTTTGATTGAAGCCCTACCATATATTCAAAGATTTAATAAAAAGATTGTGGTTATAAAATATGGTGGAGCTGCTATGGAAGATGAAGCAAGAAGACTAAGCACCTTAGAAAACATAGTTTTTATGAGTTATGTTGGCATGAAGCCGGTACTTATTCACGGAGGAAGCCCGTTTATTAATAAAAAGATGCACAAGTTGGGTAAAAAATCTGAGTTTATTGACGGACACAGAGTAACCGATGAGGACACCATGCAGATAGTTGATAAAACTCTATCTAAATTGAATAAAAAAATTGTTAGTGAAATAAAAAAATTAGGCGCTAAAGCCACTACTTTAAGCGGAAAAGACAAGATGATGATTAAATTAAAAAAACAAAAGCCATTAAAAAAGAAAAAATTTGGCTATGTTGGTGAAATTGAATCAATAAATCCAAAAGCCATAAAAAAAGTACTTAATCAAGGAAAGATACCCGTAATTTACCCTGTGGCTGTTAACAATAAAAAAGAAATTTTTAATGTTAATGCTGATCAGGCGAGCAGTCAGATTGCTATATCTTTAGATGCAGAAAAATTGGTGCTTTTAACTAATATTAAAGGGATAATGAGAGATGAAAGTGATGAGAATTCATTAATTTCAACTTTAAGCATTAAAGAAATAAAGGATTTAATAAAAAGAAATATTATAACAGGAGGAATGCTACCAAAAGTAAAAGCTTGCATTGTAGCTTTAAAAGCAGGTATTAGAAAAACTCACATAATAGATGGTAGAATTCCCCATTCGTTACTCTTAGAAATTTTTACAGATAAAGGCATAGGAACAGAGATAATCAGAGATAAGTCCTAAGTCCAAAGTCCTAAGTCACAAGCTGCAAACTTAAAGCCTGAAGCTTGATATTGGACTTAGAATTTAATATAAACAGGGGAGTAAAAGATGAAAAAAATTCTCTACATCGTATTAGACGGTTTAGGAGATGATGCAATTCCAGAGTTTCAAAATAGGACACCGCTTGATGCAAGCTACACGCCTAATATGGATAGGTTAGCAAAAATGGGTCAAACCGGCCTTATGTATACGGTAGGAAAAGGTATAGCTCCTGAGTCAGACATAGCTGTAATAAGTATTTTAGGTTATGATGCAAAGAAGTATTACACAGGAAGGGGACCACTTGAATCATTAGCAGTAGGTTTAGATGTAAATGATGGAGACTTAGCTTATAGGGTTAATTTCGCTACCCTGGGTGAGGGTAGAAATTTAAAGGATAGACGAGTTGGAAGGAATCTTAAGACAGATGAAGCTAAATCATTAAGCGATGAGATAAACTTAAAGGTAAAGCTAACGAGTGTCCCGGCAACCTTTGAATTTAAGAGCACAATAGGCCACAGAGGAGTTTTAGTTATAAGGACAGAGGACCCCAAGCTATCGAGTTGTGTAACTAATACAGACCCTGCTTACGCAAAAGAAGGACCATTTGGTGTTGCAAAAGAAAAATATGAAATGAGACTGCAGGAATGTAAGCCAGAGCCAGGATATGAGAATGATGAAGCAGCCAAAAAAGCAGCTTTATTAACAAACGAATTTATTGAAAAAAGTATAAAAGTATTAAATGAATCAGAGGTTAACAGAAAAAGAATTGAAAGAGGAGATTTACCTGCAAATGTCATCTTAACAAGAGATGCAGGAGACAGATTACCTAAAATGCCCAGCATGAACGAGAGATTTGGCTTAGACTTTGGTTGTTTTGTTGAGATGCCGGTTGAGAAGGGAATTGTTATGCTTACCGGGATGACGTCAATTGAATCACCTAAGGCAGAAAATTTAAGTAAAACTTATAATCTTTGGGTTGAAAAGATTTTAGAGACAATTCCTAAATTTGATGGTTTATATATCCACATTAAAGGTCCAGATGAACCGGCACATGATGGAGATTATAAAAAAAAGAAAGAAATCATTGAAATAATTGATAAAGCATTTTTTGGACCACTATTGGGAAATATAAATTTAGATGAATTCGTTTTAACTGTAACGGCGGATCATACCACAAGTTGTAATAAAAAGGCTCATACAGATACACCGGTGCCACTTTTAATTGTCGGTGATGAAGTTGATAAAGATAAGAGTGAAAAATTTAGCGAAGAGATTTGTAAAAATGGAGCATTGGGTTTAATAAGCGGCATAGAACTTATGCCTATTTTAGTCAAACAGGCAAAGGGTAAACCCCATTAGAGATGGGTAAATAAAAGAGATGTCAACACAAAATATAATAAAAGAGTATCAAAAGTATATAATGCCCACATATACAAAAGTACCTATTGTTATAAAAAAAGGCAAAGGTAAGTATGTCTGGGATGAAAATGATAAAAAATATCTTGATTTTTTCCCGGGTTGGGCAGTTAGCACCATAGGACACTGTCATCCCGAGGTTACAGGATACATAAAGAACCAACTGAATAAAATAATCCATGTCTCCAACAATTATTATAATGAACTTCAGGCAAAATTAGCTAAGGAGATAATAAGAAATTCATTTAAAGGAAAAGTTTTTTTTGCAAATTCTGGAGCGGAGGCCGTCGAATCGGCCATTAAATTGGCCAGAAAATATGGAAATCCAAAAAGATACCAAATAATAAGTATGAAAGATTCTTTTCACGGAAGAACATT
>CAZKQD010000046.1:3025-6915 GCA_964554835.1 uncultured Planctomycetia bacterium | reverse complement strand
TATGCTGACCAGGGTATTAACCTCAACACTGAAGTAGCCCGTCTGTTTGCCCATAACCAGAGTGCAAATGATATAATTATTGCTAATAACGGCGCCTTAGAACTGGTTGATTTACCTGGTTGGAGCTATGCCGTAAAGAATAATGCTGGTCAGGTAATTATCTCGGCTACTTCTCCTTTGACCGTAACTGATGATGTCGTTGCGAAAGGCAACATCACCTTAGATGCTTTAGAGACAAATGACCCCGGTACTTATGCTGATAAAATAACAGTAAATGCGAATATAACTTCAAACAGTGGAGATATTATTTTAAGAGCAGGGGATGATATAATCCAGGCAACGGACACAACAATTAAGACCAGTGGTGGCACGGTAGATATAACTGCTGCTTATGATGATTCAGATAGTTGGGGCAGTATAACCCAGAATGGCACAGCCAAGGTAGTCTCAGGTGCTTCTGTAGCTACAGGTGGCAATATCACCCTTACAGCCCGAGACAATATACTCTTAACTCTGCTTGATGCCTCTGGCACAACAACAGATGGCAACGTAACTATTACCTCAAACTATGGAGCAATAGTTGATAATGACAGTCCTACAGACGATAATGATATAACTGCTAATAACTTAATCCTCTCAGCTGTAGACGGCATTGGTTCAGGTAATGCCTTAGAGACAGCAGTTAATACTTTAATAGCTGATAACACAACAAGTGAAAATATTGAAATAGAGAATGATGGTAATTTATTAGCCCAGAGCGTTATAAACAAGGGTGATGACGTAATAATAACAGTTAATTCTGATTTAACATTAGGATATATAGAGTCAGCAGGAGATTCAATACTTACAGCAGCTACAGGTTCAATTGTAGATGATGATACAGACGATTCAGTAGATGTTGTTGCAGACGGCTTAGCTATGAGTGCAACTGATGGTATTGGAGTTGGTAATCCAATAGAGACAGAAGTTAATACTTTAGCTGCAAGTGCTGGTGATGGAATAGAAATCGTAAACACTAATGCCGGCGGTTTAACAATTGGCAATGTAGGATTATTATCTGGCATAACCGGTTCTGATGTAGCTATAGCAGAGACTGCTGGAGATATTACAATAGATGATGTTTCCGTTACTTCTACTTCTGGAGATGTGGACATAACTTCAGCTCTCGGTTCAATACTTGCTAAGGGTTCTGGTCCGCATGTCGTATCACTATTAGATACATATCTTACTGCGCCCAATGGTGTTGTTGGAACAATCGCTGGTTATCCTTCTTCTGGATATGGTCCAGTAAATGTAGATGTTGGTGGAAACTTGATAATTACTGCAGGCGCTACTGCTTTACCTAATGTGGATGGCTCTATTACTCCTTGGAGCGGTTCCTACGAGCCTGTAAGCAGTAATATCACAGGTACAGTTTTAGGTTCTGCAACTTATACCGGAACATATGCAGGTGACCCCACAGCCAATATAGTTTTAATTCCTCCAACTTCTTCGTTCCCAGGTTCGTTAGTATTTAATCCTCCAGGGTATGTATTCTTCAATACAACAGAAATCTGGCCTGATTTACCGTTACCTAATCTAACAGATTATAGTGGTAGAGCAATCTGGCCTGTTCAGGAAATATTGGCTATTTCCAGAGTTCACCCAATGAATCTCGCTATTAATAGCGGAGTTATATACGGCTATCATCCGGTTACCCCGGTTGATGTCGGCGCCTTTGAAGGTTATTCAATGAGTGAAGATATGTATAAGTTTATTGAGGGGCAACTACAATTAAAAGAAGGTAGTTTCTTCTCCTGGTTTGAGGAAGAAATCAAAAAAACAAAACAGAGCCAACTGTAATTATTAAACTTAATAAATAACTAAGTTAGGTTTTAATTTAAATACCCGCCTTTAAGGCGGGTATTTTATTGGATTTTATTAATTTATATGGTAAACTATTGACATATAAGATTTATAAAAAAAGCAAAAAGGAGTGATAACATATGAAAAAACTTATTTCAATTACAATTATTATAATTCTTTTATTAATAGCCTCTTACGCAATTAAAAATTATATGACGAGGGAGGAATACGCTATTAAGGTCAATGATTTTACTATGACCGAGCAAGAATTCGAGGATTATTTTAATGAAGTAAATATTTATGGCGCTGGCAAAGAGGCCAAGGAAAAAGTTTTAGAAAACCTCATAAGCAAAAAACTCATACTTCAGGAGGCTGAGAAGAGAGGGCTTTATAAGAGTGAAGAATTTCTCAAAAGACTCCAGGGATATTATGAACAATTACTTTTTAATGAAATTGTGGGTATAAAATCACAAGAAGTCGGTTCTAAAGTTAAAGTTTCCGATAGAGAGGTAAAGCAGAGATATTCTGTTATGAAGGAAAAAGGACTGATAGATGAACCGCTTGAGGAATGCTATAGTAGAGTAAAATGGCAGGTTTTCCGTGAGAAGCAAACTGAGGCCTTTCGCAACTGGATAGAGAAGTTAGAGGAAAGCGCAGAAATAAAAATCGATAGGGAAGCAATACTGAAGTAATTTAAGGAGGAAGAATATGAACGCCCAAAAAAATAAAAGAAGGATTTTTCTAATAGACAAGGAATTTCAGGTAAAGTTTATAATTAAGTTCTGTTTGCTTGTTATTTTAAGCTCTATTATTATAACGGCATTACTTTACTTTTTTTCTTCTAAGAGTACTACCGTAGTTTTTGAAGATACAGAAGCTGTTGTTAAGTCTACAGCGGATTTCCTTTTACCTATTCTCATTCAAACCGTTATCATTGTTACTGTAATAATAGGATTTTTTGCTGTAATTCTTACTCTCTTGTTTTCCCATAAAATAGCTGGGCCTCTGTATAGGTTTAAGAAAGAGTTAGAATTAGTCAAAGAAGGAGATGTAAGCTCTACATTTAATATCCGCAAGTATGATCAGCTAAAGGAAGTAGCAGACATATTAAACAGCGCTAAGTCAAAGTTAAGAGAATCTCTATCTAGTCTTAAATCAGAAATTAATGATTTAGAGAGTAAGGTAAAAAGTTTAGATATAGAAAAGCAAGATAAAGAGAAATTAATTAATAATCTTAAGAAAATTAATGAAGAAATAAATTATTTTAAAACATGAAAAGTAGTTTCTGCAGCCGAACCATTGTAATATTATTTTTAGGCATAATTTTCTCTGTGTTGCCGTTATCTCAGGCCTCTGGACTAACTGATAATTTTGAGAGTAAACATTTTCATATCTCTTATCAGGAAGGCGTTGATCTCCTAGAGGTAGCCCATCAAATAAAAATCGATGCATATTCCATAGATGGAAGCAAAGATAACTCTTATTCTGGGAATACTCCAGAGGAGATTTTAGGAAATAATATAGAGAATCTTTTTGATGAGGTATCGGATACACTTGATATGCATCTTTATAGCTATAAAGGCAACATAAGGATATATCGAAATAGAGAAGAATTAAAAAAAGCCTTGCTTGATAGATTTGGAAGACATGTTGATTATCCGGCGATATATCATGAGCAAGGAAATACTATTTATATGTCAGCAGAAGGACTACGGGTAGGTATTTTAGCCCATGAAATGGCTCATGCAATAATCGATCATTATTTTGTAGTAAAACCCCCTATGCGCATACAAGAGGTATTAGCGGGTTTTGTAGAATATACTATAACAAAGAAACTCAATAAGAAGTAATCTTATTTTCAATTAAATAAATTTTTTTAAAAAAAGACTTGACAAAATGAATTTATGTGGTATATTGTAGAAAATTAACAAGAACCCTTTTAAGCTAACCCCGCGAGGTTAGCAAAGGAACTAAAGATGTTTAAGCATAACGGGAAAAATTTAACAGAAGCCTACTCAAGAAATTGGGAAGGCTATTTTTTTACC
>CAZKQD010000046.1:0-2925 GCA_964554835.1 uncultured Planctomycetia bacterium | reverse complement strand
TTTACCTATTTCAGATAATAAATAAGGAGTCGTGAATAAATGCATGCAGAGACGAAAAGAAAAATAATGGATGAAGAGCAGATTAAGAAGGCCTTAATTCGAATGAGTCATGAGATTATAGAGAAGAATAAGGGCACAAAAGATATAGCTATTGTAGGAATAAGAAATAGGGGCGCCTATTTAGCTGAAAAGATTGCCGTCTACATTGAGGAAATAAATAAGAATAAAATTCCCACCGGCATACTTGATATAACTTTATATAGAGATGATTTGACCGCTATATCTTATCAACCTGTGGTTCATAAAACTGAGATAGATTTTGATATTACCGGTAAAAAAATTATCTTAGTCGATGATGTCCTTTATACCGGAAGGACTATAAGGTGCGCTTTAGATGCATTAATAGATTTTGGAAGACCAAAAAATATTCAACTTGCGATTTTGATAGATAGGGGCCATAGAGAACTGCCAATAAGACCTGACTATGTAGGTAAAAATGTTCCAACTTCATTAGATGAGATAGTAGACGTAAAATTAAAAGAAGTAGATAAAATAGATGAAGTTGTTATAAAGAAAAAGGATAAGTAATGTTTAAGTGGAAGAGAAGGAATTTATTGGGGCTGGAGGATTTGACCGAAGATGAGATAAATCACATCTTAAATACTGCTGATTCTTTTAAAGAGATATCAATGAGGCCCATAAAAAAAGTTCCTGCCTTAAGAGGAAGAACAATAGCTTCGCTATTCTTTGAACCCTCCACCCGCACAAAAATTTCCTTTGATTTAGCCGCAAAAAGGCTAAGCGCTGACTTAGTGAGTGTTCAATCATCAAGCAGCTCTATCTTAAAAGGGGAAACCATAAGAGATACAGCTTGCAATATAGAAGCAATGAATATTGACTGTATTATAATGAGACATTCTTGCGCTGGCGCGCCTCAACTTCTGGCAAAATATGTAAAAGTACCAGTTATAAATGCAGGAGACGGAGCTCATGAGCATCCTACTCAGAGCCTATTAGATATGTATACTATGAAAGAGAAAAAAGGCAAAATAAGAGGCTTAAAGGTAAGCATCATCGGCGATATTTTACATTCTCGGGTTGCCAAAAGTAATATTTGGGGATTAAGTAAATTAGGGGCAAAAGTTTGTGTTTGCGGCCCAGCTCCTCTTATGCCGCCGGAGATTGAAAGAATGCCTACTAAGGCCACTACTGATATAAAACAGGCTCTTTCTGGCGCAGATGTTCTTATTGTCTTAAGGATGCAACTTGAAAGACAAAAGGAAAAGTTTTTTCCAACATTAAGAGAATATTCAAGAGAATATGGAATAGATACAGATAGATTAAAGTTAGCTAAAAAGGATGTCTTAATTATGCATCCCGGGCCAATAAATCGAGGAATTGAACTGTCTCAGGAGGTAGCTGATGGCCCATATTCGGTTATCTTAGAGCAGGTAACCAACGGAGTTGCTGTAAGGATGGCTTTACTTTATCTTTTATTGCAAAAAGAGGAAGAAAAATGAATCTCCTGATTAAGAATGCCAGAGTAATTGATCCACAAAGGAAGATAGACGAAAAATTAGATATCTTAATTGAGAATTCCCGGATTAAGAAAATTGCAAAAGGCATAAAAATTAGTAAACATAAAACAGTTGACGCTAAAGATAAAATAGTAGTTCCCGGACTTATTGATATGCATGTTCACTTAAGAGAACCGGGAAGAGAAGATGAAGAGACTATATATACAGGTTCCCTTGCCGCCATAAATGGAGGATTTACGACTGTTGTTTGTATGGCAAATACTAACCCTCCTTTAGATACAGAACAAGATATGGATTTTATTTACAGCGAGTCTAAAAGATTAAACCTTATTGACATATTTCCTGTTGCGGCGGTAACGAAAGGATTGAAACAGGAAGAACTAACAGAAGTTGCTAAGTTAAAGAAAGCAGGCGCTGTAGCCTTATCAGACGACGGATATACCATTAAAGACTCGAATCTTCTAAGACACGCATTAGAGTATGCAAAGATGTATAATCTTATTATTATCTCTCATTGTGAAGAGCCAAATTTATCTCGAGGCGGAGTGATGAATGAAGGATATATGAGTACGCTTTTAGGCTTAAAAGGCATACCCAGCGCGTCTGAGAGCATTATAGTTGCCCGCGATATTGAATTAGCGCGGTTAACTAACACCCATATACATTTTGCTCACATAAGCTGTAAGGAATCTGTTGATTTGCTCAGGCGGGCAAAAGAAGATGGTGTTAATATAACAGCTGAGACCTGCCCCCATTATTTTACTCTATCTGATGAAGATTTGAAGAATTATAACACCCATCTTAAAATGTATCCGCCATTAAGGACTAAAAAGGATATACAGGCAATAAAAGAAGGTTTGGCTGATGGAACAATAGATGTAATAACTACAGACCATGCTCCGCACTTAGAGAGCGAGAAAGACTTAGAATTTGATAATGCTCCATTTGGTATGATTGGGCTCGAGACCAGCTTAGGGGCCTCTTACCGATTAGTAGAAGATAAGGTTTTATCAATAAAGGAATTGATAGAAAAGATGTCAGTTAATCCAGCGCGTATATTAGATTTAAATAAAGGCAAACTAAAAGAAGGAGAATTGGCTGATATAACCATTATAGATCCGGATAAGGATTGGGTAGTTAAAAAAGAAGATTTTGAATCAAAAAGTAAAAATTCAGGGTTTATAGGAATGAAGTTAGGAGCAAAAGCTCATAGTGTAATTTCATCGGGTCGGCTGGTTATGAATGATGAGAAAATATACAAGAAAGGATAATAAAGAAATGAGAAAAGTCGTATTATTGATATTAGCTTCAATCTTTATCATATCAAATCTTAGCTGTATAACATTAAAGCAACCTAAAACCCACAGAGAATTAACTGGCCAGCAGA
>CAZKQD010000045.1:2031-7059 GCA_964554835.1 uncultured Planctomycetia bacterium | reverse complement strand
AGGAGAAGAAAATGGAAGGTGAAAAATTAGAAACCAGAAGACGCTATCGCACAGAAGATGTAGCCCGAGCCCTGGGTATTTCTAAGAGGACTCTTTACCGCTATGAGAAAAAAGGCATATTCCCTTCACCTAAACGAAATCCTATAAACAACTGGCGGGAATATACAGAGGAAGATTTAAGGTATCTAAGCGAAACAACAGGAGGGTGATATAAATAAAGATTTAGAAGATATATTAATGCTTTTGTCCCTAATGGACTGACACCCGTAGTTATTTTAATTAAGAGACTTAACAGGCCTTGAAGCATAAGAAGTTTATCTTGAACCCAAGAGATGCCTATGGTATAATAAAATGCAAAACAATTTTATAAAAAAGAGCCATAAAAAATGTTAGGTTTGTCAAAGATGAAAATAAATTTTAATAAGAAAACCGCAATCTTATTTTTATGTTTATTTATTGCTATAACCCTGATTTTTTATTTTTATTTTAAAAGATTTGTTTTTTTAAAAGATATATTTAGAAAACCCATTGAGTATGAGACAATTATTAAAACACCCCAGTTTGAGGTAAGAAAAATTCAAGGTTCACTTATTCCTTTTCAAAATGGCATTCCCTATGGGGGCTTTGAGAAAAAACAGGGGCATGACTATACAGATTTATCAGGTAAATGGAAAAAAGAACGAGTTGATGTAGACCACAAGCTGACCCTTAAAGAAAGAACATCTCAAGTGATAAAGAGACTACAAAAAGAATCTCAAGGCCGTTTTAAGATTGGCTACAATGATGAAAGCTGGCAGGATAAAGAGATACCAGGAATGGAGAATCCTCCGCCTGATAAATATCAGGGCGGTGCCTGGTATAGAAAAGAATTTAACGTGCCCAAGGAATATAAAGGCAAAATTATAAAGTTGTCATTTGAGGGCGCAAATTATTTTACCGATGTCTGGGTTAATGGCAAGTGGGTTGGCGCTCATGAGGGAGCATACACTCCGTTTTCATTTGATGTGACAGATTACGTAAATTATGGCGATTCTAACGTAATTGCTGCAAGAGTTGATAATATCCCCTGGATTCCCCATCAAATTATAGTTCCCGAAGATAAAAAGGTAAACGATAAAAATATTATACCTTATAAGACATGTGACTGGTGGAATGCAGGTGGCATCACCAGGGATATTTATTTAGAAATTATACCTAAGATTAATATAGTCCGAGCAGATATAAAAACAGAGATACACGATAACAATCAAGTTCAGGTGCTGATAAATGCGGTTGTTTACAATGACAGCCGAAAGAAAGAAAAAGCCAGCTTAGAACTAAACATCTTTAACGCAAAAGTTGATAAGTCCAACATTTTATCTTTAGACGCAAAGGATATAACAGATTTTAGTCAGAAAGTAGCAGGCCCAATAAATAAGAAGAGAATTATCTTGTTGCCTCACGAGGCAAAAAGTATTCATTTCAGCATTTGGATAGACAAAGATAAAACTTTCTTTTGGCATCCTGCTCATCCCCACCTTTATACCTTAGGTATTTTCTTATCAAAGCAAAAAAAGAATGTTGACAGTTTTTATACACAATTTGGCATAAGAGAAATTAAGGTAGATAATAAGAATTGTAAATTACTTTTAAATAATAAACCTATATTTTTAAGAGGCGTCGCCCGTCATGAAGTATTCCCGAATACTTCAGGTGGAGAAAAGTACGAAGGCATAAAGGGTATTTACGAAGATATATTGATGATGAAGGAGTTAAATTGTAACTTCTTAAGGACTACTCATTATCCTAATCATCCCGCAACCTATATCCTGGCAGACAGAGTTGGCCTGCTTATATGGGAGGAAATTCCTGTTTTTTGGTTTGATGGACCTCAATTTGAATTGCAAAGAACCGAAAGAAAAATAGCCAAGCAGATGTGGCTTGAGATGATTTATAGAGATTATAACCGCCCGTCCATAATATTCTGGAGCACCTGCAACGAATGCAGCGCCCAGGAAGCAAGAAAGTTATTCATAAAGGACCTTTATGATGTAGCCTATAAGATTGACGGCACCAGATTGGTAGTCCAGTCAGCAGCAGGCAATGATTTAGATGATGCCACGCATAAAGTATGCGATATCATAGGTATTACCAGTTATTATGGTATCTTCTATGGCAAGGACTATTATCAGGATACTAAAGAGGCCATGAAGCAACTCCATGAGTTTCTACCTGAAAAACCCATCCTCCTTACTGAATTCGGCGTTTGGTCAGAGGCTGATTTGTCCAATGCGCAGAATCAAGTAATGGTAGCTCAGGATACATACGAAGCTGCTTCGGAGAAAGACTTTGTCTGCGGCGTTACTTGGTGGTGTATGTTTAATTGGCATACCATGATTAGTGAACCCCAGACTATGGGGCTTATAACTTGGAACAGACAAAAATATAAACCTGTATATTTTATATTACAACGGCTATACGGCAGGCACATAGGAGATATGATTGTTTCTTTGGAAGGTCCGGCGCAAGAAGTTCACCTGCAGGGCAATGTCGATTTTGCCTACTCTGTAAAAAATGCTAAAAATTTAAAAGAGATTGTAATGTTTTTAGATGACGAAGAATATAAAAAATTCTCGATAGACACAACAAAGCAGACAATTATCATAGATACAACCAAGTTAAAAGAAGGGCCTCATAATTTGCTGCTTATAGCCAGACAGCGCGACGGCTTAACCATATCAGACTATAGCAGTTTCCTGGTTGATAATATTGATGAGGCGCCTGTAGTTGTTTTAAATGTTAAAGATGGTGATTCTGTTTTTTATAAGAAGGCCATTGTGGCTAAAGCAACAGATGACAGAGATATTAATGGAGTATATTTTAGGACTAATGAAGAGAATTACATCCCTATGGAACATGCAGGATTTGATTATTATCTAGCCAAATTTGACGCATCAGCCTATCCTGATAATTCTGTGCAGTCAATTGAAATAAAAGCGCAAGATTCAGGGGGCAATGAGACGGTTTGTAAGCTAAACATTTATATAGATAAAAAACCAGGTATTGCTGTATCCTTGCCATTTAATCACGATTGGATATCGTACCAGATGAATCCACGAGATGCCGATGATTTCTATAACTACCCGGCAGAATTTCTACCTGAGTCCAACTCCTGGTTTATCCATAATGGCAAAGAGAAAGTGAAGTTTAAATTCGGCAATAAGGAGAATGGCAAAGACAATAATGTTGAATGTAGAGGTCAGGTTGTAAGAGTTCCCGCCGGCAGGTATAAAAAGATATATTTCTTGGCTACAATGCATAATGGCAACCAAGTTTACCAGATAGCGCTTAATTATAAAAACCAACCATCGGTTATAAAACCGTTAGCACTTTCAGATTGGTGGGTAGGCAATGCTCATTTTAAAGAGGAAGTAGCTTTTCTGTTTCCATACCATCATGAATTAGGCGAGAAGAAGAAGCCAAGCGTTGGACTCTATGTCCAGACTGTTAAAAGTGACCCGGATAAGATTTTGGAATCTATCACTTTTCCGATAAATGCAAAGGTTCACATTTTTGCAGTTACTTTAGAGAGATAATTAATAACTTGCAAAAGACAGGGGGTAGCAAAATGTATACGACAAAAGTGTGTTTTGTTACATTGTTTATTATAGGTGTCTTTTTTTCTGTAAGCGCTCAAAACGTTTTAGAGGCCGAGGATGAAATTCTTTTCATTGAGAAAGGCCATGCTATCCGCATTGATAAAGACATCGGAGACTGGGTTGGATTGCCACCTTTGCAGGAAAATACGGCCTGCGTGGATAAAGGTGAATATATATGGAAGGATGCCAACGGAGACGATGTGGGAGACGGCAATTATACCTATCCGACTAATGAGAAATTAAAAAAAGGAGCGGATATCAGAGAGTTCAGAGTTACCTATGATGAAAAAAAACTTTATTTAATGATTAGAAGTGACCGTCCCAATGATTGGTGGGTGCAATATAGAATTATTGGCATCGATAAAGACGGAGCCCAGGGAACAACAGGAGGTAACGCCGTCTTAGCTCAGGGCGACATAGATACGCTGGATACATATGATGGTTGTTATGGCGAATTAAAAGTAGCTGAAGAATTAGGTTGTGAGATTGTCGTAGGCATTTCAAGTACCTATAAGGTTAGAATTTGGGATAAAAATGGAAAGCTTATAGGTGCTGTGGAAGGAGAAGAAAGACAGGTCCCGGGAGTTAAGGTTACAGATTGTAATTGGTACGCTATAGAGATTTCTTTGCCTTATGATATTATAGGTGACCCCAGAGGCGAAACCTGGAGATTTATAGTAGGTACTGGCCTGCAGGATGGCGATCATTTTAGAGAAATATGCAACAAGCCCCAAGATGAATGGCGCCCCGGTGGCTCAAGGGAATTTTCAAGCCTTGAGGACGGAGTTGACCCTGATGTTTTTGATTTAATAGGCGCCAGTAGAGAAGAACAGATAGAAGATTTATCTAGCTATGACCCAGGGGGACAAGCGGGGGATACTGACTCTTTTTGCACGGTAAAGAATTCCTACGTGACAGTTCGTTTTGGTGAGTAGGTAACTTGCAATTTTGATTAAGGTGAAACCTCTGGCTTTAGAAGATATACGTTGCCGTCAAGGGTTAGTTTATTTTCCAGTCCATTATGAGCTCCATCATAACAGCCGACGATGAGAGTATCTGGGTCATCACCTAAGTTAACATCATTGTTGTACCAATAATCTGGACCATGAACCGTACCGACATAATCATGGGCAGGGCAATCAAAGACCTCCTCGTTGTCTATATATCCAGCGTTATATAAACGATCTCCCCAAGATAAACCCCCGCCATCCTTCGGCAAGGTACTATTATTATCCCGCGCATAACAAAGTAAAGCTACACTTATCTGACGAAGGTTATGCGCGCACTTTGTTGTTAGGGCATCATCTCTTACCCTAAATGCTCCTGGCAACAGAAGAGCTATAAGTATACCTATTATAACCATCACCGTCAGAAGCTCAATTAAAGTAAA
>CAZKQD010000045.1:0-1931 GCA_964554835.1 uncultured Planctomycetia bacterium | reverse complement strand
GCTTAATATTTTTTCAATATAAAAGTGTTGACTTTTAAAGTAACTTTTGGTAATATTTAGAAAAATAGTTTCGAAATTATGAATAAACTTAAATCAATATTTACCTTTATAGGTATCATTTTATTTTTATCTTCCTGCCTTCAGGTGTTGGCGGATGAGGTGTATTTGAAAAAAGGCGGCGTGATAGAAGGGGTAATAACCGAGCAGACCGACGAATACATTATTTTGCAGTTGATGATTGGAGAGGTTACTTTAAATCTTGACCAAGTTAAAGAGATTAAGGAAGCAAGGCCTGAAGAAAACCAACAGCTTAAAGATTATTGGCAGAATTTAATTAAATCAGAAGAGAGAAAATTTAAAGCAGAGGTTGAGAAGACAATACCTCAAAAAGAAACTGCTAGAGTTTATACTAAAGGTAGGCGTATTTATGTAAATGATGAACTTTTCTTTATCAAGGGCACAGCCTATGGGATTAATTATCCGGGAGTGCCGGGTGGAATGGCCGGCTACCAGCGCATACCCCCTGAAACATTCGAAAAAGATTTTGAAATGATGGAGAAAGCGGGCATAAACTGTATCCGAACCTATGAACCCTTGCCCCTCGAACTTTTAGATTTGGCTGAAAAACACAATATTATGGTCATTGAAAATATTGTCTATCCTGGCGATTGGACTAATTATAAATCCGATAAAGAGTTAAAATCTTTAATAGCGGAAGCTGTAAGAATTGTCAAAAGAGACAAAGACAGGCCCTGCATTTTAATGTGGAGTATATGGAATGATGCCCCCTTTACTTGGGGAAGTTGTGGCGGCAATGTGGTTAAAAGATATGGATTCGAGACAGTAAATAAGTTTTTAAAAGAGATTTATCTGGCGGTTAAAGCTGAAGACAGACAACATCTGGTCACCGGTTCTAATATGTTAGATCAGCTGGGCACAGAAGTAGGATTTGATTTTTTAGATGTTATTGGAATTAACGCCTACATAGGAGGGCATGGTCAATGGCTGGGAGTTGAAGAAGCCGCAGAGACAGTTAAGCAATTGGTTGAAATTTCAAAAGAGTACAATAAACCCTTAGTTATATTAGAAACTGGCTATAGCACCTATGTTAATGAAGAATTGCAATATGAGGTATTAAAGAAACAAATAGAGATAACTAATCAACACATAGCAGGACTCATAATTTTTCAATGGACTGATGGATGGTGGAAAGCAGGAAAGCCCGAGGTTCACGATAAACATATTGAGGAGTACTGGGGAATATTGACAGGTTATCGTGAGCCTAAAATTGGATATAAGGCAGTATCCGAGATGTTTAATAAAATAGATACAAATTCTAAAGGCTATGCTCCATGATAATAAGAAAATACTTCATTTGTTTATGGGCTGTCTTATTAATGTTTATTTTTTTATTTTTTATACATAACTGTTTGGCTTTGAGCAGTTTTTATATTTTTAAAGACTATAAAGCAGTGGTTAATCATTTTTTATCAGTTATAAAAACGGGCGATTCAGATAACATAATTTACGAAATACAAAACAAGGACAAAGACAATAGTTTTATAAAAGTTTTGTACAGGCCCACAGACTGGGATAAGTATGGCTGGTCATCTATATCATGGGCAACATCAGGCGATGAGAAAGAATTTTATGATATAGCCGAGGCGGGAAGAGTAGCATTTCAGGCAAAAGGAGGAAGGGGGAGAGAAATAGTTCAATTTGAAATAGGCTCTATCTCTGAAACGCGAGATAAAGCAACAAGCGCCTCTACTGGAGCGCTTATTTTAACCGATACTTGGCAAGAATACAGCATTGATTTAGAAGGGGTGGATTTGTCATCCCTTAAAGTTGCCTTTTCTTTGACCATAAATAAAATTGATAACCTTAATGGCGCAGACATTTATTTGGATGAAATCAAATATGAATTTTGG
>CAZKQD010000044.1:0-7499 GCA_964554835.1 uncultured Planctomycetia bacterium | reverse complement strand
TTTTAAATTAAGATTATAGTGTTTTTTAAATCTTTTTTTAACTGACTCTATTTCATTCTTGCGTACCAAGCCGTTATCAATACATACAGCTATTAAATTCTTACCTATCGCTTTATGTAATAACATAGCTAATATAGAAGAATCAACTCCGCCACTTACAGCACAGAGGACTTTCTCATTGTCGATTTCATCTTTTAAGTTCTGTATAGTCCTATCAACAAACGAACGCATACTCCACGTCTGCTTGCATCCTGCTATACCTATAGTAAAATTCTTTAAAATCTTTTTACCCTCGGGCGTATGGACTACCTCAGGGTGGAACTGCACTCCGTATAACTTCTTAGATTTATTCTCTATAGCTGCAATAGGTGAATTTTTAGTTGAGCCTATAACTTTAAAACCCACAGGCAACCTTACAATTTTATCTCCATGACTCATCCAGATTATCTCTTTTGACTTTAATCCTCTAAATAGAGTCTGCTTCGATTTAATTAAAAGTTCTGCCCGGCCATACTCTCTTCTTTTTGCTGGAGCAACTTTGCCTTTCAGAAACTTAGCCATAAGCTGGACACCATAGCATATACCAAGGATTGGAATGCCGAGATCAAAAATCTTCTTATCGCACAGAGGACTCTCTTTAGTGTTTACACTTGCAGGCCCTCCTGAGATAATTATTGCCCCAGGAGAGAGCTTTTTAAGCTTAGATGCGGATATATTGTAAGGAAGTATTTCTGAGTATACTTTAAATTCTCTTACCCTTCGAGCAATAAGGTGAGTGTATTGTGAGCCAAAATCTAAAATAGCTACCCATTTATCTTTATCCATAAATTTATCCCTCATCTTCTGTTTCATATGTTGAATAATAATAAGGAGTAAATGCTTCGAACTCAGCTCCGCATGTATCAACTAATTTGTAAGTTGGCGTTATCCCTTTTTCCTTTTTATAATTACGCACCCAGGTTTCGCTTTTGCCTAATATATCAGATAATTGTTTATCAGAAAAACCATATTCTTTAGCCTCGCGCAATAATCCAACTGCTTTCTGTGTCCTTAATCCTGAATCCTTAACCCTTAATCCTGATAACTTTTTCTCTAATTCCACAATTTGCTTGATATTAAATAAAAACCATTTATCTATTTTTGTCAATTCATAAATTTCATCGATGCTCATTTTATTTTTAAGAGCATACTTTATGTAAAAAATCCTCTCTGGATTTGGGACTCTTAATTTTTCCAGTAATTCCTCTTTAGAAACTTTATATTTTATATCTTCTAAACCAGAAACTCCTATTTCGAGTGAACGCAATCCCTTTTGCAAGGCTTCTTTAAACGTTCGTCCAATAGCCATTACTTCACCAACTGATTTCATAGATGTTGTAAGTACTGGCTCTGCAGTTTGAAATTTCTCAAAGGTAAACCTTGGTATTTTTACCACGCAATAATCAATAGTAGGTTCAAAACAAGATGGAGTCTCTTTAGTAATATCATTGGGTATTTCATCTAAAGTATATCCCACAGCTAATTTTGCTGCAATTTTTGCAATAGGAAAACCTGTAGCCTTTGAAGCAAGGGCTGAAGAACGAGAAACTCTGGGATTCATTTCTATTATTACCATTCTACCATTTTCAGGATTAACTGCAAATTGGATATTTGAGCCGCCGGTCTCAACGCCAATTTCTCTAATGCAGGCAATAGCTGCATCACGCATCTTTTGATATTCTTTATCGGTTAGGGTTTGAACTGGCGCGACAGTAATTGAATCGCCTGTGTGTACTCCCATGGGATCAAAATTCTCAATTGAGCAGATAATCACTACATTGTCTTTTATATCCCTCATTACTTCCAACTCATATTCCTTCCAACCAATGACAGATTCTTCAATTAAAATTTCATTTATCATGCTGACTGAAAGACCTGCCTTTGTCACCTCTTCAAGTTCTTTGCTATTATGGGCTACTCCTGCTCCTGTTCCACCTAAAGTAAAACTCGGCCGGATAATTGCCGGATATCCTATTTTCTCTACAACTTTATGGGCCTGTTTTATATTATAAGCTCTGTCGCTCTTAGGTAAATCTAGACCAATTTTACTCATGGCCTTTCTAAAGAGTTTTCTATCTTCTGCTTTTTTAATCGCCTTGATATTAGCGCCAATCACTTCTACATTATATTTATTTAAAATACCTCTCTCGGCAGTCGTTACAGTAATATTTAAGGCAGTCTGGCCTCCTAAAGTAGGTAAAATAGCATCAGGTTTTTCTTTCCTTATAATTTTCTCAACAATCTCTACAATAATTGGTTCAATATAGACCTTATCTGCTGTATCTGGATCAGTCATAATGGTCGCAGGATTACTGTTTAATAAAATCACTTTATATCCATCAGCTTTTAGAACTTTGCAAGCTTGCGTTCCCGAATAATCAAATTCACAGGCTTGCCCTATAATAATAGGGCCTGAGCCGATAATTAATATTTTCTTCAGGTCAGTTCTTTTTGGCATTTACCTTCGCTCCGCTCAGGTTACTGGTTTCTTTCCATGAGTTCAACGAACTCATGAAATAAGTACTTGGTATCATTCGGGCCAGGGGAGGCTTCTGGATGAAATTGAACTGAGAATATTGGCATCTTTCTATGCCTTAGACCTTCTAAGGTATTATCGTTAAGATTTATGTGGGTTAATTCAATATTTTTCTTATTTAATGAATCTATATCTACACAGAAACCATGGTTTTGAACTGTAATAGAAATCTTACCAGTTCTTAAATCTTTAACAGGATGATTTGCGCCATGATGGCCAAATTTGAGCTTATATGTTCTACCTCCTAAAGCTAATCCTAATATCTGATGTCCAAGACATATTCCAAAAAGAGGTACTTCAGCTAGTAATTTTTTAGTAGTTTTTATCAAATATCGAACTGCTGCGGGATCTCCTGGACCATTTGAAAGTAATACGCCATCTGGCTTTAACTTTAAAACTTTATCTGCATCAGTCTTAGCGGGTACAACTGTCACCCGGCAATCTCTTTTTACTAATTCCCTTAATATATTAAATTTAACTCCGCAATCAAAAACTACTACTTTAAACTTTTTTGAGGATTGCAGTTTTTTATCTTGTGACTTGCCTGCCCCGAGCTTTGTCGAAGGGTGACTTGCTTGCGACCAAACGTATATTTGGTCGCATGTAACTTCCTTCACTAAATCCCTGCCTATTAAATCTTGTGATTCCTTGGCTTTTTTAACCAAACTTTTTTCGTCGAAATCTATAGTAGAAATAACTGCCTTCATGGCTCCCTGCAATCTAATATGTCTTGTTAAAGCGCGGGTATCTATTCCTTCTACGCCTATAATGTTGTATTTTTTTAAATATTCATCTAAACTTTCTTTAGCCCGCCAATTGCTAGAAATTTGGCTACACTCTTTAACAATAAAACCTTCTACTTGAGGCCTATTTGATTCTACATCTTCTAAATTTATGCCATAATTACCTATTAAAGGATAGGTCATAACAACAAACTGTCCCTTATAGGAAGGATCTGTAAGGATTTCTTGATAACCTGTCATGCTGGTGTTAAAGATTGCTTCAGCACACTTCTCGCCCCTTGCACCAAATGACTTCCCTCTATAGACTGTTCCATCTTCTAAGACAATTAAAGCTTTCATTTGTATTGAAGTTCCTATTTATGTCTGTATTATATTATAGAATATACTTCCTGTCAATTCTATCTCTTATTATAAAGCATGCCTTGAAATAAATCTTGCTCTATGAGTTTTTTTGCTATCGTAGTTAAAACGAGATTCTTTTTAAGAATCCATGATGGTGCTACGAGAAATTCCCGGGGGCAGTCAGCTGTTATTCTTTGAATAACGGTTTCGGGTGAGAGATATTTTAAAAATTCTATAGCTAATTCTACGAATTTATCCAATTCCAAGGGTTTATGCAAACCCGCCCTAAAAAGTTCATCTAATCTTGTTCCCTTAATTATATAAAGAGGGTGAATTTTTACGCCATCTAATTTTATTCTTCCCATTTCTTTTGCAGTTTCTATAATTTCATCTCGTTCCTCTTCCGGCAAACCAATAATCACATGAGCGCATACCTTTATATTTCTCTTCTTAGTTAAATCATACGCCTTTAAGAAATCTTGATATGTGTGATTTCTATTTATAAGTTTTAGAGAATTTTCATTGATACTTTGAAGACCATACTCAATCCATACCTCGTAATCTTTAGAATAATTCTCAATTAAATCTAAAATTTCTTCATTAACACAATCAGGGCGTGTGCCAATGGAAATACCCACAATATCCTTAAAATTCTTGACTGTATCGTATCTTTCTTTTAGAATATTCAAAGGTGCGTAAGTATTAGTGTACGCCTGAAAATAAATTATGAATTTTTCTGCTCCATAACGTAATCTGCCAAAATCCATACCTTCTTCTATTTGTTCCTCTAATGGTTTAGCCTGGATGCGTGCCCCGTTAGAAATCCCCGCCAAAGGCAAAGCATTCGCTTGAGACAGACTATCTTGCCTGTCGGTAGACAGATTTCTAACGGGGCGGGTGTTATAACTAAACGCTCTATTGTCACAAAAGATGCAGCCATTGCTACTTAATGTTCCATCCTTATTTGGGCAGGAAAAGCCAGCGTCAATGCTGACTTTATATATTCTAGTGCCAAAGCGTCCTTTTAAATAATTTGAAAATCTATAATATCTTTTCTGTCTTTCCATTATTAGCTTTCTTCAGGTATATCATTAAAATAGTTATCGCTACAGGAGTAACGCCAGAAATTCTGTTTGCCTGACCTAAATTTAAAGGTCTAAGTTCCGAAAGCTTTTCTTTAATTTCGGCTGATAATGAAGGAATTTTATTATAATCTATATTTTCAGGTATTTTAATCTTCTCAAGATTCTTAAATTTTTTCACCTCTGCAAGTTGTCTTTGAATAAAGCCAGAGTACTTCGTCTCAATCTCTACCTCCTGCAAAACATCCTGAGAGTAGTTTAATTCAATTTTTTCTTTTAGATTTTTAATTTTAACTTCGGGCCTTTTAAGATACTGATAAAGATTAAGGCTTTTATTATCAACTGAAATCCTATTTCGTTTTAAATAATTCAAGGTATTTTCTATCTCTTTCTTTTTTTTCTGCGTCTTTTCATAAAGCTTCTCGTCCACCAATCCCACTTCATAGCCAATTTTTCGAAGACGCAAATCAGCGTTATCTTCACGAAGAATCAAACGATATTCTACACGTGAGGTAAACATCCTGTAAGGTTCGTTCGTTCCTTTAGTAACTAAATCATCAATTAAAACTCCAATGTAACTTGTGGACCTGTCTAAAATCAATGGTGGTTTATTCTTTATCTTTAAAGCTGCATTAATACCGGCAATTAACCCTTGAGCTGCAGCTTCTTCATATCCAGTGGAGCCGTTAATTTGACCAGCTAAGTATAAATTTTTAACGAGTTTTGCCTCCAAGGTGGAATAAAGCTGTCTAGCGTCGACAGCATCGTGTTCTATGCCATAACCAAAACGGTTTATCTTCACATTTTCTAAGCCAGGCACTGAGTGGATAAAATCAACTTGCACGTCTTCAGGTAAACTCGTTGATAGTCCGTTTGGATAATATTCATCAGTATCAAGCCCTTCTGGTTCAAGAAAAATCTGATGTCGTGGATGATGTGGAAATTTAACTACCTTGTCTTCTAAAGAAGGACAATAACGGACTCCTGTGCCAGTAATCTTGCCGCCAAATAATGGAGAGCGGTCTAAACTATTACGGATGATTTTATGTGTCTTCTCGCCTGTATAGGTAATAAAACAGGGGGTTTGTTTTAGCTTGAGCTTATTAGTAGAAAAAGAAAATGGCGCAGGTACTTCATCGCCCTTCTGAATTTGAAGTTTAGAAAAATCAATAGTCTTACCATCTAACCTTGCGCAAGTTCCGGTTTTAAAACGTAAGATGAGAAAACCTAAATTCTTTAAATCATCAGATAGTTTAGAGCTTACTCCTTTTTCTTCAATTCTACCGCCCGGGAAATTTACCATACCGATATGCATTAAACCGTTTAGGAATGTACCTGGTGTAACTATAACAACCTTAGTTTTAATTTTATTACTACTATTAACCTTAACTCCAACTACAGTCTCATTTTCTGTAACTAAATTAGTAACTTCTGCCTCGAGTATATCAAAATTTTTTTGCTTAGATAGAACATCCTGCATATATTTTTTATATTTAAACATATCCACCTGAGCGCGTGACGACCAAACTGCAGGACCCTTGGAAGCATTTAGAATTTTAAATTGTATTCCACATAAGTCTGTTGCCTTTGCCATCTCGCCGCCTAAAGCATCAATTTCCTTAACTAACTGGCCCTTACCTAATCCTCCAATGGCAGGATTACAGGACATAAGTCCTATATTATCTTTCTTCAAAGTCACAAGTAGAACAGAACACCCCATACGTGAAGTTGCCAATGAAGCCTCAATTCCCGCGTGTCCGCCACCAACAACTATAATATCGTATATTTTATCCTTCGCCATAGTGGAACTTATTATATCATACTATCAATATAGCTAGCAACAAGTAAGTAAATTGTTAAACCTAAAGATTTAGACGGTAAAGGCTATTTAAAATAATAAAATGAAACCCCGCCTGCAAAGACGGGGTTAAATTATTTATTTACGCTAATATCTTACAAAGGTTTTCCGTTTTTTCTTACATCTAAATGCCGTACTTATCGAGAAAAATAGAATTTCCCTTTTCTTTTATCTTAAAGGTAATCTTTGGTCTCTTTTCTTTATTTTATTTCTCTGTGCCATTACTTTTTAATTTACTGCTTTGCCTTACTGTTTTACCAAATTTACCTTTGTCTGTTTTTGCTCTTTTTGTCGTAAACTCTTCGCAATAGAGAACAGGAAATTTTCTCGGGAACGTACAACTGGGATCATGTACGCACGTACTACATAATCCTTTGTTCTCCATGGTTACTACCCTCCTTCCTTTCCTATCTAATTGAGCATAAACCACCTGTTAATAATAGCTTATTTCCCATCGAGAATCGCCTCTGCTTCCTGGCGATAAGCCTCCATTACATAAGGAATTCCAGAAACCTTGGCGGCCTCTTCAGTTAAAGCCATAATATCTTCTCTGGAAATGGTATCTATTCTGAAATTTCTGCTTCCAGCCATAAGTTGTTGAAGTCCAACCTTAATTTTCTGAACGAAAGAATATATACCTATAGCACCTAACGGTATATCCTTCATATCCTTGCCATACTTGTCAACTAACTCTTCATAGTAAACAAAAATCTCTTTTTCTGTCTTACCATATTCAGATACAGTTGGGGGTAATTTTCCTTCCTTAATCCACTTGGCGATGTTTTTACCCACCATACCTGGAATCATCAAAGCTCTTCCCATACATACAGCCTTAACATAAGGTGCACCCATTGCTATTACCTTAAAAATATGATCTTCGCTTGAGAACCCACCAGCTA
>CAZKQD010000043.1:0-7596 GCA_964554835.1 uncultured Planctomycetia bacterium | reverse complement strand
GTTGGTTATCAGCGGCTGTTGAAAATATCTGGCTCTTTTTAGTAGGTATGGTAGTATTTTTCTCAATTAATTTAGTAAATACACTACCCAATGTCTCAATGCCTAAAGATAATGGAGTTACATCTAAAAGTAGTATGTCCTTAGCCTTGCTTTCCCCGGTTAAAATTCCTGCCTGGATAGCCGCGCCTACGGCAACAACTTCATCAGGATTTACACCCTTATGCGGCTCCTTACCAAAAAGGTTCTTTACTATTTCCTGAACCTTAGGCATTCTTGTCTGCCCGCCAACCAAAATTACTTCATTTATTTCCTTAGATATCTCTTCAGATTCTATTCCGGCGTCTTCAATGGCCTGTTTGCAAGGAGCAATAGTCCTCTGTAATAAATCATCCACAAGTTGTTCCAATTTAGCTCTGGTTAAAGTCATAACTAAATGTTTAGGGCCGGATGCATCAGCTGTAATAAACGGTAGATTAATCTCTGTTTTTAGATTTGACGATAGTTCGCATTTTGCTTTTTCTGCCGCTTCCCTTAATCTCTGAAGAGCCATCTTGTCTTTTCTTAGGTCTATTCCTTCTTGTTTTTTAAATTCATCGGCTATCCAATCTACCACTTTCTGATCAAAGTTATCGCCGCCTAAATGCGTATCACCATTAGTAGCTTTTACTTCAAGCACCCACTGGTCTTTGTCGCCTTCTCCAACTTCAAGAATAGAAATATCAAAAGTGCCGCCGCCTAAATCAAAAACAGCAATTTTTTCATTCTTTTTCCTCTGAAGGCCATAGGCCAAAGAAGCAGCCGTAGGTTCATTAATGATACGTAGCACCTCTAATCCTGCAATTTTTCCAGCGTCTTCGGTAGCTTGACGCTGCGAACTATTGAAATAAGCAGGAATGGTAATTACTGCCTGAGTTACTTTTTCACCCAGATAGCTCTCTGCTGTCTGTTTCAAATTTTGTAAAATCATAGCTGAAATTTCAGGAGGCGTATATGTCTTATCACCAGCTTTAATAATTATGCTCTCATTCGCGCCACCTTCAATGCTATAGGGAACTAATTTTTCTTCTTCCTTAACCTCGCTGTGAGACCTTCCCATGAACCTTTTAATGGAAAAAATAGTGTTTTCGGGGTTAGTTACTGCCTGACGTTTTGCCGGTTGGCCAACTAATCTCTCTCCATCTTTAGTAAAGGCAACAACACTTGGTGTGGTGCGCATACCCTCGGCATTAGCTATAACCTTTGCTTCACCGCCTTCTATAACAGCTACACATGAATTAGTCGTACCTAAATCAATTCCTATTGCTTTTCCCATGTTATTTTACCTCCGTTTTAGTGATTAGCGTTTTTTTTAGCGGTTAGCGTTTAGCGTATAGTAAAATTCTTTTTGGTTTTCTATCCGCTCTACGCTATACGCTATACGCTATACGCTATTTTTTATGCGTTTTCTTCGCCACCTTAACTACAGACGGCCTTAACAGTCTGCCATTTAATAAATATCCCTTTTGAAACTCTTCCATTATAACTCCATCTTCACACTCATCGGTTTCCTCGTGAGCAATTGCCTTATGATAATGAGGATTAAATTTCTCGCCAACCGATTTTATTTCTTCAAGCCCAAACTCTTTAAGAGTATCTTCAAACTGTTTATCAATAAGCTCGATTCCGGTAATTATATCCTTAATGCTATGATTACTATCCGTGGTTTTTACTGCTAGACGAAAATTATCAAGAATAGGAAGAAGTCTTGAAATTAATTCATCATTAGCAAATTTAATAAATTCGGCTTTCTCTTTCTCCATACGTTTTTTGCTATTTTCAAATTCCGCCTGCAATCTTAGCAACGTATCAAGGCGTTCATCAGCCAATTTTGCCTTCTCTTTAAGTTTTTCATGTTCTTGAGCTTTAATTGACAAAATTTCTCCTTCGCTTTTTATCTCTTTATGCATCTTCTCTTTCTTTTTATGTTTCTCTTTAAATTTACTCATCTATCTCATCTTCTTCATAATCTAATACACATCGGGTTAGAACCTTAGATAAAATCTCTGACATATATTCCATTAAAGGCAGTAATTTAGAATAAGCCATTCTGGTTGGTCCAAGTAAACCTAAAATACCAACGGTTCTATCCGCTATTCTGTAATTTGTAGTGACTAAACTGCATTCCCGAATGTTTTTATATTTATTTTCTCTGCCAATTAAAACTTTTACTCTTTTTAAAGAGGGTTCAAAGCTGGCTTTTAAAATTTCAGCCATTGCGTCTTTATCTTCTAAGACATCTAAAATACATTTCAATTTGTCTATATCCTTGAACTCAGGTTTCTTTAAAATATAATTTATACCATCTTGATAAATCTCATATTCATCTTCAAAAATATCATCAGAATCAAAAATCTCTAAAGTTTTCTTAGCTAAATTAATAGATAAATTTTCTTTTTCTTTTAGATATTTATTTAATTCTGTCTTGATCTTAGATAGTGGCACATTCTGTAAATTGATATTTAAAAAATTTGAAATCTCTCTTAGTTTATTATTAGCTACTGGCTCACTCAATTTAATTACATAATTTCTTATTAATCCTGAATCAGTAACCGCTATAAGTAAAGTTCTTTCATGAGTTACATTTACTAAATCAATATGTTTTAATAAACTTTCTTTGAAATTAAAAAAAAGATTTATTCCAGCTTCATAACTCATGCAGGATAGGATTTCTGCAGTCTTATTTATAACATCTTCAACTTTTTTAGATAATATCTGATATTCGTTTTTAAGCTTTTGTTTCTGATAAGGCGTTAAGTCTTCCTCTTTCATTAAAGAGTCAATATAATATCGGTATCCCTTATCTGTTGGAATACGGCCTGAAGAAGTATGTGGTTGCACAATATAACCCATCTCCTCAAGCTCATGCATTATACTTCTGATAGTTGCTGTGCTGACTGGCAAATTATATTTTTCTTTTATAAATTTAGAACTTATGGGTTTCACATCTTGAATGTAAAGACAAATTAAGGTCTTTAAAATTTCATTTCTTCTTTTATTAAAAATAGTTACATCCATTTTTGCATACCTCAATAATATATTTAGCACTCTTACCTTTAGAGTGCTAATTATAATAACAAAAATAAGAAATTTGTCAAGTATTTTTTATAAGGACTCAGCTTTCAAGAGATGATTTTAAGGTTTTTGCCAATAATGCAGGAATTTCTACTTCTATATACACCCCCTCAGGTTTATATTCCTTTTTTAAGATTTGACCTTGAGTATGTATAATATCTAATAAATTCATCTTATCATGAGGAATTAATAACTTTATAGCAGTTCTTAAATTTTGAAATTGGTTTACTATAAGCTGAGTCAGCTCATTTAGATTTTTCTTATATAAGGCGCTTATGCTGATGGAATTATCTAACTTCCTAATGAAATTATCAATTATGCTTTGATTATTTACTTTATCTATCTTATTTAAAACAGTAATTATAGGTTTATCCATTACATTTAATTCACCCAACACTTCATAAACTGACTGTTTTAGTTCAAATACCCTCGGATGGCTAACGTCTAAAACATGGAGTAATATATCAGCTTCTATGACCTCCTCTAAAGTAGCCTTAAATGATTCTATTAAGTGGTGGGGTAAATTATGTAAAAAACCCACCGTATCAGCCATAAGAACAGTTTGATTGTTGGGCAAGGTTAATTTTCTTACTATAGGATCTAACGTACTAAAAAGTTTATCCTGAACGGTTTGATTTGCATTAGTCAGGGCATTTATAAGGGTGGACTTGCCCGAATTAGTATAACCCACCAGGGCTATACTTGGAATTATGTTATTCTTTCTCTTCTCCCTTAGAACCTCTCTTCTTTTTTCTATTTTTTTTAAATCTTTCTTTAGTCTTGAAATTCTCTCCTGTATCCGTCGCCTATCAATCTCTAATTTCTGTTCGCCAGGCCCTCGAGTACCAATGCCCGCGCCCAATCTAGATAACATTTCTCCTCTTCCTGAAAGGCGGGGAAGGAGATATTCTAATTGAGCAAGTTCAACTTGAATTTTACCCTCTGCGCTTTTTGCCCTTTGAGCAAAAATGTCTAAAATAAGCTGGGTTCTATCAATTACCTTAACATTAGTTATCTTCTCTAAATTTCTCTCCTGCGCAGGAGTTAAATCTTCATTAAAAATAACCACCTTGGCATCATTTTTTTCTACTAAATTAGCAATTTCTTCGGCTTTACCTTTTCCGACAAAATAAGCAGGATCTGGTTTCCTTATTCTTGCGATAATCTCAGCTTCATCTTTAGCTGCGCAGGAAACTGCTAAATCTCTCAATTCATCTATAAGGTCTTCTTTTAGCCAACCTTGATTGTTGGATAGATTGAGTACTACTAAGACGGCTTTCTCTCTATGTCTCATGCTTAATCATCCTGTAAATTCTATTTGCAATATGTTCAGCTCGTTCCTTATGTTTAACTTTAATCCATTCTATTCTGGACTCTTTCCTGAACCAGGTAAGCTGGCGCTTAGCATAGCGTCTGGTATTTCTTTTTATAAGTCTTTTTGCCTCATCAAGTGAATATTCATTATTTAGATACTTTAATATCTCCTTATAACCTAAAGCTTCTCTTGCAGTATCACTTAAGTTATATTTTTCATTTAATCTTCCTACCTCATCAACTAACCCTTTATCAAACATTAAATCAACTCTTTTATTTATTCTTCCATAAAGTTCTTTTCTATCTCGCGCAATACCAAGAATTCGCACTTTATATTTATTATAAATCCCTTCGCTTTCTCTCTTAGCTTCTGAGATTGGTTTGCCTAAACTATAATAAACCTCTAAGGCTCTTATAATCCTTCTGGTATTTTTTGGATGAATAAGCTTAGCGGCCTCAGGATCAACTTTCTTTAACTTCTGATAAAGCTGATTGCTTCCCTTTGCTTCAATCTCTTTCTTAAGTCTCTCTCTTAATTTTTCATCCTTACTGCTTTCTTTAAAAATACCATCCAATAGCACCTTCATGTATAGTCCGCTGCCACCTACCAAAAAAGGGATCTTGCCTTTATTATGAATCTTTTTAATAAGTGAAGTCGCTTTATCTTGAAATTTAGCAACATTAAATTCTTCATCAGGCTTAATAATATCAATCATATGGTGCGCCACTCCTCCAATAACAAGTGCTTGAGCTTTATGGCCTTTAGATTTGCGACTTGCCTGTGCCCGCTTGTGCCCGTAAGGGTATAAGGGTAGGACTTTGGACTTTGGACTTGGGACTTGCGATAGCTTTGAGGTGCCAATATTCATATCCTTATAAATCTGCATAGAATCACAAGATATAATTTCTGTATTAGTTCTTTTGGCTAACTTAATAGCTACTTCCGACTTGCCGCTGGCGGTGGGGCCTACTAAAAATATTATCTGTTTTTTTGACATTTTGTATATCAGATGTCTTCTGTCTTCTGGTTACGGGTATATCTTTGTAGGAAGTCCCATCTTCTTTAACTCTTTCTCTGCTTCATAAACCGGGAACTTTTGGTCAAATTTACCAATTCTTACCCTATAAAATTTAAGATTTTTAGCCTTCTTCTCATCAATAAAAGCAGGATAACCTTTTCTTTTTAGCTTCAGATATAAGCTTTCGGCATTGTCTCTATTGACGAATGAGCCTACTTGAACAGTAAAATAGAATACATCTTCATCTAAGATATCTTTAGCTAAGTAGCTTTCAAAGCTTAAAGGATAATCTTCTCTAACTCTCCTGAAATACTTTTTTGATTGGCTCCATGCGCCAATTTTTCGATAACCTTGACCCAGCTTAAAATATATATTGCTTTTATTTATTTTATAAGAATAGTTAGATAAGATGTCTTTGTATTTATCTATTGCTTTATGAAAATCCTTATCTAAAAAATAAGCATCAGCTATGGCGATATTTGAATTAACTGCTATTGAATCTTCAGTTGAACTTATTGCTTTTTTAAAATAATACCTCGCCTTATCTGTATTAGTTAGTTTTAAAAACGACACCCCCATAAGATAGTATATGTATCTTTCTTGAGAATAAGGGAGATTTCCACTTAGAAGTTTTCTTCCCTTAACAATACTTCCAGTATAGTTCTTGTTAAGAAATAATTTTTCTATGTCGGTAATATTTTCAGCATAAGATACAAAGCCAAATTGCCAAATTAAGACTACTGCTATAAATATACATTTTAGTTTCTTTATAGTCCTATCCATTCTCCCCCCAAACCAGATATACTGACATTTTTGATTTCAACCTCCACAATCTTGCCTATTAAATCTAATGGTCCCTTAAAGATAATCATTTTATCAGTGCGGGTTCGTCCAATTAAGTAATCCTCATTTTTTTTGCTGACCTTTTCCGCTAAAACACCTACTCTTTTATTAACAAGCTTTTGATTATTGGAAAAAGCTATTTCTTTCTGCAGTCTTAATAGCTCCTGGTTCCTTTCTTCTTTTACTTTTTGAGGAATATTATCTTCAAACTTAGCAGCTTGAGTATAAGGCCTTGGTGAATACTTAAAAATATACGCTGTATCGGACTTGACCTGTTTTAAAATATCAACCGTTTGTTTAAAATCTTCATCTGTCTCACCCGGAAAACCTACTATAATATCAGTATTGATACTGCAATCAGGAATTAATTTTCTTAAGCTCTCAATTTTCCTCAAATAGTCCTGGCGAGTATATCCTCTGTTCATTCTCTTTAATATTTTATTTGAGCCGGACTGAATTGGCAAGTGTAAACTTTCGCATACTGTCGGAAGTTCTGACATAACCTTAAACATGGCATCTGAGGCATCTTTAGGGTGGCTGGTTATAAACTTAAGCCTCCTGAGGCCTCTTATTTTATCTACATCCTTCAAGAGTTCCAAAAAGCTATAACCATTCTTAAAATCCTTACCATAAGAATTAACATTCTGGCCTAAGAGCACAACCTGTTTGGCGCCCTTTTTTACAACTTCCTCTACTTCCCTTACAATTAATTTAGCCGGCTTGCTTTTTTCCCTTCCTCGAACAAAGGGCACGATGCAATAGGAACAGAAATTATTACAACCCTCTATAATAGTCACATAGGCGCTAAAATCTTTTATTTTATCCCGCAATTTATAATTTTCTCTATCAACAGGCCTTTCTTTTTCATCCACCGCTAAAATTCTCTTATTATTCTTTGTAATATCTTCTAAATAATCTGGAATATTATAAATGTTTTGCGGCCCGCAAGCCAAGTCTACATGAGGTAGTTTATCAAATATCTTTTCTTTATGAGCCTGCGCCATACAACCTATGAGCCCTATAATTTTTTTATTAGGGCGAGTGTCCCCCGCGCTTAGTTTTCGCAGAAAACTGCGGGGGGCTTTACTCTTTGCCAACATCCCCACCTGCCCCCAAACTCTGGCTTCGGCATGTTCGCGGACACTACAGGTATTAAACAAAGCAATATCCGCAGATTCTAAATCATCTGTAGGCACAAAACCCCTCTCTCTAAGCAACCCCATCAATATTTCAGAGTCGTATTTGTTCATCTGACAGCCGAAAGTACGGATGTAGACTTTTTTTGGCATATTTTTATAACCTTCTGATT
>CAZKQD010000042.1:0-8159 GCA_964554835.1 uncultured Planctomycetia bacterium | reverse complement strand
AAATGAGAAAAGTCGTATTGTTGATATTAGTTTCAGTCTTTATCATAATCATATCAAATCTTGGCTGTATAACATTAAAGCAACCTAAAACCCACAGAGAATTAACTGGCCAGCAGAAAACTCAAGCCGAAGAGTGGTTACATAGCGGCAATTTGCTATATGAGGTTGAAGATTATGAGCTTGCTTTGGATTATTATAGGAAGATAGTTAAATATTATCCCGGCACAAAGTATACTGAGGAAGCTAAGAGTAAAATTGAAAAGATAAATAAGATGAGATCTCTGAATTAAGGTGTAAAAAATGGAGATTATTGCTGATTTTCATATACATTCAAAATTTTCAAGGGCGACAAGTAAAGATATGGACATAGAGCATTTAAGTGAAGTTGCTAAAATTAAAGGGGTAAATTTGTTAGGAACAGGTGATTTTACTCATCCTCAATGGTTATTAGAATTAGAAAGCAAGTTGGAACTTGTTAGTTTTGGAATTTATACCTACAATGGAGCTAACTTTATCTTAACTGTGGAGGTAAATAATATATATGAGAAATCAGGTAAATCAAGAAGGATACATAATATAATATTTGCTCCCAGTTTTGAAATAGTAAAAGAAATAAACCAGGCATTAGAGGAATACGGGAATTTATTCTCAGATGGAAGGCCCATTCTTAAACTTGATTCAAAAGATATGGTTAAAATTATACGCTCAATTAGCAAAGATTGTTTTATTGTTCCTGCTCATGTGTGGACTCCTTGGTTTGCTCTTTTGGGTTCAAATACTGGCTTTGATTCACCGGAGGAGTGTTTTGAGGAAGAAACTGAGAATATCCTAGCTTTAGAGACGGGCCTTTCCTCGGATCCGCCAATGAACTGGCGCTTGAGCAAACTTGATAGATTTAGTTTAATTTCAAATTCTGATGCGCATTCACCCTTAAACATTGGAAGAGAAGCTAATGTATTTGACACGGAGTTAGATTATAGAGAAATAATAGAAGCAATTAAGAAAAAAGATAAGAATAAATTTCTTTATACGATAGAATTTTTCCCTCAAGAGGGGAAATACCATTATGACGGCCATAGAAATTGCAAACAGTGCTTGTCGCCAGAAGAGTCATTAAAATTGAATAATATTTGCCCAAAATGCAAAAGGAAGTTAACGGTAGGTGTTATGCATAGAATTGAGGTATTAAGCGATAGAGAGCAAGGATACACAAATGAAGATTTCATTCCCTATAAAAATTTAGTACCCTTGAGAGAAATAATTGCTGAGGCAAAAGAGATTGGAGTTAATTCAAAAACTGTAAATAATGAATATAAGAAATTCATTGGTAGGTTTGATTCTGAATTCAATATTTTATTAAAGGTTAAAGAGGAAGATTTACGTAATAACTTGCCCTCGAAAGTTGCAGAAGGCATAATAAGGGTGAGGAATAGAAATATAAATATTTATCCAGGATATGATGGAGAATATGGCAAGATAGAAATATTCAATGAGGATGATAGAAAAAAAGAGTTTCAGCCGACATTATTCTAAATGAAAGATGACATAATGAAGAGAGATAGGACTAACAAAAAAAGAAAAAAAGTTGTTATATTAGGTGGAGGCCCAAATAGAATTGGCCAGGGTATCGAGTTTGATTACTGCTGTTGTCATGCTTCTTATGCTTTAAGCGAGATAGGTTATGAGTCAATAATAATTAATTCTAATCCCGAGACGGTTTCAACTGATTACGATACATCAGATAGGTTGTATTTTGAACCACTAACCTTAGAAGATGTATTAAACGTTATTGATAAAGAAAAACCTTATGGGGTAATAGTTCAGTTAGGAGGTCAAACTCCGCTCAATATCGCAAAAGGACTTGAGGAGGCTGGTGTAAATATCCTTGGAACTACTCCTGAGAATATAGATATAGCAGAAGATAGAGATAGATTTAAAAAGATGCTTAATAAGCTAAATCTAACTCAACCTGAGAATGATACAGCTACTAATTTGAAACAGGCTAAGGGGATAGCTGAAAGGATAGGCTATCCTGTTATAGTAAGGCCTTCGTATGTACTTGGCGGAAGGGCAATGGAGATAGTCTATGATGATAAATCACTTGAAAACTATATGAAGGAAGCAGTGGTTGCTTCTCCAAAGCATCCCGTATTAATAGATAAATTTTTAGAAGATGCTATAGAAGTAGATATTGATATGATAGCAGATGGAAGATGTCAGGTTATTGGTGGAATTATGGAACACATAGAAGAAGCTGGCGTCCACTCGGGTGATAGCGCTATGGTTCTACCTCCTTATAGTTTGGATAAAAAAATAACTAAAGACATCAAGAAGTGCGCTTACAAAATGGCAAAGGAATTAAAGGTAAAAGGTCTTATGAATGTCCAGTGTGCCGTTAAGGATGGTAAAATATATATCCTGGAGGTGAACCCCAGAGCCTCAAGAACTATTCCGTTTGTATCAAAAGCAATTGGTATACCTTTAGCCAAATTGGCTACTAAGGTAATGGTCGGATATAGCTTGGAAGAATTAGGATTTAGGAAAGAAGTTATACCGGAGTATGTGAGCGTTAAAGAGTCAGTCTTCCCTTTTACAAGATTTCCTGGTGTAGATATTATTTTGAAACCTGAGATGAAATCTACTGGAGAAGTAATGGGGATTGATCAGGATTTTGGGAGAGCTTATATTAAATCACAGATAGCTGCAGGACAAATTTTACCCACAAAAGGAGTTATCTTTATAAGTGTAAAGGATAAAGATAAACCAAAAGTTACCCCCATTGCAAGGAAACTGCAGGAAATGGGATTTAAGCTGATAGCCACTAAAGGAACAGCCGAATATTTATCAAAAAATAATGTTAAAGTGAAAAGTGTTCATAAACTACATGAAGGCAGGCCCCACATAGTTGATATGATAAAAGGAGATGAAATTGACTTAGTTATTAATACGCCCGGCGGCAAAGGACCAAAGGAAGATGAGGTAAAAATAAGAAATAATGCCCTGATGCATAAAGTGCCCTGCATTACAACTATTCCCGGCGCCTTTGCTTCTGTAAATGGGATTGAATCATTACGCAAGAAGGAACTAAAAATAAAATCACTTCAGGATTATCACAAGAATAAAAAGTAATGTATCAGGATAAATTCAAAATAGTTTCTAATAAAAAAGTGGCAGATAATTGCTGCAAGTTAAAAGTATCTGGGCCCGAGGTGGCAAAGGCTGCAAAACCCGGTCAATTTATTCATGTGCGCATACAAGATGACATAGATAAACCGTTATTAAGAAGGCCCTTTGCCGTGCATAATGTAAAAGATAAGAGAACTTTTGAGATTCTCTATAAGATAAGAGGGTTAGGCACTAAAATCCTAAGCTCAAAACAAAAAAATGAGGCATTAGACATTATAGGTCCTTTAGGTAATGGTTTTGATATTGATAATGTAAATAATAAAATCCTGGTTGTTGCAGGAGGAATAGGCATAGCGCCTTTACTATTTTTAATAAAAGAATTAATAAGAAAGCATAAAGAAGTCATAACCTTTATGGGAGCAAGTTGTAAGGATAATATTTTATGCCACAGTGAGATTAATAGATTAGGAAGTGAAGTTATTATTGCAACAGAAGATGGCTCACAAGGCAAAAAAGCAAAGATTACCGAAGTTTTAGCAGATTTCTTATCTGGCAATAAAGATCTATCCGATATTGCAATTTTTGCATCAGGTCCAAAGAACATGTTAAAAATTATAGCTGAACTTAGTAATAAATATAATATACCAGCTGAGGTTAGCTTAGATGAAATTATTGCCTGTGGTGTCGGCGCATGCTTAGGTTGCGCAGTTATGACAAAACAGGGATACAAACTGGTTTGTAAGGACGGACCAGTTTTTAAGGCAGGTGATATTGTTTGGGACTAAATTTATCAACATCTATAGGTAAAATAGGACTTAAAAATCCTGTTATAGTTTCATCTGGAACTTTTGGATATGGAGAGGAATATGAAGAATTAATTGATCTAAAAAAATTAGGAGCTATTGTTACAAAAAGTGTTACTCTAGAAGAAAAAAGAGGCAATCCTCCTCCAAGGATTGTAGAAACCCCATCCGGCATATTAAACTCAATAGGTTTAGAAAATGTAGGTTTAGAAAGATTTATTAAGGAAAAGCTCGTATTTTTAAAGAAGTTAAAAATTCCTGTAATTGTAAGCATTGCAGCAGAGACTTTAGAAGATTATGTTAAGTTAGCTAAAAGGTTAAATAAAGAAGATATAGCAGGAATTGAGCTAAATGTATCCTGTCCTAATGTCCAATCAAAAGGTAATCTTACCTTTGCTCAAAATAAAGATGAACTTGGCAAGATAGTAAAAGCAGTTAGAAGAATAACTGGCCTGCTTCTTATAACTAAATTATCGCCGAATGTAACTGATATTAAAGAAATAGCTAAAGAGGCAGAAGCCGGAGGCTCTGATGCTATCTCTTTAGTTAATACCTTCTTATCAACTGCAATAGATATAGAAAAAAGAGAACCTGTATTAGGTAATTTTATTGGTGGTTTAAGTGGTCCTGCAATAAAGCCTATTGCTTTAAGAATGGTTTATGAAGTAGCAAATACAGTTGATATCTCTGTTATCGGAATGGGAGGAATCATGAATGCCGAAGATGCGCTTGAGTTTCTTATATGCGGTGCAGATGCTGTTTCAATAGGCACGGCTAATTTTATCAATCCTGGAATTACTCTTAAGATAATAGAGGGTATTAGAGAATATATGCGAGACCATCAGATGAAAAGTTTAAGCGATTTAATTGGAAGTTTAAGGATTAAAAATGAATAACATAGAACCAAAACTAATTGTTGCCTTAGATGTTGATAGCATAACAGAAGCTAAGAGACTCCTAAATAAACTATCAAAATACGTAAAGATATTTAAAATAGGACCTTATTTATTTACAAGATATGGGCCTAAGATAATAAAACTGGTTCATAGTTATAAATCCGAGGTTTTCTTGGACCTAAAATTACATGATATTCCAAATACAGTAGCAAATGCCGTAAGGCAGATGGTCAAACTTAAAGTGTCTATACTGACACTTCATACATCAGGTGGCATAGAGATGATGAAAGAAGCATATAAAGCAAAAGAAGATGAGGCCAAAAAAAGAAACATTAGAAAGCCTATTATATTAGGTATTACAGTTTTATCAAGTTTTAATAAAAGAGATTTGCTCAGAATCAATATTCAAGATAATATAGAGAATCAGGTAGTTTGTTTAAGCAGGTTAGCTAAAAAGTGTCATCTTGATGGCGTTGTGGCTTCGGCTAAGGAAGCGCCTGCTATAAAAAAAGACATAGGGCAAAATTTTATAATTGCCTCAGCTGGCATAAGACCAAAAGGAAAACATAAGGATGATCAGAAAAGAGTAATGACTCCAAAACGAGCTATAAAGTACGGAGCGGATTATATTATAATGGGCAGACCCATAATAAAATCAAAAAGACCTGATAGGGTAGCATATGATATTATAAAGGAAATTTCTAATTATGAATAAGAAAGAAATCTTTAATATATTCAAAGAGTGCGGGGCGCTAGAAGAAGGTCATTTTCTGCTCTCATCCGGCCTTCATTCTGAAAAATATCTACAGGCAGCTTTAGTTTTACAGTATCCCGATAAGGCAGAAGTCTTATGCAGAGAATTAGTTAAGAATTTTAAGGATGAGAAGATAGATGTAGTCATTGGACCTGCAGTCGGCGGCGTTGTTTTATCATTTCAAGTAGCAAAAATAATAGGCGCCCGCTCAATTTACGCAGAGCGTGAAAATGATAAAATGACCTTAAGAAGAAACTTTAACATCAAACCGCGAGAAAAAGTTCTAATCGTTGAAGACGTTCTTACAACGGGGGCTTCAATTAAAGAATTAGTTGATTTAGTCAGGAAAAATAATGGCATTTTAAAGGGCATTGCAGCTTTAGTTGATAGATCCGAAAGTGAAATTTTTAAAGATTTGAAATTTGTGAGTTTGTTGAAATTGGATATAAAAACATATACTCAAAGAACGTGTCCTTTATGCAAAAGAAAACTTCCCTTGACTAAACCCGGCAGCCGCAAAATGCTGAAAAACTTTAATGCTTGACACCTTAATTAATAATTGTATAATAAAATTACAAAGAAGTAATTTTATTCTTTTTTAATTCCGGAGGAAATTATATTGCTTAAGAGTATGACTGGTTTCGGCGCAGGCAAATCAAAAATTAATTTTGGCACCATAGCCGTTGAAATTAAAACACTTAATTGTCGCTATCTTGAAATCAGCACCCGAATTCCAGAAAGCATTCAAAGTTTTGAGAAGAAAATAAAGAACCTGCTCCACAAAAAGATAAAGAGAGGTCGGGTTGTTCTATCCTTAAATATCGGCAGCGATAATGAGAATGATTTTGAAATAAAAATTAATAAGAATGTAACTTTGAAGTACTATGCTGCCCTAAAAAAACTTAAGAAGGAATTTAAGATAGGTGACCAAATTACTGTTGGCGAAATATTGAACTTTCCTGAAATTATAGAATATAAACGAAAAAGATACGATTTAAGCAAATACTGGTCAAAAGTAAAAATTGTTATCAATAAAGCTTTATCTGATTTATTTAAATCCCGCAAAGAGGAAGGTAGAATTATCTATAAAGACCTTTCAAAGAGAGTTCGAGCTATTGAGACCCTTACTAATAGAATAAAGAAAAGATTGCCTGTTATGCTTAAGGATAAAAAAGAGCGGTTTTTAAAACACCTAAGGGGATCCAATGCAAAAAATCTTGATGATGAAAAAGTAAAATTAGATTTAGCTGCCTATGTTCAAAATTCTGATATCACTGAAGAAATTACCCGCATCGGAGCCCATCTTAAGAATTTTAAGAATTCCTTAAAGTCAAATGATGAAATAGGCAGAAAATTAGATTTTATTGCTCAGGAGTTAAACCGTGAAGTCAATACCGTAGCAGCCAAAAGTCAGGATTATCAAATTTCTAAGGCGGTTATTGAAGTTAAAGCTGAGATAGAAAAGATTAGAGAACAGGTTCAAAACGTAGAGTGAGAAAGAAAAAAAAATCCAACAATAAGAACTTTATAAATATTGGCTTTGATAATATCATCGCCAAGGAGAAGATAGTAGCTATTGTTTCTCCTCAAGCAGCTCCTATTAAAAGGATGAAGGAGGAATCCAGACGCAGAAATAAGCTGATTGATGCAACAAGTGGCAGAAAAACACGTTCTATTATAATTACAGTTAGCGATCACGTTGTTCTTTCTGCAATTCAACCAGATACTATAACCCAACGTATTGATAAATAATTTAACATGCAAACAAGAGATAAACCCCGTCCTTGCACGCAAGGGCTGGGTAAATTGTTTATAATATCGGCGCCATCTGGAAGTGGTAAAACTACATTAGAGAAAATGCTCCTCGCCTCAGATTTAGATTTGGAGAAATCTATCTCAGTTACAACCCGCAATTTACGAAAGGGAGAAAAAGAAGGAGAAGATTATTATTTTATATCTAAGGGAGAATTTTTTAAAAGAAAAGAAAAAGGTAAATTTTTAGAATGGGCTAAGATTTTCGATTATTATTACGCAACTCCTAAAAAAAGGGTTGATGAGGCTTTAGAAAAGGGCAAAAATATTCTCCTAAGTATTGATGTGCAAGGAACAAAGCAAATAAAGGAAATTTATCCAGATGCTGTTTTTATTTTTATTAACCCTCCTAATTTGAATGAGTTAGAAAAGCGGCTTAAAAGAAGAAAAACAGATAGATTAGAAGACATAAAAAAGAGACTTCAACTCGCAAAGAAAGAAATGACACAAAGCAATTTATATGACTACATAGTGGTAAATGACAGAATAGAAGAAGCATATAAACAATTAAAACAAATAATAAAAAGACAGATATAAGAGGAGAGAAAAGAATGCAGATGCCGTATGAAGAACTTTTACAAAAAACAGGTAGTATATACAAATTAGTAAATTTAGCTGCAAAAAGAGCTTTACAACTAAACGAGGGAGCGCCTAAATTGATTGAAGATGAAGACTCAAAAAAGTATTCTACTATAGCTTTAAAGGAAATATTAGAAGGGAAAGTGACATATAAAAAGTCCTAAGTCCGACGTCCTAAGTCCGAAGTCA
>CAZKQD010000041.1:2930-8340 GCA_964554835.1 uncultured Planctomycetia bacterium | reverse complement strand
GTATATTTTTTCTTCTTCACCAATATTCTGAAAATACAACGCAGCCTGAACAAAAAAGAAGTAATTTGAGATATACCAATACGACCATGTTTTGTCATTTTTAGATCCGGTAAAGAAGATTTTATATAAATCATAACCCAGTTGATTTCACTAGCCAATTTGTAGGATTTTTCCTTTATTTTATTATGAAGTGCTATATTTTTTTTAGTCAATACGTATAGAATCCTTTTCGGCTTACCTACCTTCTCATAATATAATTGTCTCTTTTCTTTAAATAATTCCCTCAAGTTGGTATCTTTAAACGAAGAATGCTCATTATGATATACATAAGCGGCTTTTGCGCAAATTGACTTATATCCCGCCTTATATGCTCTATAGGAATATTCGGTATCATCAAAATATCCTGGACTAAAAGCTTCGTCCCAACCACCAATTTTCTCTATAACCTCTCTTTTTACAAGTGAACAGAATCCCACACAGGCACCTATCTCAATTTTTTGTCCTCGAAATTCCTTACATTCTTCTGCGCATTTCTCTATGCTTTCTTGAGAGTTACTTTTTGGAGAAACACCTAACGTATTACTGGAAGGATTTACTATGCCAATGCTTTTATCTGAATTAGCTACTGCAATCATTTCATGTAACCAACCATCGCACACCACTGTATCATTATCCAAAATGCATACAAATGGTGCATCAGAAGCTTTTATTCCTTGATTAACTGCTTTAGTGTTACCAAGATTCTCTTCATTCCTGATTAATTTGATTTCTAATTCCTCGTTTTCTTTTAAGCTTTCTAAATAGTCTTTTGTCAGTGAGTCACTGGCATTATCAATTATGATAAGTCTGTATGGACAATGCGTGTTTTTTATAATACTCTCAATGCATCTTCTAGTTAAATCTTTTTTATTCCACACCGGAATGATAATGTCGCATTGCATTTGTCTTTACCAGCCGTTTTTAATAACTTTTATTATTTTTTGTACATCTTCATCAGTTAATTTATTATGAAGAGGAATTGAAACATATTTTGACTCTACCTTATTCATTATGGGCAAATTCAGCCTCTTCCCTTCAAATATAGGATAGATATCATTTCTTACATGCACCATATGAGACTCTATGCTATTTTCTTTTAATTTCCGCATAAAATTTTCTCGGTCCTCTACTAATATCGTAAATAACCAATTTCCACTTTTTCTATCATTTTCTCTTTTTAAAAGGGTTAAACCCGGTATATTAGATAAATTATCTAAATACATCTTGACAATCTCTTTTCTTCTTTTTAAAACCTTATTGAGTTCATCTAATTGCACATTAAGCATAGCGGCAGTAACATCATTCATATGGTATTTATATCCAACCTCGCTTATTTGATATTTCCAATAGATATCACCCTTGAATGTCCTGTCGATGCCATACCATCTTAACAACCTCGCTCTATCATAATCCTTCTTATCTGAAACAGTTAATATTCCGCCATCCACTGAGGTAATTTGCTTTATAGCCTGAAAAGAAAAACAGGTATAGTCGCCTATTTTACCAATTGGCCTACCTTGATACTCTGCTCCTAAAGCATGAGCAGCATCCTCAATGACTCTCAAGTTGTTTTTCTTTGCTATCTTGAGTATTTCATCCATATCACAAGGATATCCTGCCCAATGGACTACCATTATAGCCTTTGTTTTATCAGTTATCTTATCCTCTATGCTTTGAGGATCAATATTAAGAGTATCTTCTTGAATATCAGCAAATACGGCTTTCCCCCCAGTATAAAGTATCGGGATATTGGTTGCAGAACAGGTCATAGGAGTAGTTATAACCTCATCATCCTTTGATACACCAGATAAAATAAGAGATAGATGTAAAGCTGATGTGCCAGAATTCACAGTAACAGCATAAGGAATATTAAACATGCCTTCGAATTTCTTCTCCACTTTATCAACTCTTGGCCCCTGCCCTATCCATCTACTTCTTAAAACTTCACTAAGCTCTTTTTCTATTTTTTTAACGGGTACATATGGCCAGAACATTGGAATTACATTCATGCTTAGTCTCCCTTAAGCCTCTTCCACCAGTCTCTGTTGTTTAAGTACCAATCAACAGTCATGTCTAACGCTTTATTAAAAGAATATTGGCTCTGCCAACCTAATCTTTTAACTTTTGAGGAATCAATGCTATAACGTAGGTCGTGACCAGGGCGATCTTTAACAAACTCAATAAAACTGTCTGGTTTATTGAGTTTCTTTAAAATTAAATGCGCGAGTTCTAAATTTGTTATTTCATTGCCGCCACCTACATTATAAACTTCACCTATTTTCCCATTATGCATAATTAGATTAATAGCAGAACAGTTATCTTCTACATGTAGCCAATCTCTAATATTTCTGCCATCTCCATATAAAGGAACTTTTTTACCTCCTAATATGTTTGTTATAAATAAAGGAATTATTTTTTCGGGATACTGATACGGACCGAAATTATTTGAACTTCGGATGATTACAATTGGAAGTTTATAAGTAACGAAATATGACCTGCAAAGTAAATCTGCTGATGCCTTACTGGCTGCATAGGGACTATTGGGTTTAAATGGACTCTCTTCAGTAAAACTCCCCTCTTTTATGCTTCCGTACACCTCATCTGTTGAAATTTGTATAAATTTTTTAATCTTTTTTCTCTTGGCATTATCAAGTAAATTATATGTTCCATAAACATTGGTTTTTATAAATTCTGATGCGTCAACAATCGATCTATCTACATGAGTCTCTGCGGCAAAATTAACAATACAGTCTACATTTTTAATTATCCTACCTACAAGATCATCATCGCAAATATCTCCCCTAATGAATGTATAATTAGGGCCAGATTCTATATTTTTAAGATTTTCTAAATTGCCGGCGTAATTTTGGATATCAAGATTAATAATTTGATAATTTGGATATTTATTCATTAAATAAGGAATAAAATTAGACCCTATAAATCCTAAGCCGCCAGTTATCAATAATTTTTTAGCTTGTTTAGACATTATCGAATAAACCTTAATGTTTATCTATTAAAGATATCTTTTTGTATTCTGTTTAGATACTTACCATATGAAGTTTTTATTTTATTTGCTAGCCTCTGAAGCTGCTCTTTGTCAATATAACCCATACGATACGCTACTTCTTCAATACAGCCAACTTTTAACCCTTGTCTTTCTTCTAATGTTTTTATGAACATGGAAGCATCTATTAAAGAATCATAAGTGCCTGTATCTAACCAGGCATATCCTCTCCCCAGCAATTGGAGTTTTAATTTTTTCTTTTCTAAATATTTCTTATTTACATCTGTTATTTCTAATTCACCTCTGCTAGATTTTTTTATACTTTTGGCAATATTAACTACATCATTGTCATAGAAGTATAGACCTGTTATAGCCCAGTTTGATTTTGGATTATTTGGTTTTTCTTCAATAGATATTACATTAAGTTCATTATCAAATTCCACTATTCCATATCTTTGAGGATTCTTAATATAGTAGGTGAATATTGTAGCTCCTTCTTTCTGCGAGACAGCCTGGTGCAATGCTTCAGGTAAACCATGACCAAAGAAAACATTATCACCTAAAATTAAACAGACCTTATCGTTACCTATAAACTCTTCTCCTATAATAAAGGCCTCGGGTATACCCCTGGGTTCTTCCTGAACACTATATGAGATGTTTATGCCTAATTCCGAACCATCATCAAAAAGTTTTTTAAAACCACCAAGCGCTTCTTGCGTGGAAATAATCAAAATATCTCTTATGCCTGCGAGCATAAGAATTGATAAAGGATAGTAAATCATTGGTTTATCATAAAGAGGCAGAAGCTGCTTGCATACCCCTTTTGTAATTGGATAAAGTCTGGTTCCTTTGCCCCCCGCTAAAATTATACCCTTCACTTTTTATCTATACCTCCTCACTTTTTTCCCATTTATAACCTATCTTCTCATCAAAAGGATCCACTCGATACTCATCAGGGTTATCGTGATTATATGGCTTGGTAATAGTATTTACCACAATAGCTTCAGATTCACCTACATTTTTAAAACCATGATAAATTCCTGGTGGTATATGAATCAATTTTGGATTATCCAAGCTTATAATAAAATCATTCAATTCACCATAAGTTGGAGAGTTTTCTCTTGGATCATATATAGCAAGTAATATTTTACCCTTTATACAGGTAAGATTATCTGATTGTAATTTATGATAATGCCATGCTTTTATTATACCTGGATATGCTGTCGTCATATATACTTGGCCGAACTCCTCAAACATCTCATCATCATTTCTTAATATCTCCATTAGTCTTCCTCTCTCATCAGGAATGACTTTTAGATCTTTTACCATTGCCCCTTTTATCATTTGCTATCTCCTTTTTTGCGCCTTTATATAGTACTGGTATGCAAGAAAATCTTTTAATCTATTAAACAACAAGAAATTTAAGATTTTCATAATACGGGAGGATACAATGTTTCTCTTTATCTCTATTATTTGGCATCCTGCTCCCTCAAATAATTCCTTTATGTTGGCAAGAGTGAAAAAACGAAGATGCTCTTTCCAAAGAATTCCACCCTCTTTATAATCCCACCTTCCGCAGAACACTAAGTTTCTTATGGTTTTATAATACCTTACATTAGGCATACTTGCAATTACATAGCCACCTTTTTTTAAATGATACATATGTTTTTTTAATACCACCTGAGGTTCAACGAAACAATTAAGTACATCTGCATATAATATACAATCAAAATATCCTTCAGGATAATTTAATTTTGTACTCTCGGCATCTCCTAAAATTACCTCATCCAGCCTGTTTTTTGCTTCCCCATATAATTTTCTGTCCTTTTCTATGCCTATTATTGTTATATTTTTATCTTTAAGCTTAGAACTCAATTTTCCGCCTGCACAGCCTACGTCCAGCAATCTTTTTGTATTATTCGGCACTAAAGATCTAAGTTCATCTCTTATATCTTTTTTCTTCTTACTCATAGAACACTTTATTTTTATATTCTCAGTTTATTATATTTGCCGCCGTATTTAAAGGCTATGTAGTTAAACATCTTTTGAACTGTATTAGTGTAAGTGTATTTATCTACAACCAGCTTATAACCTTGCTCTGCTATTTTTTCTCTTTCTTCCGGGTATTTTAAATAGTAATCGATAAGTTTTATCATTTCTTTATTGCTTTTAAAAGTTACAAGATGCTTCCCGTCTTCAAACAATTCATCAAATCCGTTATCTTTAATATAATAGGTTAGCAAAAAGCAGCCACAGCTTAAAATTTCGAACATCCTCATATTTATATCATTTCTGATAGGTGAGTTAAAGCCAATTTTTGAAGCACTATATATATCAGACATTTCTTTATGGTCAGCTATTCGTATA
>CAZKQD010000041.1:0-2920 GCA_964554835.1 uncultured Planctomycetia bacterium | reverse complement strand
CTAATTGTCTGCCGCGAGGGAATTTCTTCGCATCTCTTCCTACAAATCCAATATCATATTTTTTGGGTATATCTAATTTCTTATGTATCTGGGGGTCACATCCTAAAGGTACCCACTGAGTATCAATTCTTGTTTGCTTCTTTAATTTCTTCGCTCCCTGTTTTTGAGCGCAGAAAATAACATCATAATGCTTAGCCTGACGTTTTATCTTTTTATAGGGTTTCTTTAGATGAGTATCTATTACATAAAATATTGCGGGATGAAGGTGCTCTGGAATATCATATGTATAATCTCCGTGGTCTATTCTAAAATAAAGAGCGAAGTTTTTTGGGATATCTGACGATTTTTCAGTCCAAAAGTGTTGATAGTCTATGCCAGCATCCTTTATGACCTTTTCAATATATGAACCAGTTGTGTATTCTTCTTCTTTATTATAAATTAAAGCAATTTTCATTCTATAACCTTTATTATGTTTATTATATATGATTACTGCCCTGCGTGCGACTTAACTGTTAGCAGGCAGAACAAGCAAAAATTACAGAGACTGTTTTTTTATTTTCTATTTTTTCCCTTTAATCTGTGTAATCTTTTTTTTAATCTCTGTAATCAGATATACTTGTTTTATAGTATATCTTTTATTCAGCTAATCCTCTTTTCTTTAACTCATCCTGAGCTTTTTCGGTGAGATCGCGGGCCACTTGAGTTTCAGACCAAGATTTTAGTTTCTTCATTCCTTCTTCAAATGAAACCTTAGGTTTATATCCTAATTTTTTCGAAATCTTAGATATATCAGAATAACAATGCCTTATATCTCCTGCTCTGAATTTACCTAAGATTTCAGGTTTTAAATTCTTATTATATAAAGATATGATTGTATCAGCTATATCTAAAATTGAATGTGGTTTTCCTGTTCCCACATTAAAAAAATCATAATTAGCTTTATCTTTGTTCATAGCTAATATATTTGCCTCGACTATATCAGAGATGTAAATAAAATCTCGAGATTGCCTGCCATCTTCAAATATAAAAGGTTCTTTGTCATTTTTTACTCTGGATAGAAATATAGCTGCAACTCCTGTATATGGATTGCTTAAAGATTGCCTTGGACCGTAGACATTAAAGTATCTTAGGGCTACCGTAGGTATATTATATGCAGTACCCACCTCAAGGCACATCTCCTCTTGTGAACGTTTGGTGGTAGCATAGATAGATGTAGGAAATAAAGGCTTATCCTCTGCTGTGGCTTGAGGTTTAACTTCTTTGTTGCATTTAGGACATTTCATTTCCCAATCTTTATTCTTAAGCTGTTCGTCATCCCTTAAAATCGGGCAAACTACTCCGCACTCTTTGCACTCATAAGCGCCTTCTCCATAAATGGACATAGATGAAGCCACAATTATCTTCTTTATATTATTTTTGGTATTTACAATCAAATCCAATAATATCGCTGTCCCTAAGGAATTGTGACTTACATACTTTTCTATTTCATACATTGATTGACCAACGCCGACCTGGGCTGCTTGATGGAATACAATATCTATATCTTTTAAGGTTTCTTTAAGCTTTTCTTTATTTCTTATATCATCAAAAATATACTCTGCTTCCTTGTTTAGATAAGATGGCTTTTTGCCTAAATGGACCTGGGGTTCCAATATATCATAAACTTTTACCCTATGGCCCTCTTTAATCAACCTATCCACTAAATGCGATCCAATAAAACCGCACCCTCCTGTAACTAATACTTTCATTTTTTAACCCTTTAGTTTTATATCTTTAATATCTAAACGCCTGCATATACGAGCAAGGGTCTCCATTGTAATATTCTTTTTCCCTTCTTCAATTTTAGAAATATCTGGCTGCTTCATTCCGGCAGCTAAAGCTAAGTCTTTCTGACTCATATCCTTGTCTACCCTTGCTTCTTTAATTTTTTTACCAATGTTCTTAAACAGCAATGGTGCTTTACCTTCTGGTTTCTTTCTTTTACCACTCCCTTTTAAAATCTCCTCATATATTGTCTGCCACCAATCTCTAAAATCTGACTCTTTATCAATCTTTATCCAAAATTTTCTTATCTTAGGCCAAGCTTTAATAAAATCCTTCTTAGATATTATAGAAAATAGTTCACCGGGATCCTGACAACGAGAAAGTAATTTTACCATTCGTGATGGAAATTTGCTATGTTCAGAATTTTTTAGTATCTTTTGCGTTTCTTTAAGCGCTTTTTCGCTCAAATCCCAAAAATATTTTGAATATGTAAAACTTTTTCTATTCATTCTAATACTCCCCGCATAAATTTCTTTATTTCATCTTCTAAATAAATAATCATTTTCTTAGAATCAAATTTTTTATCATAAATATCTAAATCGAGAAGAGCTAATTTAAGTTCTGTTCTGGAAAATCTACGATACCACTGAACCATCCCTCGCTGAATGTAGGCCGAACTATCTTGCAAAAATATATGTAATGACTTTATCTTTTTTGATAATATATAAATATCAAAAATATCTCTTGCTTCTTTTCGTCCAGTCATAAGTTCTCTACCTATATAATCTATCTCTGGTCGAGTTCCCGTAACAGCAATTATTTTTTGCAAATATATGTTTTTTAATCCATAAACTCTAATTCCTTCAAAATTTTCTATATTTGGATTATCAAAAATCACATCTTCAACAAAATCAATCTTCAACGGTCTGCTTGTATCTTTAATTGGAGCTGTATAGAATCGTACTCTGGCTTTCCCTTCAACAAAGAGCTCACTTTCTAATTTTAACTTTCCTGCACAGCATTTTTCGAACTTTTGGATTAATCTATCTATTTCTTCCAAATTGTATTTTGGAGAAAAAAAATCTACATCTGCTGAAAATCTATGATGTAGATAATAAAGTTCTAAAGCCGTCCCTCCGGAAAGCGCAAAATCTTC
>CAZKQD010000040.1:2470-8446 GCA_964554835.1 uncultured Planctomycetia bacterium | reverse complement strand
CTTCTTCCATCATTTTTTAATTCTTAACATCACTTAATAAATTTTTCTTGAATTAACTCTATCTATTTGTTAAAATTGATAGATATGAGACAATTAAAGGGAAAATTTATAACTTTTGAAGGTTCTGAGGGAAGCGGAAAAAGTACTCACATAAAATTACTTGCTGATTTCCTAAAGGAGAAGGGATACGATGTAGAATTGTTAGTTGAACCCGGTAGCACAAAAATAGGCAAGAAGATAAGAGAGATTCTTCTGGATTTAAATTTAGATAGAATGAATCCATATTGTGAGTTATTTCTTTATTTGGCAGCTAGAGTGCAACTTGTTGAGGAAAAAATTAAAAAATTATTAAATAAAGGTAAGATTATACTTTGCGATAGATTTAATGATGCGACATTAGCCTATCAGGGTTATGCATCAGGTATATCTGTTGATTTTTTAACTAATTTGACTGAGGGTCACCTATTTAAAAACGTAATGCCTAATTTAACTATTTTATTAGATATTGATACCGAAGTTGGCCTAAAAAGAGCAGAAGCAGATCATCCTAAAGACCGACAGGAAAAAAAGGATATATCTTTTCATAAGAGAGTAAGAGAAGGTTATCTTGATTTAGTCAGAAAAAACCCTGAGAGAATAAAGATTGTCTCATCCCAAGGTTCAATAGAGAAAATTCAGGATAAAATTCGGGAATTAGTTGAAGATGTCCTTAAATGAAAGCTTTGATAGCAAAAAAGCAATTGAGTTTCTTAAGAAAAATTATGAAGCTAATAGATTATCACCAGCTTATCTTTTTGTAGGAGAAGCCGAAGAGCAGAAGAGACAAACAGCAATTAAATTAGCTCAAGTTCTAAATTGTAGAAAATCTTCTACCTCAGAGTGCAATTGCAGAAAGTGCAAAGCAATAAAATCATTAGAACATCCAGATATAATATGGCTATCTCCTAGAGGCAAAGGAAGTTCAATCAAAATTGATGAGATAAGGGACCTAAGAAGGAAGCTCTCTCTAAAGCCTTATGAGCTAAATAAGAGGGTTTTTATAATATACGAAGCCGATAAAATGACCGAAGAAGCGCAGAATGCTTTCTTAAAGACATTAGAAGAGCCTCCTCTAGATTCTGTATTGATATTGATAAGTTTAAACACCCAAGGGCTACTGGATACTATTACCTCAAGGTGCAATATAATTAAATTTAAGAAGAAGAAAGATTTAACTGAGCAGTTTAAAAGATATGAAATTATTGACAGATTTCTCTCATATAAAGAAAAAGAAATAGAAAATCTTTTTGATGTTAAATCAAGAAGAGACTTTTCTAGTATACTTGAAGCCTTAATAAGTTTATATAGAGATGTACTTATTTTAAAATCTAGCGATGATAAATCGTTATTAATAAATACAGATAAAGGGGATGAAATTAAATCCCTGATAGATTCTTATTCGTATAATGAGTTATATCAAACTGTGAATTTTTTAAGCACGATGTATAAAAATATAAATCTTAATTTAAATCTTAAGAACTGTGCAGTAAACACAATATTCGGTCTTAAAAAACTTGCAAGGACTTGAGGTGATATAAATGTATGAAGTAGTTCAGGTCAAAATAAGAGAAGCCGGGAGAGTTTCTTATTATAATATAAACGGCATTGATCTTAACCTGGGTGATTATGTGATAGTTGAAGTGGACAGAGGCTTAGAATATGGTCAGGTGATTTCAGAATTAGAAGAAATACTTGATGATGACGTTGAAGGAATTTTACGCAAGATAGTACGTAAAGCGACCACTCACGATCTAAGACAAGTTAGAGAAAACGAGAGAAAAGCTAAGCATGCCCACAAGATAGCCTTAAAAAAAGTTGAAGAGCATAAACTCCCCATGAAATTAATTGAGATGGAGTATTCATTTGACAGATCAAAGATTATTTTTTATTTTACTGCCGAAGGGAGAGTAGATTTTAGAGAATTGGTTAAAGATTTAGCCGCTTATTTTAGGGCCAGAATTGAATTAAAGCAGATTGGTGTAAGAGACGAAGCCAAATTTTTAGGTGGCATAGGGCCCTGCGGAAGATCTTTATGTTGCGCAAGATTTTTGAAGAATTTTGAGCCGATAACTGTTAGAATGGCTAAAGATCAAAAACTTCCCCTTACCTCATCTAAAATATCAGGGTTATGCGGGAGGCTAATGTGTTGTCTGGGATTTGAATACAAGACTTATAAAGAGTCATTAAAAACCTTACCCAAGGAAGGACAGGTTATTAAAACTCAAGCTGGCAAAGGGAAGGTTATTGATGTAGACGTTTTAAAAAGATTGGTATCTTTAGAGTTAGATGATGAAAGAGTAATACAGGTGAATTTCGATGAAAGAGGACATCAGATCGAAACATAATAAGTTTTATATAACAACAGCCATAGATTATGCCAACGCCTCACCTCATCTTGGACATGCCTATGAAAAAATATGCGCCGACACAATTGCCAGGTGGCATAGGTTTAAAGGTGAGGATGTTTATTTTTTAACCGGTACTGATGAAAATGCGCAGAAGAATGTTCAGGCAGCAAAAGTAGCCGGGATAAACGTTAAAGAATTTATTACTGAAAATTCTAAAAAATTTATCAACTTATGCCATAAGTTAAACTTATCTAATGATGATTTCATAAGAACCACAGAAAAAAGGCATGTTGAGGTTTCTCAGTTAATCTTTAAAAAACTATACGATAAAGGAGATATTTATAAGGGATTTTACGAAGGTTATTACTGCGATGGCTGTGAGGCTTTTATTACAGAAAGAGAGCTTATTGATGGCAGGTGTCCGGAGCACAACATAGAGCCCAGAGTAATAAAAGAAGAAAATTATCTTTTTAGGTTAAGTAAATATCAAAAAGATATATTAAAGTTATTGGAACACGATTTAGTTGAACCGGAATCCAGAAAGAATGAGATTATAAATAGGGTTAAAGCCGGTCTAAATGATTTAAGTGTGAGTAGAAAGTCTCTGGATTGGGGGATACCAGTTCCTTTTGATAAAGAGCACAGGATTTATGTCTGGATAGATGCCCTCATAAATTATATTTCTGCATTGGGATATCCAGATGGTGAAAAATTCAAGAAGTACTGGCCGGCCGATATACATTTAATAGGTAAAGGGATAAATTGGTTCCATTCTTGTATTTGGCCCGCGATACTAATGTCATCTGAGATAGAATTACCCGCCAAAATTTTTGTCCATGGTTATGTGAACATTCAAGGTCAGAAAATAAGTAAATCACGCAGCAATGCGATTGATCCCGTACAGCTTATTGATGAATATGGAGTTGATGCCTTAAGGTATTTTCTATTAAGAGAGATTCCCTTTGGGGAAGATGGCAATTTTTCTCATAGCGCCTTTATTCAAAGGTATAATAGTGATTTAGCCAATGATTTAGGGAATTTGTTAAATCGAACTCTCACTATGATTGAGAAATACTTTGATGGTTTAATACCCTGGTCTTCTAAATCTAGCTCTTTAGATAAAAAGTTAGTAGAATCTACTAAAAATCTTCATAAGAGATTAGATAATCTAATGAATAAACTTGATATGAATAGATCCTTGGAAGTTATCTGGGAACTTATCAATAAGGCTAATAAGTATATAGAGGATTCAAAACCTTGGCAGTTAAATAAGAATAATGAGGAAAGACTTAAAACAGTTATGTATAATTTAACTGAAGTATTAAGAGTAGTGTCGCTTTCTTTATCTTCTTTTATTCCAGCAGCTTCTAATAATATATTGAAGCAACTTAATCAAAAAGTAATACCCGAGACTTTAAGCTTTGAAGAGATAAAAATCTGGGGTAAAATTAAACCCCAAACTAAAATTTTGAAAGGAAAACCTTTATTCCCAAGAATAAAACAGCAAAATGAGTAATTTAAGACGCATCGTAAAGATAATTAAGAAGAATAAACTCTATGTTTGGCTATTAATTTTTATAATAGCCTTTAATTTATTGGCCAAGTTTAATGCTATATCCACTGAAGCTAAGCTGGAAATCCAGGCTAAAAGAGTTAAAAGCTTTGAAGCAAAATTACCCTCTGCTGAGAGAATAAAACAGATGGTGCTTAATCAAAGTAATATTTATGCTCAAACTTTATTTATTCTCTTTTTGATGTCTTTTTTAGCTTTAATTATAGGGGCAATAATAGATATAATCTTTATTGTTCTTAAGACCAGTAAAGTTGAAATAATACCAAGAAGCTCTCCATCATATAAGACGAATTGGAAATTGATAGATGTAATAAGAGTAATTATCCTTTTTGTTTTTATTTCATACGTGGTAAGTATAGGATACGCCTTTTTTAAAAAAGCGTTTGGATTAGGTGAATTTGATACAGTTAGTAAAATGGTAACAGGCATGACACTATCTTATGTTATAATTATAAGCCTGCTTATTTATTTTATAAGTTATAAACATAGAAATAAATTTAAAATATTGGGGTTGCATTTTAAGAAATTTTTTAGGAATATCTTCTTAGGAATAGTAGGTTATATAGCTATTATTCCCATATTAGCACTCGTTGTTTTCATTGTAATGGCTATTTCATCATACCTAAAATATACTCCTGAACCACAACCTTTACTTGATGCCTTATTTATAGAGAAGAAACCCTTTTTGTTTTTCTATCTGCTCATTATTATTTGTTTTATCGGACCTTTAATTGAAGAATTGTTTTTTAGAGGTTTTGTTTATAGAGCGCTTAAAGAAAGAATTGGAAAAGCAGCTGCCGTCATGACCAGTGCTGTTTTCTTTGCTTGGTTACACATGACCCTTATTGGATTTTTCCCCATCTTAATTTTGGGAATACTTCTTGCTTATTTATATGAAAAGAATGGAACGTTAATTCCTTCTATAACGGTACATATGATACATAATAGTGTTATTGTTATATTTCTTTATTTATTGAAGGGGTTAATATTATAATATGAATATTTCCACTATAACCTGGACTAAAGGAAAGGTGAGATTAATAGATCAAAGCAGACTTCCTCAGGATGCAACTTTTATCTATTGTCATGACTTAGATTCTGTAGTAGGTGCGATTAAAACTATGAAAATTAGAGGTGCGCCAGCTCTTGGAATCGCAGCAGCTTTAGGGGTGGTTTTAGGAGTCCAGAAAGTAAAAAGTAAAAGATTTAAAGACTTTGAAAAAGAATTAAACAAATCCTGCGAAAAACTGCTTAATTCTCGCCCCACTGCAGTCAATGTATATTGGGCAATAGAGAGAATGAAGAAAAAGGTAAAGATGAACAAGACTAAAAACGTATCAGTCCTAAAAAGGATTTTATTAGAAGAAGCTTTAGACATCTTAGAAGAAGATAGAAAAGTAAACCGGGCAATCGGCAACCACGGAAGCAGATTACTAAAAAATGAAGATACTGTTATGACTTACTGCAATGCAGGAGCTTTAGCAACAGCTGATTACGGGACTGCTTTGGGGGTAATCTATTCAGCTAAGAAAAGAGGTAAAAAAGTAAAAGTATATGTTTGTGAGACAAGACCGAAATTACAAGGAGCGCGTCTTACTACGTGGGAGCTCTTAAAAAATAAAATTGACGTTACTTTAATATGCGACAATACGGCAGCGACTGTTATAAAGAAGAAATTAATCAATAAGATTATTGTCGGCGCAGACAGAATAGCCGCAAATGGAGATACAGCCAATAAAATAGGAACATATAACCTAGCTATACTGGCTAAAGTACATAAAATTCCATTTTATATTGCAGCACCTACATCAACAATCGACATCAGTTTAAAAAATGGTAAAAAAATTCCAATTGAAGAAAGAGACCCAAAGGAGGTCATAAAAGGATTTGGCAGGCAAACTGTTCCTAAAAACGTCAAAGTTTATAATCCAGCCTTTGACGTAACTCCTGCTAAATATATAACAGCAATAATTACAGAAAAAGGAGTTATTAGACCACCATATACTTTGAAACTAA
>CAZKQD010000040.1:0-2370 GCA_964554835.1 uncultured Planctomycetia bacterium | reverse complement strand
ACAGCAATAATTACAGAAAAAGGAGTTATTAGACCACCATATACTTTGAAACTAAGTCGTCTTAAAAAGTAAATTAAATGAAATTAAAAGGAATTGACGAGACCCAATTAATTAAAAGACTCACCTCAAGACTTAAAAAAGATTCAACAATCTTAAAAGGCGTTGGTGATGATTCAGCAGTAATAAAATATAAAAAGAATACATATCTTCTTATAACTACTGATATCTTAATAGAGGATGTTCATTTTAAGATAAAAAAGACTAAACCAGAATTGATAGGCCATAAAGCTTTAGCCTGCAATATAAGTGATATAGCTGCGATGGGCGGCAAGCCTAAATATGCAGTGATTTCCTTAGGTCTTCCAAGAGACTTAGACTTAAATTTTGCTGATGCTATTTTTAAAGGAATCAGAAAAGAAGCTATCCTCTATGGTATAAAAATTGTAGGAGGCGATATTTCTTCATCCAGTAAGGTTATCATAAATATAACACTTATAGGTTTTGCTAAAAAGAAAAACTTAACCTTTAGAGATACTGCAAAAGTAGGAGATAAGATATTTGTAACGGGTAAATTAGGTGGGTCTCAAAGAGGAAAGCATCTAAGTTTTAGACCCAGACTTAATGAAGCGTTAAGCTTAATAAGAAAATATAAAATAAATTCAATGATAGATTTATCCGATGGTCTAGCTCAAGACTTAAATAACATTATCCAGCCAAGTAAGGTAGGGGCTTTAATATACGAAGATAAAATTCCTCTATCAAAAGATGCAGATATAAATTCCGCTCTATACGAAGGCGAGGATTTTGAATTACTATTTACAACAGGCAAAGAAGAATCGAAAAAAATAGAAGTATCTAAAATAAAAGGCCTAAAGGTAACTAAAATTGGAGAGATTGTGAATAAAAGTAAAAGATTTAAGATCATTGATAAAGATAAAAAAGCAAAAGATATTTCATTAAGGTATACATTTAAACACTTTTAGGTCCATTATGAGGAAATTTATAACAGAAAATGTAGATCAAACTATAAAACTGGCTCAAAAATTAGCAGGTTTTTTAAAAAAAGGAAATGTTTTAGGTTTGATAGGTGAATTAGGTTCAGGTAAAACTACTTTTGTAAAGGGCATAGCCAAAGGATTAAGGATTAAAGAGGACAACGTACTAAGTCCTTCCTTTGTTTTAATAAGAGAATATCAGGGGAAATTGCCTCTTTATCACTTTGACCTATACAGACTAAACTATGTAGAAGAAGTTGAATTTTTAGGTTATGAGGATTATTTTTACGGAGAGGGAGTAAGCTGTGTTGAATGGGCTGAAAAGATAGAGAATTTATTACCGACTGAATACTTAAAGATTAAATTTGACATTTTAGGATCAAACAAGAGAAATATAATTTTTTATCCAAGAGGTAGCCACTTTAAAGAAATGATTAAAAGAATTAAATAAATTAAAAAAGATGAAAATCTTAGCTATAGATACATCAAGTTCGTATTTATCCTTAGCCATTTCAGATGGCGATAGACTAATTCATGAAATTAACAAAGATTTAAAGAAGAGAGATCATGCCAAATTATTAATTCCTGAGCTTAAGAGTATGCTAGAGAAAGTAAATTTTAAATTAAACGATATAGATGTTTTTTGCGTTGGGTTAGGCCCTGGCTCGTTTACCGGCTTAAGAATTGCCCTATCCAGCATTAAGGGATTAAATCTTGCGTACAATAAGAAAATTTTAGGTATATCAAGCATGGATGCCATTGCTTATAATATAAACAATAAAAATAACATAATTGTCTGTATTCGGGATGCAAGAAAGAAGAAAGTATATGGATGTCTATATAAAAGAGATAATGAATTAATAAGACTTACAGATTATCTTTTATTGACATTTGATAAATTTTGCGATTTGGTTAAGAAAGTAGCAAGAAGAGAAAATAGAGAAGTTATTTTTACGGCAGATGGAGTTAAGAGTTTTAAAAACGATATATTGAAAATTATGCCAGATTCATCATTTGCCAAAAAAAAATACTGGCACCCTTATGCAAGAAATTTAGCTGAGTTGTCATTGGAGATGATAAAAAATAATAAACCACTTAGCTCAATTGATGAAATTGAACCCCTTTATTTACACTCTCATTATGCGAATATAACCAAGCCAAAGAAGCTATGAAAAATCAAAATGCTGGTTATTTACAAACATGGGCAGAGATTGATTTAGGCAATCTGGAACATAATTTGAAAAAAATAAGAACTCTTATATCAGAAGATGTTGGGGTTTTAGCTACCGTGAAGGCCAATGCTTATGGGCATGGCATCGTTAAGATATCTAAATTTTTAGAAGAAAAGATAGATTTTTTAGGAGTGGCTTCTATT
>CAZKQD010000039.1:3487-8658 GCA_964554835.1 uncultured Planctomycetia bacterium | reverse complement strand
GATGAGGTTGTTGCAATCGGTGCAGCCATACAGGGTGGTGTTTTGAAGGGCGATGTAAAAGATGTTCTCCTCCTTGATGTTACTCCCCTCTCCCTGGGGATTGAGACCCTCGGCAGCGTGTTCACTAAGCTCATTGAGAAAAATACGACCATACCAACTAAAAAGAGCCAGATATTTTCAACAGCCGCTGATAACCAACCATCAGTAACCATAAGAGTCTTGCAGGGCGAGCGCGCTATGGCGAATGATAATATAGAACTTGGAAGATTTGATTTAGTTGGCATTCCTCCTGCGCCAAGAGGGATTCCACAGATAGAAGTTACTTTTGATATTGATACTAATGGCGTTGTTCATGTGAGCGCGAAGGATATGGGAACCGATAAGAAACAATCAATTAGTATTACAGCACCAAAGAAACTCTCTGAAGAAGAGATAGAGAAAATGGTAAAAGAAGCAGAGCAGCATAGCGAGGAGGATAAAAAGAAAAAAGAGGAAGTAGAAGTGCGAAATCAGGCAGATACTCTTATTTATGCGACAGAGAAATCCTTAAAAGACTACGGAGATAAGATTGATTCAAAAGAGAAGGAAAATATACAGAAGAAAGCAGAAGAATTAAAAAAATTACTAAAAGAAGAAAAGGACATTTCAAAAATCAAGGTATCTATGGAAGAATTAGGTAAAGCATCTCATAAATTGGCTGAAGAAATCTACAAAGATGCCCAGGCCAAACAGCAAGCCCAGCAGCAGAAAACAGAAAACGGAAAACAGAAGACGGAAGGCGGAGAACAGAAAGCAAAAGAAGAGCCCTCTAATAAAAATGAAGATGTGGTTGATGCAGATTATAAAGTGGAAGATGAAGATAAAAAATAGCGTTTAGCGTAGAGCGGATAGTTATGAAGACAAAGTCTTTTAAGGACTTAATTGTTTGGCAGAAAGCATATGAGTTAGTTGTAGAAGTCTATAAAATAACTAAGAATTTTCCTAAAGAAGAAATTTACGGCTTGTCTCAGCAAATGAGAAGATGCGCAGTATCAATACCGTCTAATATTGCAGAGGGTTATGGAAGGCAATACAATAAGGAATACAAACAGTTTTTATCTATTGCCTATGGTTCGCTATCAGAGTTAGAAACTCAATATCTATTATCAAAAGATTTGGGTTATATTAAAAAGAGTGAAATTGTTGAGGGACTGGCAAAGGAAGCGGGTAGCATGCTGTATAGAATGATAAATCCTATACGCTAAACGCTAAACGCTATACGCTAATTATGACTAAACACGACTATTACGAAATCTTAGGTGTTTCAAAAAATGTCTCAGCTGATGAGATAAAAAAAGCTTATAGAAAACTTGCTTTTAAACATCACCCTGACAAAAATCCAGCCAATAAGAAAGAAGCTGAAGAGAAATTTAAAGAACTATCAGAAGCCTATGAGGTTTTAAGCGACCCTCAAAAGAGAGCCAAATATGATCAATTTGGCCATGAGGGCTTAAGAAGTGAATTCGGCGCCGGAGGATTTAGATGGGAAAATTTTACCCACTTTGAAGATTTATCAGATATATTTGAAAGATTCGGAGGTTTAGGTGATATTTTTGAGAGTTTTGGTATGGATTTTGGAATGTTTTCCAGCGCACGCAGGGGGCGAGGCCCTCAACCCGGCTCGAGCATACAATATGAATTAGATATAACTCTGGAGGAAGTTGCTCGCGGAGTTGATAAAATTATATATATACAAAGAGAAGATCCCTGTAAAACATGCGGGGCATCAGGTGTAAAAGCAGGAACAAAAAAAGAAAATTGTCCTGTTTGCAATGGAACGGGGCAGGTAAGATTTTCGCAAGGATTCTTCAGTATTTCTAAAACATGCCAAAGATGTGGAGGTCGGGGTAGTATAATTAAAACACCTTGTCCTGAATGTAGAGGAGAAGGCAAAGTTTTGAATAAGAAGAAGATAACAATCCATATTCCAAAAGGAACGGATACCGGATTGAGATTAAAGATTCCAGATGAAGGTAACGCCGGAGACAAAGGCGCTAAGAGGGGCAATCTATATGTGTTGATTAATGTGAAACCTCACGAGTTATTCAAACGAAGAGATAATGATATTATAGTGGAAGTTCCCATAAGTTTTACTGAGGCTGCCTTAGGTACGGAGGTAACTGTGCCCACCTTAAATGGAAAGGTGAAGATGAAAGTAACTCAAGGCACACAAAGTGGCAGAATATTTAGGCTAAAAGGAAAGGGTTTGCCAAATTTGCGGGGTTATGGCCAGGGAGATGAATATGTAAAAATTATTGTAGAGATACCCACTAATCTTAATAAAGAACAAAAAGAATTATTAAGAAAATTTGCTGAATCCAGAGGTGAGAATTTAGATCCATTGAGCAAATCATTTATGAAAAGATTAAAGAAATTCTTTGGGAGTTAAGTGAATGCCTACCTATGAATATGAATGCAAAAAATGCAAAAAAAGATTTGAAATATTTCAAAACATAACAGCTAAACCTTTAAAGAAATGTCAAGATTGCGGTGGAAGTTTAAAAAGATTAATTGGAAGCGGAAGTGGTATCATATTTAAAGGTTCAGGCTTTTATGCTACAGATTACAGAAGTAAAGAATATAAACAAAAACAGAATGCTGAGAAAGCTAAATTACCAAAAAATAACAGTGACAGCAAAAAATAAATTATTATTTAGATATTGGATTTGGCCCATTGGTTATATTTTTTTAATGTATTTTCTATCTTCATTGAATATTTCTCAAATTCAGAAAGTTAATATTACCCATTTAGATAAGATGCTACACATTATTGAATATAGCGTTTTTGGATATCTTTTAATCAGAGCCTATAATGTAACTGCGTCCTTTAGTTATAAGAAACTCTTTCTATTGGTTTTGCTGACAGGTTTTCTAATTGGAGGGCTTGATGAATATTACCAGTCATTTTTGATATACAGGCAATCAAGCTTATTAGACCTAACTGCTGATTTAATTGGTGTGGTAATTGGCATAAGTTTATTTAGAAAGGCAGGAAGATGATAGAAATAAAGCCATTCAGGGCGTTTATCTACAACCAAGAAAAGATTGAAAATATGAATAATGTTGCAGCTCCACCCTACGATATCATATCCGAGAAAGAGCAAGATGCCTACTACAGACACAGTAAATACAATGTTACTCGTTTAATATTAGGTAAAACTTATTCAAAAGATACAAGAGGCAATAATCGCTATAGCCGCGCCGCTAAATTATTAAAGAAATGGCAAAAAGAAAATATTCTAATTCAAGATAATAGGCCATGTATTTATGTATATAAGCAGAATTATTATGATAAGCAACAGAAGAGAAGGATAGATAGGTTAGGATTCATTTCTTTATTTAAGATACAGGATTTTAATAAAAAGGTCATATATCCTCATGAATATACCCTCCCCAGGCCCAAAAAGGATAGATTTAAATTACTAAAGAGAACAAAAGCTAATTTTAGCCCCGTCTTTTCTTTGTATTCTGATAAGGCAGGTAAAATAGATAAAATTTTAAAAAGGGCCCTTTCTAAGAAACCCTTTATAAAGATAACTGATATAAATAAAACAGAGCACACTCTATATAGAATTTCAGATTCAAAACAGATAAATAAAATTCAAGATATTATGAAAAGAAAAAAAGCTTTTATTGCTGATGGCCACCATCGCTATGAAACCGCTTTGAAGTATCGCACTTATTCGAAGGGCAACGCAAATAAGGAATATACCATGATGTATTTTACCAATTCAGACAATAAAGAATTAAAGATATACCCTATACACAGGTTAGTTTACGATGTTAGCTTAGGGCATTTTAAATATCTTTTAAAAGATTTAAGAAAATATTTTGATGTTAAAAAAGTAGAAGATAAAGAGAAAATGTTATCTTCAATAATCTGCAGTAAATCCACAGATTATAAATATGGTTTATATTGGGGTAGAAAATTTTATGTTTTAACTCTTAAATCTAAAAACATAGTAAAAAGAGTTAGCAAGAAGGAAAAACTTTCGCATGTAGATAAATTAAATATCACTTTGCTTCATAAATTAGTTATTAGAAGAATTCTTAAAGCTTCAGATACTAAAGTGAGTTACTTTCATGATGTCAGAGAGCTTATAAAGCAGGTCAATAAGAGGAAAGACAGATTGGGTGTTTTTGTCTCAGCAATTGCAGCTGATGAGATTATAAAAGCAGCTTTAGAAAATGAAAGATTACCACGCAAATCAACGTACTTTTACCCAAAACTTTATAGCGGTCTCGTAATAAATAAAATAGACACTTTGTAGATACTTTTGGAACTTAAATCATGCCAGAACTTCCCGAAGTTGAAAATATAGTAACTGATTTACGGAAAAAAATTCTCACCAAGAAAATCTCAAAAGTTCATATTCGCTTAAATAAAATAATAAAAAATAAGAAAACTTTTTTTATTAACAAAGTCAAAAATTCTAAGATTGCAGATATCCAACGTCAAGGTAAATTTATAATTCTATATTTATCTAAAAAATACTACCTTATAATTCATTTAAAGATTTCAGGTCAACTTTTGTATCTACCTTCAAATCGTCCGTTAGATAAATATACCCACGTAATTTTTGAATTTAAAGATAGCAATAACCAGCTTCGATATCGAGATGTCCGTCAATTTGGATATATGAAGCTAATCGATGAAAGTGAATTAGATAATTTTTTATCCTCCCGCATAGGCCCTGACTATTTAAACATTTCATATAAAGAATTCTCGCATCGGTTAAATCACAAAAGAAAAATTATTAAAAGCTTGCTTCTTGATCAGAGAATATTTTCAGGCTTAGGCAACATCTATGTAACTGAAAGTTTATATCGAGCTGGCATCCACCCAAAAACTATCTCATCTAATATTAAAAGAATTAAGATGAAGAAATTATATGATTCAATTCAGACTGTTTTAAAAAAGGCAATTCAATTAGGGGGTTCATCTATAAATGATTATGTGCGTTTGGATTCTTCGCGAGGCAAATATCAGCAAATCCATAAAGTTTATCAAAAAGAAGGTGAAAGATGCAAAAAATGCGGCGCCAAAATCAGTAATGTAAAAATAAATAATAGAAGTAGCTATTTTTGTCCAAAATGTCAAAAATTACAATCTTGACTTTTTTGTCATATTG
>CAZKQD010000039.1:0-3387 GCA_964554835.1 uncultured Planctomycetia bacterium | reverse complement strand
AAAACAAAGATTAAGGATTTTGCTGATTTGCAGAAACTAAGCGGGGATTTCAATGAATTCTTAGAATCCTTGCCTAACATCTTAAAAGCCAGGGATTTTAAAGAATTAGTCGAAGCTGTGTCTTTAGCCCGCAGAAATGATAAATCTGTAATTTTAGCTATGGGAGATGCTGTTATAAAAGTGGGCCTGGCGCCGATAATTATCAAACTTATGAAAGAAGATATAATTACTGCTATCGCCATGCAGGGCGCAGGAGCAATTCATGATACAGAGATAGCTCTAATCGGCGAGACCTCAGAAGATGTTGCTGTTTCCATTCAGGATGGCACCTTTGGAATGGCGGAGGAAACCGGCAGATTCTTAAATGATGCCATTAAAGAAGGAGCCAGAGAGAATATAGGTTTAGGCGAAGCAGTAGGCAAAAAGATAGTTGAGGAGAATTTACCTTATAAAGATTACAGTATTTTAGCAAATGCTTATGAATTAGGCGTTCCGGCTACGGTTCACGTAGCTATAGGCACAGATACTATCCATATGCATCCGAAAGCTGACGGCGCCTCAATAGGTAAAACCTCTCATCTTGATTTCAGGAAATTTGCTTCATGCGTTAAAGAAATCTCAGGTGGGATTTTTATAAATGTTGCCTCGGCGGTAATTCTACCAGAAGTTTTTTTAAAAGCCCTTTCTATTGCAAGAAATATCTCAGAAGTTAAAAAATTTACTACTGCTAACTTTGATATGCTCATGCACTATCGCCCCACAGAAAACGTCATAAAGCGCCCAATTAAAAGTGGAAGCAGGGGCTTTAATATTATAGGGCATTTAGAGATAATGATACCGCTTTTTGCAAAAGCTATATTGGAAAAGACAAAGAGATGAAAATTATAATTACGGGTGCGGGTTCATTTGTTGCTTATCACTTAACTATTAAATTATTAGAAAAGGGTCATGAGATACTGGGCATAGATAAACAACGCAATAAGAACATTGAAGAATTGCTCGCCTTTTCTAATTTTACATTCCAGCGCGTAGATATAGCCGAGAACCATAATTTGTCTCAACTTTGTGAAAATGTTGATGTTGTCTATCATCTGGCAGCTATATCCTCAGAAAGATTATGTCGTGAGAATCCAGTTTTGGCAGTAAGGGTTAACGTCTTAGGTACTTTGAATATGTTGGAGATAGCCAAAAAGAATAATGCCCTCTTTATTTTTTCCTCAAGTGGTTCTGTCTATCCAGATTCTAAACATCCAAAAAAAGAACAAGAAGCAGCTTTTACGGATAAGTTCTATGGGACATCGAAATTGATAGCTGAGAAATACTGCGCACTTTATCATGAGAATTTCAATTTACCTTTTGTGATATTGAGATTCTCTCGCATATACGGACCCAGGATGACGCGCAATCCTGTTTATGATATGGTTTCGGGCCTGGCAAGAAAACAACCAATTAAATTATACGAAAGTTTATTTTCAAATTACGATTTCATTTATGTTGAAGATGTAGTTAAAGCGTTTCATCAGGTTTTATGCGCTAAATGGAAAAATAAGATTGTAAATGTAAGTTCTAATGAGGCCGTCAGATTACAGAAGATATACGAGATATTAATGGAGATATCCGGCAGTAAACTTCCGGTTAAAGTGGTAGTGGATAAAGAAAGTAAAGACATATTAGATAACGAGATGGCCAAAGAACTGGGTTTTAAGGCAGATTATTCTCTTGAGGAAGGACTTAGAGAAACATATCTATACTTTAAAAATAGGTAGGTACAGATGATAAAAGAAAGAACAGAGCACGTTAAGGTAAATGCAGTAGTTTTATTAACAATCTGCTTAATATCCATGTTTATCTTTGTGGGTTGTGTAGAAAGAAGATTGATTGTTAAGTCAAATCCTCCGGGCGCCGATGTTTACTTTAATAATAATCATATAGGTAAAACTCCGGTTAATTTCGACTTTAAATGGTATTGGACCCATAAAGTAGAACTAAAAAAAGAAGGCTATAAAACAGTAACTAATTATGAGACTATTAAAGCTCCGCCATATATGTGGATACCCTTTGATTTAGCAGCAGAACTTCTTCCCTTTAAGATAAGAGATTATCGCAACCTTAGATATAGCTTAGAATCCCTGACTAAAAGTCCAAAAAAAGAGAACCAGGAAGATATATCAAAAGAAGAGTTTGATTTTAACAAGTAACGGAGTAAAGGATAAGCTTAAAATGAAAATAGAAGATATAACAATATCTAAAGCAATAATTGAAACTTACACAAAAAAATTGATTAACAGTCTTAACATAGATGTAGCTATAGTTGGCGGTGGCCCTGCAGGATTATGCGCAGGTTACTATTTAGCTAAGAATAAACACAAAGTTGCTTTATTTGAGAGAAAATTATCAATAGGCGGCGGTATGTGGGGTGGCGGTATAATGTTTAACAAAATAGTAGTGCAAAAAGAAGCGAGAGGTATCCTGAATGAGATGGGAATTGATAGTAAGCTCTATAAATCTGGATATTATGTAGCTGATTCCATTGAATCCGTTTCTGCCCTAACCTTAAAAGCCGTAAAGGCCGGCCTGGAAATTTTTAATTTAATGAGCGCTGAGGATGTCTTGATAAGGAAAAATAAAGTTACGGGTATTGTTATTAATTGGAGTTCAGTAGAATTAGCCAATCTTCATGTAGACCCAATTGCCATAAAAGCTGAATATGTTATAGATGCTACTGGTCATAGTTGTGAGATTGCTCATTTACTTGAGGAAAAAACAGGTCTTACTTTGTTGACTAAAACAGGCAAAATTATGGGTGAAAAGTCTATGTGGGCTGATGAGGGGGAGAAGACTATTGTAAATAATACCAGAAAGATATATCCGGGAGTTTATGCTGCTGGTATGGCGGCTAATGCGGTTTTCGGAGGTCCGCGCATGGGGCCCATCTTTGGCGGTATGCTTCTATCTGGCAAAAAGGTAGCTGGATTAATTGATGTTAATTTAAGACATACAAAAAGCAAGCATGTCTAATTAGGTATAATGAATATTATACCAGGAGAAACTGATGTTTAGAAAAATATGCAGAGCCAAGATTCACAAGGCAGTTATCAATAAAAGAAACGTAGACTATAAAGGAAGTATTGGAATTGATAATAGATTACTTAAAATTTCTGGAATTTTGCCCAACGAGATGGTATTAGTGTTTAATTATAGGAATGGCCAGAGATTTGAGACTTACGTAATTGAAGAAGAGGAGAATTCAGGTATTATTGCTCTATATGGACCGGCAGCTAAATTGGGCGAAATAGGTGATGAGGTTATAATCTTATCTTACGCATATGCAGATGAGGATGAGGTAAAAGGCATAAAGATGAAAGTTATCAATGTAGATAAAAACAA
>CAZKQD010000038.1:5056-9349 GCA_964554835.1 uncultured Planctomycetia bacterium | reverse complement strand
TATAAATTAAAAAAATTCAAGATTTTCGAGATTTTTTTTTGACAAACTATTTTTGCTGAAGTATAATGATAGTAAACCCCGCCCTTAATGGAAAGGGCTGGGTAAATTAATTATGATAAAATTTCTTAAAACTTTCAAAGGTGGAATTCATATCCCTGATTATAAAAGTGCTACTTGCAATCTTTCCATTGAGGCAACCCCCTTACCTAAAAAAGTTATTATACCCATCCAAGGTTATGGAGCTAGAACCTCTGAACTTCTAGTCAATGTAGGAGATGAAGTAAAAACCGGCCAAGTTATTGCTAAATCTAAAAAGTTCATCTCAAGCCCAATACATGCAAGTATATCGGGTAAAGTAACTAAGATAGATGATTTTCCGCATCCTGAATTAGATGAAGCTAAATCTATACTTATAGAATCAGATGGAAAAGATGAAAAATTCTACACAACTAAAAAAAGAAATGACAAAGAATTATCTAATGAAGATATTAAACAGATTATAAAAGATGCGGGTATTGTAGGAATGGGAGGGGCTTCATTTCCCACACATGTAAAATTTACAATACCAGAAGATAAAAAAGTTGACTCATTTATTATTAATCTTTGTGAATGTGAACCATATTTAACGGCCGATTACCGCCTTGCGCTTGAGAGACCGGATGAAATTTTTGAAGGTATAGAAATTGCTCAGAAAGCGTTGGGTGCCGAGTATGCATTTATTGCTATAGAGGACAATAAAAGAAAGGCTTTTGCTCTTTTAAATAAAAAAGCAGGTAGTTATCCTCAGATAAAAGTTATTTCTTTAAAGACCAAATATCCTCAAGGGGAAGAAAAACAACTAATAGGAGCGGTCCTAAATAAAATTGTGCCCAAAGGTAAGTCGCCGTTTGAAGTAGGAGTTGTGGTTGATAATATTCAAACAGTATTGGCGATTTATGAAGCAGTTTGTCTCAATAAACCTCTTTATGAGAAAGTTATTACTGTAACAGGCGAAGGCATAGGGAAGCCTAAGAATCTCAGGGTTAGAGTCGGCGCGCTTCTTAAGGATATAATAGAAGTATGTGGAGGGATAACTTGCGATGAGGTAGAGATTATATTTGGCGGTCCAATGATGGGTGTCGCAGTAGATAATCTTGAAGTTCCCATATTAAAAGGAACTCCTGGTGTGTTAATATTGCCTAAAGAAAGAATAGACCTACAGGAGGAATTACCCTGCATAAGATGTGGTAGATGTGTGGATGTCTGTCCCGTTGGTCTTCTGCCCACAGAGCTTAATAAATTGGTTGAAAATAAACAATGGGATGCCTTAGATGAATTATATATTTCAGAATGCATGGAGTGTGGTAGTTGCGCTTATGTATGTCCATCTAAAATTCCCCTGGTTCAAAGAATAAAAAAAGGCAAAGAGATTTTGGCTAAAAAACAAAGAGAGAATAAATAACAGATGAATTATAACATAATTACTACAGAAGCCCCTCACATAAAGAATAAATACAATGTGCAAAAAGCAATGCTTGATGTCATCATTGCGCTTTTGCCAGCCGTCATTGCTAGTGTTTATTTCTTTGGGCTTAAAGCTGTGTGGTTAATTAGTCTATGTGTTTTGATGTCTGTTGTCTCTGATGCCTTTTTTGAGAAATTAAGAGGCAAGAAGTTGCCAATTAGCGATTTAAGTTCAGTTGTGACTGGTCTACTTCTGGCTTTGATACTTCCCCCAAGTTTTCCTCTTTGGGCTGCTGCTTTAGGTAGTGTGGCAGCTATTTTTTTAGGAAAGCAGGTTTTTGGGGGTTTAGGCTCTAACATATTCAATCCCGCCTTAGTTGGAAGAGCTTTTTTGACAGCAACTTTTCCTGTTCTTATGACCACCTGGATAAAACCCTTTAGCTTAAACGCTGTAACGACAGCAACGCCATTGGGTCTTATGAAGTTTGAAGGCGTATCTACGAATTTGATGAATCTTTTCCTGGGTAATGTCTCTGGCTCTTTAGGTGAGACTTCTGCTTTGGCTTTAATTATAGGCGGTATATATCTTTTATTGAGGAGATGCATAGATTGGAGAATACCGTTATCATTTATTGCGAGTGTTTCAATTTTCAGTTTTATCTTATGGTCAATTGCCCCGGGTAAATATCCGTCTGTGTTATTTGAACTATTATCCGGTGGCCTATTGCTCGGCGCTCTGTTTATGGCTACAGACCCTGTTACTTCTCCTATAACTATAAGGGGCAGATGGATATTTGGCGCAGGATGCGGTATTATGGTTATGGTTATTAGAAGATGGAGTGGATTACCTGGAGGAGTTATGTATTCAATTTTATTTATGAACGCCTTGAGACCTCTGATAGATAAATTTAGCAGACCGGTTTGTTTCGGAGGCAAGAGATGAAGCAAAGCATGAGGATGATTTTGGCTTTGGTTATTATTGCATCTATTTCCGGAGCAATTCTTGCTAAGGTTTATAATATGACTAAATCAAAAATAGAAGTTCAGCAACAAAAAAATACAGAACAGGCGATATTTTCAGTGGTGCCCAATACAAAAACTTATAAGTCTAAAAGTTATGACAGCATAGAAGTTTTTAGGTGTTTTGATAAGAATAATAAACTTTCTGGTGTAGCATTCACTGCAGAAGGAGCGGGTTATCAGGGTGTCATAAAATTGATGATTGGACTAAACCGCGATTTAACTGAGATTACAGAAATAAAAATACTTAAAGACGAAGAAACTCCCGGCTTGGGAGCAAGAATTAATGAAGATTGGTTTCAAAATCAATTTGAGAGCAAAGCAACTGATATAGAACTAAAAATTATTCGTGGAGAGCCAAAAAAAGCAGATCAAATTCAGGCTATAACGGGCGCAACTATTTCATCTGAAGCTGTTATTGATATAGTAAATAAAAAGGTCAAGAAAGTGAAACAGGCGCTAAATGAATAAAATATCAAATATAAAGATTCTTGTAAAGGATTTTACAAAAGGCCTCTGGCAACAGAACCCCATATTCAGATTGTTGATCGGAATGTGTCCAACGCTGGCAGTTACCAATCAGGCTAAAAATGGACTGGCAATGGGACTTGCTACATCTTTTACATTAATTTCATCAAGTTTTATAATCTCTATTTTTAGAAAATTAATACCGAAAGAAGTAAGAATTCCTTCCTTTATAGTGATTATAGCAACTTTTGTTACCATAGTAGATTTATATTTAAAGGCAAACTTTCCCGAGATAAGCAAAGCCTTAGGTCCGTATGTTCCATTAATAATTGTAAACTGTCTTATTCTTGGAAGGCAGGAAGCTTTTGCTTCAAAGAACCCTACACACAGAGCCCTGGCTGATGCCTTAGGAATGGGATTGGGTTTTACTTTAAGCATTCTTTCTTTAGGTATAATTAGAGAAATATTTGGCATGGGTACTGTTTTTGGATTACAAATTATGCCTTCATCTTTTAAACTTTGGTCTATTATGTTAAGTCCTCCCGGCGCCTTTCTTACTCTGGGAATAATGTTGGGCGTTGTAAATCTAATTGATAGATTCCTAAAGAGAAGGAATAAAAAATGATAAAAGAGTTAATTTTGATTTTTATTGCGGCAGTTCTGGTAGATAATTTTGTCTTAAAATACTTCTTGGGCATCTGTCCTTTTTTGGGAGTATCCGGCAGATTGCATTCAGCTATTAGCATGGGTTTTGCCACCACTTTTGTCATGAGTATTACTGCTCCTGTTGCCTGGATTATAAATTATTCAGTCCTTGGTAAATTAGGGCTTCCCTTTCTAGAATATGTTTCTTTTATTATTGTTATAGCTTCTTTGGTTCAGTTTGTTGAGATGTTTATAAAAAGATTTTTTCCGGCCCTGCATCAGGCCATGGGCATATACCTGCCGCTTATTACCACCAATTGTGCCATCCTGTTTATGGCACTATATATAGTCTTGCGGCAATATACATTATTACAAAGTATAATATTTGGTTTCGGAGCGGGTGTAGGATTTACTTTGGCTATTACTATTATGGCTGGCATAAGAGAAGAGATAAGATTTTATGATGTGCCCAAGTGTCTTGAGGGCCCGGGAATTACTCTAATTACCGCAGGCATATTAGCTTTAATATTTATAGGGTTTGGCGGGTTGATATAGGTAAAATTAGAAAATGAATAATGTCTATTTATCAATATTGGTAATGTCTTTACTTGCTGGGTTCTTAGCCGTTATTTTAAGTATTACCTACAATAAACTAAGGGTCAAAGAAGACCCAAAAATAAAAAAAATTGAAGAATTATTGCCAGGCCTTAATTGTGG
>CAZKQD010000038.1:0-4956 GCA_964554835.1 uncultured Planctomycetia bacterium | reverse complement strand
TGTTTTTTTATTCCCGCAGTGACTTAACAGCTATGATTCAATTTTTACTAAAAAAGGAGATTTTTTATGGGGCGCTACAGATACTTAATTTTTCCACTGCTGCTTTTATTTTTATTTTCTTTTTTGTATTTACCCAACAAAACATTTGCTCAGACTGCAATACAGTATGAAAAATCAGAAAGAGAAATAGAAAAGGAAGAAGAATTAAGAGAAAGAATAGAAAAAAAAGAAGAAGAGCCGGAGATAAAGAAAGAAGAAGAAGAGATTACACCGGAAGAAGAGGGCGAAAAAATATTTATAAAAAAGATAGAAGTAATAGGAGTAACAGTATTTCCTAAAGAGAAGATTAGAGAAATTGTCGAACCTTACGAAGGAAAAGAACTTTCCTTAAAAGAGATTCATAAGGTAGCAGATTTAATTACTGACCTATACAGACAAAAAGAATATTTGACTTCTCGCGCCTATATCCCCCCGCAGGATCTCACCGATGGTATCCTGGAAATAAGAGTATTAGAGGGTAAAATGGGAGAACTTAAAATTGAAGGCAACAGATACTTCAGCGATAAACTTCTAGAAGGTAAATTTCGCATAAAAAAAGGGGAGTATTTTGATTATGAACAACTGAGGAAAAGTTTAATTAAGATAAATGAACATCCTGACAGAATAGCTAAATCTGTTTTAGTTCCGGGAACTGAACCAGGTCAGACCGATGTAATTCTAAAGATAGAAGACCAGAGGCCGTATCATGTAGGATTTGAATATGATAATTTCGGTTCAACATATATAGGTGAAGATAGATTAGCAATTACCCTTGACCATAATAATTTTACAGGACACGATGATATCTTAAGTTTAAAATGTTTACTTTCTGATGATGATTATTATCTTTTGGAAAGTTTAAGGTATTTACTTCCTATCGGCTATACATGGGAAGTAGGCTTATATGCTGTTCATTCAGAATTAAAATTAGGCAAGGAATTTGAAGTTACTGAAACCGAAGGTAAAAGCACCATTGTTTCATTATTCGCAAATAAGTATCTTGTTGATGAAGAAGATTTAGAAATTAGATTGACATCTGGTTTTGATTATAAACATAGTAGGAACTTTCAATTAGGCGTTGAGACAAGCCGGGATGAGCTGCGCATAATCAAACTAGGGGTAGATATTGATAAAACTGATAAATGGGGAAGAACTATTTTAGTTAATGAGTTTAACTACGGAATACCCGACCTTTGGGGTTCTTTAGACGATGTTGATAGTGAGGCCAGCAGAAGCGGTTCCGGAGGAAAATTTACCAAATGGAATATCCAACTTCTTAGATTGCAAAGTTTGCCTTTTCCGAAAAATGCTACTCTTTTTTGGAAAAATGAATTTCAAATATCACCATATATTTTAACCGCATCAGAACAATTTCAAATCGGCGGTATAAGAAACAATAGAGGTTATCCGCCGGCTGAGAAAGTAGGCGATGAAGGAATCTCATCAGTAATTGAATTATCTACACCTATAGGTTTAATACCGGATGATTGGACCATTCCTTTTAGCGAAAAAAAAATTTACGATGCTTTAAGGTTTGTGGCCTTTTATGACTGGGCCCATACAGAGTTACATAGGCCTGATGCCGGTGAAAAAGACAAAGAGACATTAAGATCTGCAGGCTGCGGATTAAGATTTAACTGGCCGGAGGAAGATTTATCAGTTCGGTTAGAATTCGGTTGGCCTTTAGATGAGACACCGTCTGATGGTGACCATTTACATAGTTGGGTGAAAGTAAGTAAAAGTTTTTAAGAGAATAGTTAATTTTAAAGCAACAAAAAATTACTGCATAAAGACAAAAGATTTTTCTTGACAAAAATAGATTACGATGTTAATATTAATTGTATTTTAGTATTTCCAAATTACGCATCCTTAAAAAATATGAATTCAAAATTGCTGTTTAATAACTTAATGTTAAGAATGAAAACTATTTCATTTCCTAAGATTATACCTGTCTTTATAACTACTTTAGTTATATGTCTGCTTTCTGCAGGTTCTGTATATGCAGATTCAGAAAGTATTTTACCTTCCGACCCGGACGTGCAAGTAGGCAATCCCTCCATTGATGTTACCGGCAACGATATGACTATTGATGCCGGCCAACATAATAAAACCTGGATTGACTGGCAGGGCGGATTTAATATTGGAGTTCCTAATTCTGTTTACAACTATGGCCCATCGGCTCAAGCAGTTATTTTGCACAATGATGTATCAGGTGATATATCTAATATCATGGGTGGCCTATTCGCCAATTGCAATGTTTTCATAACCAACCCTAACGGTGTTCTTTTTGGCTCTTCTTCACATGTAGATGTTCCCGGTCTTGTAGCTTCTTCTTTAAATATCTCAAAAGATAATTTTATAAATGGCAATTATGTATTTAAGGAATACGGCGATAAGATAGGCGCATCAGTTATTAACCAGGGATATATCCAGGCAAAGAGTGTTGCCTTAATGGGACAGGCCGTAAAGAATGAAGGACAGATAGTAACAACTTTAGGAAAGACAACTTTAGCCAGTGGTGAGAAGATGACATTGAATCTTGACACTGCCGGTATGATTTCCATTGTTATAGATGAAGCAGTTAAAGAAAAGGTAATTCAAGATGGCGAAGAGGTAAAAGCAGGTGTTGAGAATACTGGCGAGATAGAAGCAGATGGTGGTATAGTTATATTAACCGCCAAGGCACTGGATAATGTATTTGACTATGCAGTAAATCAGGAAGGAATAATTCAGGCAAATGCAATTGATACCAGTAATGGTAAAGTTGTATTAAAAGCTAATCAGAGAGTTAATGTTGCCGGTGAAATTAATACTGAAGGTGGGGATGTTTTAGTAGATGCAGCCGGAGCAGATATGAGCGCAGATATAAAGAGTAATACTACAACTGTGATGTTGCATAGTCAGGCTCTAAATGTGTTTGGCGGTACAGGTACGGGTGATGTAGTTTGTACAGATCCAGGAGACATATATTTTTACGGTGATTATACAGTTAACGAAGCAAGTGGGCACAGTAGTTTAACTATCACAGCTAAAGATGGTGGTTCTATTCCCGGAGGTGAGACAGGAAGTTTTTATCAAGATTTTGGATTAATTAAAACTAATGCTATAACACCTGGAGAAGGAGATATAAATATAAGCGGTTATGATGTGACAGTCAGAGCAATTGATGCAGCAGGAGATTTAGATGTTACAGCAGAAAATAATTTAATAATCGCCCCGGCATGGAATTATAAAGAAGAAATTACAATTGATCCTGCCTATATAGATTTAGACCTTTCAGATTTTCCTGTTCTGGTAAAATTAGACAGCTCTAATTTTGATTTTGATAATGAAACAGATGATGGCTTGAATGTAAGATTTGTAGACAGCCAGGGACATCCTCTATCTTATGAAATAGAAGATTGGGATAAGGCAGGCCAGGAAGCATATATCTGGGTAAAGGTTCCTGATATTAGCAGTTCAAGCGGCGCTTCCTTATATATGTATCATGATGATTATTCAAATTTACCTTATGATTCCTTTAATGATACCACAGATGTCTGGAGCAGTGGTTATGCGATGGTTCAGCATGGGTCCAATGAAGAGTCAGGAGTTATATACGACTCCACTTCTTATGGCAACAATGGAACAATTTATGGAGATATTTCAGGAGCAGCCGGAATAGCTGGCTATGCTGGCAGTTTTAATGGAATAGATGATTATGTAAATTGTGGCAATGGTAATAGCTTGAATATTCCTGATACAATTACAATTGAAGCATGGATTAACCCAGATACATTATCAACAGTAAATCAAAATGCAATAGTAAGTAAATCTCTTGGTTACTGGTTTTTTGTATCAACAACAGGGAAATTAAGCTTTTTACGTTTTAACGCAAATGATCCAGATATCGGCTATGGGCATTTTAGTGCTTTTTCTACTACTGCAGACATTCTAACAGGAACACGGACTCATGTTGCTGCTACATATGACACAACAACTGGAAATATAGTAAAACTTTATATTGACGGTCAATTGAGTAGTGAAGGAAGTTTTACGAATGGAGCAATTGATAGCACAACTACTCCTTTGACAATAGGAGAATGGATGGGCTCACATTTCTTTGATGGAATAATGGACGAAGTCAGAATTTCAGACACAGTCCATTCTGCCGAGTGGATAGATGCTTCATATAATATAGAAACTAATCCTTTAGGTCCTGCTGATGCTACTTCCGATTTAGCAACTACCGGCCTTAATGCCCGCGGCGATTTAACATTAACAGGTATTCCTACTGATGCAGTCGGCACACCTTCCATCCAATCCGCAATTGATGCAATTGGTGTGGTTGACGGCACAAGCACCATCAATGTAGCAGCAGGGACATATGCGGAGAATGTAGTCATACCCCCGGGTAAAGATAACCTGCGGTTGCTTGGTGCTGGTTCCGACGTAACGAGCATTGAGCCAATATCTGGCAGAGCTGTGGCTCTCAATGGCAATTTGGGGATGATTGACGGTTTCGCAATCCAAGGTTTTACTCTGGAGACAACCGATGCCAACTACAAATTTATTGCTTTGTCGGGGACGCCAAATGGCACTACTTATACCAAAAATCTGGAGCTTAGGGACATTGTGGTGAACGGGGGTCAGCGGGGTATTTGCCTAAACGCCGTTCAGAAAGTTACTCTTACTGATGTGCGCTCGAGCTGACCGGAGTATCCGACCTTTCCTTTACCGGTGGTAGCATTGAAGGCTGTGCTATTGGGATTCGCCTGCAGGCAACGGGCCCTGGCGATATTGGAGAGGGTTATGGCCCGAACGGGAATATCCGGATTCATCAGTCTTCTCTCGTCGGTAACACCGTTGCGATTGAGAACCAAGATAGTACTACTGTAATCGACGCCACCAAAAACTACTGGGGCGATGCAAGAGGAC
>CAZKQD010000037.1:0-9754 GCA_964554835.1 uncultured Planctomycetia bacterium | reverse complement strand
ATAGCACTTTATTTAACTCTTAAAGCATTAGGTATTAGGAAAGGTGATGAAGTAATAGTACCTGACTTTTCTTTCTATGCATCAGCTGCCTCTATTTATTGGGCGGGAGCTAAGCCCGTTTTTGTAGATATTAATAGAGATGATTTTAATATGAATGTATTTCAAATAAAGGGTAAGATTACTCAGAAGACGAAAGCTATTATGCCTGTTCATATTTACGGGCGTTCTGTAGATATGGATCCACTCCTAGAAGTAGCAAAAAGGTATAATTTAAAAGTAATAGAGGATGCCTGCCAAAGCTTGGGGGTTTTTTATAAAGAAAAATATCATACTGGGACAATGGGGAATGCTGGTTGTTTTTCTTTTTTCGCTGATAAGACAATAACAACTGGAGGTGAAGGAGGAATGGTTGTTACTAATAACGAAGAGCTTTATGTAAAAATGAAATATTTCCGAAATCAAGGTAGACTACATAGTAGCACTTTTTTACATCCAGAATTTGGTGTAAATTTTCGCTTGTCAGATTTAGCTGCTGGATTTGGGTTAGCTCAACTGAAAAAGCTAAATTACATTATTAAGAAGAAATTAGAAAATTATAAGTTATATAAGAAATATCTAAAAGATGTTAAAGAGGTAAAATTTTTAAAAGAAATGGAATATTCGAATTTAATTCCTTTTAGAGTGATAATGGTAGTGAGAAAATTAAAAAAGCTAATGACGTTTTTGGAAGAAAATAGAATTCAAACAAGAGGATGTTTCTATCCTCTACATAGACAGCCAATTTTTACTCAATTTGATTATCGAGACATAGACTATCCTAATTCTATTTTCGCCTATGAGAGTGCAATGACTTTACCGGTTTACTTGACACTGAGAAGAAGAGACATTAGATATATTTGTGATACAATTCGAAATTTCTATAAAAGAGATGAGTTTAGGTATGGAGCTTAAAGATTTAAAAATAATCATAGCTACTCATGTTTTCATGACTGGTCCATCGCAGAACCTTCTGCAATTCTGTAGTATGAATAAAATAAATAGAGTCCTTTACTTAAGTCATCCATTAATGCATCAAGAAGGTCAGAAGGGGTCTGGCTGGCAGTTATATATTAAAGGGAATTTGACAAAGGAAGAATTCAGAAGAAATCAGAAAAGGGAAGAAGTATTAGATTATATAAGACATTTTTTTTTAGACATTTGGTGGGTCTTAAAATCAAAAGAAAAATGGGATTTATATGTTGGTGCAGATAATCTTAATACTTTTTGTGGAATTATTCTAAGATGGTTAAAAAAGGTTAACAAAGTGGTTTATTATACTATTGATTATGTTCCTCAAAGGTTTAGTAATAGAATATTGGATGCATTTTATCACTGGCTAGATATTTTTTGCGTTAAACATAGTGATGTAATTTGGAATCTATCACCTCGAATGGTGGAAGGCAGAGAACGATATCAGAAATTGTCCTTAAAATACAGAAAGAAGCAAATTTTAGTTCCAGAAGGGGTATGGTTTGATAGAATAAAAAGATATTCAATAAATCACATTAATCAACATCATTTAGTTTATGCGGGTTATTTAGTACCACATTCGGGTGTTCAAAAAGCAATTGAGGCTGTACCAAAAATTATTCAATCAATTCATGATTTCAGATTTGTTATAGTTGGTAAAGGGAAATATCAAGATAAATTAAAGAAAATAGTTCAAGACTTGAATGTAGAGAAATATGTAGAATTTAAGGGGTTTATTGATGATCATAAAGAAGTTGAAGGAATAATATCAAGGTGTGCGATAGGAATTGCTCCTTATTCTGATGATGAAAGGTCTTTTTCTTATTATGCTGATCCTTCTAAAATAAAAGTATATATGGGGTGCGGCTTACCAGTTATCATGACAGATGTATTTTATAATGCTAAAGAAATTGAAAAAGCTGATGGTGGTAAAATTGTAAATTACGATTCTTTTGAAATTGCCAACGCGGTTATTGAGATGATGAAAAATCAAGAGAAATTACGTGAGTATAAAAAAAATGCTATAAGATATATAAAAAATTTTGATTGGGATATAATTTTTAATAGGAGTTTGCAAAAAGTTTTGTTATGAAGTACGATTTTAAAAAATACGGTCAATACAGAAACGATATTTTTAATAAAATGGGTATTGATTTTGAAAGAGGGAAGAAATTATTAGATATAGGTTGTGGTGACGGAAGCGATGCAGAAATTTTTATTAAAGAATTCAGATTAGATACAGATAGAGTAGATATTTATGAACACGAGAATATAAAAAACATTAAAGGTCTGAAATTTATAAAAGCGGAAATTTATAAAATACCATTTAGAGATAGTAATTTTGACTGTGTGTTTTTACATGATGTTTTGCACCATATTGATGAAGAAAATCAGAGCTATGCAAATCATATTAGGGGATTGCAAGAAGTAAAAAGAGTTTGCAAAAAAGGTGCTTATGTAATAGTTATGGAAGCGAATAGATATAATCCCTTGCTTTATCCTCATATGGTATTAATAAGCGAGCATAATCATTTCACTCAAAAATATTGTAGAAAAGTATTAAAAGATGTTTTTGGCGAGAATATTAATTTTAGATCTTTTGAAGCCCATTTTTATCCCGCGAAATGGTTGAATTTTTTTCAATTTTTTGAACGAATTAGTGAAAAGTTTAAAATATTTGAGCCATTTAGAGCTTATAATTTAGGAATTTCAAAAATAAAAAATGATGAATAATAAAATAAAAATATTATTTTTTACTAAATTGCCTATAGATAAAGAAAGGATTGAAGCTTTAAAATTGTTATTAGAAAATAAAAAAATTGAAATTAAGGCAGTTATTGTTGAAAAAATTATTCATTTGCCAATCATTAAATTTATATTCAAAACTATTAAAAGAATTTTAAAAGGAAACGTTAGAATTCATGATGTAATTCGATGGGGCTTAATATATCTTCGTCAAACATTTATCAGTTATTGCAAACAATCAACCAATAAGAATTCACTAGAAAGTTTATTAGATAAGAATAATGTATCTTTGTTTGTTGTGAGGAATGTGGAGAAAGAGGATATAATCGATTTGGTAAAGTCGTTAAACCCTGATTTAGGGGTTATATATGTACATAGAATTTTAAACAAAGAGCTTTTTTCTATACCGAAACTGTTTACAATAAATTTACATCCGGGCATATTACCAAAATATGCAGGAGGTGAGCCATCTTTTTGGTCATTGATAGATGGAAGTAATGAGGTAGGGTTAACGGTCTATAAGGTGACAGAAATAGCTGATAAAGGAAAAATAATATTAATAAAAAAAATACCCATAGGAAATGATCATTCATATAAATCTTTAAATAGAAAAGTTAAAAAACTTGCACCGCAAACCCTATTAGAGAGCATTTTAAAGATCAAAAACGAAAGCGATCCTTTTATTTTAACTGGCAATGGTAAAAGATTATATAGAAAACCACCATCGCTTTTTACTAAATTAAAATACAGAAAATTTTTGTAAAGATTAACTTGAAGAAAGTGTAATTTTAGAAAATTGGGAAGCGTTTTATCTCCTCATATATCTAGTTCTCGTAACTACATATTTTTACAATGCAATGAAAGAAACTATTCAAACCTTAAAGTAATTTGAACGAAAAAATAATGAATAAGAGATCGAAAATATACATAACTGGTCATAGAGGAATGGTGGGGAGCGCCGTATTTAAACTTCTCAAAAAAAATGGTTATAATAATCTAATTTTTAAATCCTCTAATGAATTAGACTTAAGAGATCAAAAAAAGACAGAAAATTTTATAAAGGAAGAAAGGCCGGGTTATATATTTCTATTTGCTTCTAAGGTTGGTGGCATACAAGCCAATATTGACTACCCAGCAGAATTTTTATATGACAATTTAATGATTGAATCTAATATTATTAATGTTGCCTATAGATATAAGGTGAAGAAAATTCTATATTTAGGTAGTTCTTGCATTTATCCTAGAAATTGTCCTCAACCCATGAAAGAAGAATATTTGCTTACAGGTAAATTAGAACCGACAAATGAACCTTATGCAATTGCAAAAATAGCAGGGTTAAAATTATGTAGATATTATAATGAGCAGTATGGGACAAACTATATTTCTCTAACAGCTTCAAATTTATATGGACCTAATGACAATTTTAATTTGCATACAAGCCATGTTCTACCGGCTCTTTTGAGAAAATTTCATATAGGTAAACTTTTAAAAAACGGTCAATACGACATAATTAAGAAAGATATTCTTAGATATCGATTGGGTTTTAACTTGGACGAAACCATTAATCTAAATAGTATAAATTCGGTAGATAAACATTTAAAACAGATTGGTATATCTAAAGATAAAATAACTTTATGGGGAACTGGTGAGCCTTTCAGGGAATTTCTTTTTGTTAATGATTTGGCCGATGCTTGTATATATTTTATGAAGAATTTTGATGTTAAAGATATAGGCGAGTTTGTAAATATAGGAACAGGCGAGGATATAAGAATAAAAAAATTAGCAGAAATTATAAAGGGAGCTGTGGGTTATAAAGGCAAACTTAATTGGGATGCTTCAAAAGCTAGTGGAATGCCAAGGAAAGTTTTAGATGTTACTAAAATGAAAAAATTTGATTGGTCTCCTTCGACTTCTTTAGAAGAAGGAATAAAAAAAACATATAATTGGTACCTAAATATAAAATAGTTTATAAATTTATGAATTAATTATGAATAACTACAATGTAATTATTATAACAATAGATTGTTTGAGAGAAGATTTTTCAGGATTTAATAATAATTTATACAAAGAATCAAATTTTATAAGTAATTTTGTTAAGGAGGGGGCAGTTTTTAATACAGCTTTTGCAAACGGGCCAATAACTCCTTACTCATTTCCTTCTCTTTTTACTTCTGTTTATCCATTTATATTCCCAGATGAAGTCTTATATTCTTTAGCTTTAGAGAATACATTCCCCATTAAACTATCTAATCGAAGAGTAACGTTAGCAGAAGTATTGCAAAATGAGGGTTATTATACGGTTGGCATCCAAGATTCTAATCCTTTTTTAACTTCATTTTTTGGATATAAGCGAGGATTTGATATTTTTGAAGATTTCATATTTAAAAATGGCAAAGAACAAAAACGTTTCACTTTCTTATCTATTGAGGACATTATAAAGAAGGTTATTAAAGATAATAGTAAACTCAAAAGACTTGGCTGGGCAGTTCAATGTTTATCTAATTTACGTCAGATTAAAGGTGCAAAGCAGGTAGCTAAAAGAGCTTTAGTTGAAATAAAGAGAAGCATCCGGAGCAATAAACCTATTTTTCTATGGGCGCACTTTATGGATGCGCACTTTATGTACAGTCCCCCCAGAGAATATTCTCAAAGGCTAAAATGGTTCTTCACTGTTTTGAGAAACATAGGCACCGATTGGCAGAAATTACCAAAAGATAAAATTGAAATTCTACGCAAATTATACGAAATGGAGATAAAATACATATACGATGTCGTATATGGTCTTTTTACTACCTTTAAGAAACTGGGAATTGACAAAAATAATTCATTTTTTATTATAACAGCAGACCATGGGGAAGAATTTGCTGAGCATGGGGATTTATCTCATTCGAGCAAATTATACAATGAGCTTTTACATATACCCCTGGCAATTATTGGTCCAGGCATAAGCAAAAGGATAATAAGCGACCCCGTAAGTTTGATTGATATTCCTCCAACTATTTTAGATTTGCTGAATTTAAAAAATCCGAAACAATTCAAAGGAAAAAGCTTAAAAGAGAACTTGGCTAACAATAGCTCTAGATTTGAACAAGGTCCTATCGTGAGTCTTTCTTTAATAGAAAGAGATAAATTGCAAATTGCTTCACAGACGTCTGAGTGGAAGTGTATTGCAGAGACAATTGATGCTGACATAGTTAATTCTCGATTTTTCAATCTTAAGAATGATCCAGAGGAATCTTATGCCCTATCCGGTTATCTTGAAAAAGAAAAATTACTAGAATCTATAAGAAGATTTTTAGAAATAAAGAAAATCTATAAAAAAAAGAATATACTCTGAGTCTTTGTAGTTATTATGGATAAAAGCATATCGTTTATTATTCCAACTCTAAATTCATTCAATATTATTAAAGATTGTTTGAAGTCAATTTTTTCGCAGGATTATCCAAAGAGCCAAATAGAGATTCTTATAATAGATGGGTATTCATCTGATAATACTGTACAAATAGCAAAAGAATTATTAAATAAACATAATGTTAATTTTAGAATCTATTACAATCACGATAGGACTTGTGAAGCCGGGAAACAGATAGGTATTATGCATACGAAAAATGAAATAATAGGATTAATTGATAGTGATAATATTTTAGGTGATAAAAATTGGATAAGGAAAATGGTAGAGCCATTCAATAATCCTGAAATAACAGCAAGTGAGCCTTTGTATTTCACGTATAGAAGAAATGATCCTTTAATTGTAAGATATTGCGCTCTTTTGGGAACAAATGACCCAATGTGTTTTTATTTAGGAAATTACGATAGGTATAGTAAGTTGTCAGATAAATGGACTGGATTAAATATTTCCACTAAAGATGAAGGCAGTTATATAGTTGCAGAATTAGATGAAAGAAACATCCCTACTATGGGAGCAAATGGTTTTTTATTTAGAAAAGAAGCATATGAAGTTAAAGTGCCTTCCAGGTATTTTTTTGATATAGATGAAGTTTATAATATGATTTTAAGAGGTTATCGTAAATTTGCCAAAGTTAAAACAGGAATTATCCATATTTATGCAAAGAGTTTGAAAGTATTCATGAAAAAACAAAAAAGACGAATAGTAGATTATAGTTATTACAATAAAAAAAAGTTAAGAATGTATCCTTGGGGTAATAATAAGTACAAAATGTTTAAATTTGCAATATTTTCCATTATACCAATAATTCCCTTAGCGGATGCAATAAGGGGGTACGTTAAATTTAAAGATAGAGCATGGTTTTTTCACCCTGTAGCTTGCTTTTTAACTTTAATTATATATACAATTTATTTTGTAAAAGGGAAATTAAGAACTAAAATTTATAACAGGGACAGATGGTAGAAAAAAATTTTTATACGAGATTATCAAACTTAAATATTGCAGTTGTAAGTCATATATTTGCAACTGGTCCCACTCAAGAGTTAGTTAATTATCTTAAAGATAAAGTTAACATTCTTGTCTTCATTGGTCATCCTCTTTTTCGCAATCAAAGACAAAGATCATTTTTTAAAAAATACAAAAGAGGCAAAGAATTGCATTACAGGGAATTTGCCTTACCTTTATTGCCAGAAATTTTAAGATATATTGTTCATTTTAGCAGTACTCTTTATTCTATTTTTAAAGACAAAGAAAGATATGATCTTTATATAGGAGCTGACCCTTTGAACGCGCTTGTTGGTATTTTGCTGAAACGTATTAAGAGAATAGAATGTACTGTTTTATACACAGTGGATTATACACCACAGAAATTTAACAATTGTATGCTAAACAGGTTATATCATTATATTGATACTTATTGCGTAAAAAAATCAGATTATATATGGAATTTATCATCTAGGATGGTAAGATTGCGAGAAAGAAAAGGAGTTTCAAAAGAATACCGCCATAAGCAACTAACTGTTCCAATAGGTACAGATTTGATTGTTGAGCCACTACCGTTTAATAAAGTAAATCGCTATGAATTAGGTTTTATAGGGCATTTGCGTGAAGGTCATGGCTTAGGATTATTAATTGAGTCCTTCGCTGATGTAGTAAAAAAGATACCGAAAGCTAAAATAATAATAATTGGTAAAGGTAAACTTAAAAGCTACCTAAGAGAGAAAGCAAAATCATTGCAGGTATCGCCAAACATAAATTTTTTAGGTTATGTAGAAAATCACAGAAAAGCACTTAAAAGGTTATCTGTATGTATTGCAGGCTTAGCTCCTTATGAGGATAATGAGTTTACTTTTACTCGTTATGCTGATCCCGGCAAACCTAAAGTATATTTATCGGTAGGACTACCTATAATTATTACAAATGTTCCTGCAATATCTAAAAAAATTAAAGAAACCGAATGTGGTATAGTCATCGATTATGACAAAGCTCAACTGACTAAGTCAATCATGGACATATTGACAAAGGACGATTTAGCGAAAAAATTGAGAACTAATGCTATTAAATTAAGGGATTCTTTTTCTTGGGAAAGGGTATTTAAAGATGCACTAAAAAAGACCTTGAAGATATAATGTGTATATTTACAGAACAAATAGAACCAGTATTAGAACATAAAAAGAATTTACATAAAAAAATAGGTATAAACATTAAACAAAATAGCAATGTTTTAGATGTAGGATGTGGTGATGGAGTAGATACGTGTTTACTAGCTAAAAAAGCTAATATTGCTTTTGGTGTAGATAAAAGTTTTAATAATAAATGGAAAAGGCAAAAAAGTAATATAACTAATAATTTGTTCTTTAGTGTAGCCGATGCCGAATCTTTACCATTTAAGAATAAAGATTTTGATTTTATACTTATGACTGATGTGTTACATCATGTTGATAATCCCTCTGAGGTTATAAAAGAAATAAAAAGAATAACTAAAATAGGCGGCACGATAATAATTATTGAGGCCAATCGATATAATCCGCTTTTTTATTTGCATATGACTAAAATGTTAGGCCATAATCATTTAACCAGAGGTAATTTTATGAATTTAATAACTGAAAATTTTAACAATGTTGAGTTTAGATTCGTAGAAAGTCATGTTTGGCCTATCAGTAATAGATTTATTACTATGTTACTTCATAAAATAGAAAAAATACTTGATAGGATTTTTTTCTATCAACCTTTCTTGGCTTACAATGTAGCTATAATTAGAACCTAAATTTTATATAATTTAAAAAACTTTAAGTGTTATAATTTCTATATAAAGTGAGTTGAGAACAGCAAAAATGCAAAAAGTGCATAATAGACAGAAGAAATATTATAATAAAGAATTTAAAGAGTTATGTACATATCAACTTGAAAACTGGAGAAAGAGTTATATTAAAAGGATATTTTCATCTTTGGAATTAAATGAACCAACCGAAGATGATTATTATTTGGATGTTGGAGTTGGTGGTTCGGGATATACAGTTATAGAAGCTGCAAAGTTGGGATATAAGACAATAGGCGTAGATGCATCGATCGAAGGGATGAAAAAAGCTTTTCAGTTTGCCCACGATGAGAATGTTGAAAATAAATGCACGCTCGTTAATTCTTATGCAGAATCATTGCCATTTAAAGATAAAGTTTTTTCAAAAGTAAGTATAGTAGCTGTATTAGAGCACATAATAGATGATTATCAGGTTGTTAAAGAACTTTACAGAGTTACCAAACCAGGGGGAGTGATATTTGTTATGGTGCCAAATACATATTTGACAATGAACCCAGTTTTTATTATACCCTATCTTATTCATGATAAAAAAGTAGGACACATAAGACACTATTCATTAAAGCAAGTAACTGAATTGTTCACGAAGGAAGGATTTAAATATGTGGAAGCATCTTATACCGGTCACTTAATTAAATCCATTCAGTTATTAATTTAAAAAACCATGTAAATGGGGCACCTCTTAATTTAATAAAAAAATTATTATGTTTTAAAATTTGATTGTTTTATCAAACTTATTTTGTCAATTTTGGATTAATTATTTATTATGTATTATAATT
>CAZKQD010000036.1:1521-9926 GCA_964554835.1 uncultured Planctomycetia bacterium | reverse complement strand
ATTCTTTTAAATTTTATAAGTTTGCTACTCATATATATAAATTAAGTAATAAAAATGGAGCGGGTGAAGGGAATCGAACCCTCGTATTCGACTTGGAAGGCCGATGTTTTACCACTAAACTACACCCGCATCCTTACCTTCGGTAAGGCAAATTACAAAAACCAAATAACAAATCCCAAACAAATTCCAAATTCTAATAACCTAAACAATTTTTTTATTTTTTGTCTTTGTTTCGAATTTCGAACATTGGAATTTGGTGCTTGTTTATTATTTAGTGCTTGGTGCTTGGAATTTCCAATTTTGCTTGCATAAAATTGGTGGTGGGCAGGGAAGGACTCGAACCTCCGAAGGCATCGCCAGCAGATTTACAGTCTGCCCCCGTTGACCGCTTGGGTACCTGCCCTAAATTGGCAAATAGCTTATAGCAAATTGGAGCCGGCGAGAGGATTCGAACCCCCGACATCCTCATTACAAGTGAGGTGCTCTTCCAACTGAGCTACACCGGCAATTAATGACTACATGATTTACGAAAATCTTTGATTTTCTTAAATCATTTGTAGGAATTAACCCCGAATGAAGTTTCCTCATAGAAGCACTACCTTCGGGATAAGTTCAACCATCAAACTTACGTTCATCCCGAAGGTTCGGGATTTCATAAGTTTGGGTTTTACTTATTACACTTTCCTGATAGCTTCTGGTATATGAGATAATATATCTGAAGCTATTAAACTTACTTGACCTTTTTTTGATGCTGCTATATCTCCACTCAAACCGTGAAGATAAACACCTAATTTTGAAGCACCAAAAGGGTCAATTTTCTGCCCAATAAAGCTGGCTATCATACCACATAAAATATCACCTGAGCCAGCAGTTGCCATTCCAGGATTGCCGCTTTCATTAATATAATACTGGCCATTTTCTTTTACAACAATTGTCTCATGCCCCTTTAGTACAACTATAACTTTATAATTCATTGCGAACTGTTTTGCAACTGCAATCCTATCACTTTGTATCTGACTTATTGTTTTATTTGTCAATCTGGACATTTCACCAGGATGCGGTGTTAAAATAATAGATGTTTTTTTCTTCTTTAAAATATCTACGTTTTCTGAAATAACATTCAAGGCATCACCATCTAAAACTATTGGAATATCAGTCGATTCGATCAATTTAAAAACTATTTTTTTAATATCAGGATACCTTCTAAGTCCACAGCCACATGCAACAGCATCACACTGTTTTAGTGATTCTGATATTCTACCAAAAGCCTCAATGCTAAATGTGCCATCTTTAGTCTCTGGCATAGGTTCAGTAATAACTTCAGTTAATTTTGACTCCATAATAAGATTAAGACTCTTAGGAACTGCTAAGGTTACCAAACCACTTCCTGAAAGTAAAGCAGCTTGAGAACACAAATAAGCTGCACCAGTCATACCTAAAGAACCAGCTATAACATAAACGTGCCCATAATCACCTTTATGTGTTTTGGGTAACCTTTTAGAAATAATCCTGTTATGAGTTTCTCTAATCATCTTTAATTAATACACAATTTGCTATTGCGTAATTTTTTGTATGTGAGATAGAAACTGAAATATTTCTTATTTTTTTCTTTCTCTTTAAATCTTTTAAATATCCGTAAAGTTTAATCTCTGGTTTGCCGTTTTTCTGATTAAGCACTTCAACATCTTTCCAGTTTATGAATTTACTCCATTCGCTACCAAAAGCTTTAAGTACTGCTTCTTTAGTAGCAAAGCGGGCTGCTAAGTGTTGATAATAAAACCTTCTATCTTTTGAGTAGCTTATCTCTTTATCAGTAAAGACTCTTTTTATAAACTTATCTTTCCATTTGTCAATTGCTCTTTTTAAGCGCTTTACCTCAACCAGATCTATTCCCGAATTTATACTCATAATTATTAATGCTCTATGAGTTCTTTCATTTCTCGAATTGCAGCACCGAGTCCAATAAAGATAGCTCTTGATATTATAGAATGACCAATGTTTAATTCTTCTATTTGTGGTATCTGAGCAATCTCTTTTACGTTTTCATAATTAAGTCCATGTCCTGCAAATACATCTAGGCCGTATTCAGATGCTAACTTAGCTGCAGCTTTAATCTTATCAAGATATTCTCTTTTTTGGTTTTCGTCTTTTGCATTTGCATATTCACCAGTGTGTATCTCAACAGCTTTTGCTTCTGTATCACCTGCAGCTTTAATCTGCTTAATATCCGGGTCAATGAATAAGCTGACTATAATACCATCTTTTTTAAAATCGTCAATTACTTTTTTAATTTTATCAAAATTAGATACAACATCTAAGCCACCTTCTGTTGTAAGCTCTTCTCTTTTCTCCGGAACTAATGTTGACTGATCCGGTTTTATGTCTTTTGCAATCTCTACAATACCTTTATTTATAGACATTTCTAAATTTAATTTAGTTTTAACTGATTTTTTTAATATTCTCACATCTTCATCTTTTATGTGTCGTCTGTCTTCTCTTAAGTGCACAACAATCGCATCTGCTCCAGCTTCCTCAGCAATAGCTGCTGCTTTAATTGGATCAGGATAGTTTATCTTCCTTGCTTCTCTTAGGGTAGCTACGTGATCTATATTAACACCTAACCTCATCATCTACTTAACTCCTATATCTTTCTTAATAATCTCGCCTAACTTATGAGACATCTTCTCAATCATCTTATAGTCTTTACCTTCAATCATAATGCGAATGACTGGTTCTGTGCCAGAATACCTTATAAATACTCGTCCATAATTATTTAGTTCTTTTTTATATTCGTCAATCTGGCTTTTTAGATTGGGAATTTCGGAAAAATCTTTTTTTTCTTTTATTTCTATATTTAATAACACTTGAGGAAACTTTTCCATGAATTTAGATAACTGGTTTAAGTGTTTATTTTCCTCCTTCATCAATTTTAATATCTGTAAGGAAGTTATTATGCCATCACCTGTTAAATTATAATCAAAAAACACTACGTGGCCTGATTGCTCCCCTCCAAGATTTAACTTTTCCTCCATCATTTTCCTAACAACATACTTATCGCCAACTTTTGTCCTTAAAACTGATATATCGTTTTCTCCTAAAGCTTCATCAAGTCCCATATTACTCATGACAGTAGCAACTAGTGCATTCTTATTCAATCTTTTCTTCTTAGATAAATATAAACCAGTTATGGCTATAATATAATCTCCATCTAAGACATTTCCCTTCTCATCTGTCAAAATTACCCTATCGCCGTCTCCATCAAACGAAAGACCTATATGGGCTTTATTTTCTAAAACCTGTAATCTAACTACATCAGGATGTTGACTTCCACAGTTAAAGTTAATCTTTTCACCATCAGGCTCATTGTTTAAACTAATTACTTCAGCTCCTAATTCTTCGAAAACCTTATCAGCTATATTACAAACAGCGCCATGGGCTGAATCTATGATTATTTTAAAACCGTCTAAATTAATATCTCCAATTGTCTCCTTTGCAAAATTAATGTATTCTCTAATAAACTCTTCCCTTTTGTCCTCTATAATTTTGGTTTTTTTAAACTGAGATTTATTTTCTTTTTTCTTATTTATGGTTAAATTCTCAATTTTTTCTTCAAAGTTATCTGAAATTTTAAGACCTTGAGATGAGAAAAATTTAATTCCATTATCTTGATATAAATTATGAGAAGCAGATATCATAGCACCTAAATTTATATTATGTTTTCTGATAATATAAGATAAAGCTGCAGTCGGTAGAGTGTTGGCTAAATATATCTTGATGGGATAGCAAGAGGTTCCTTTAATCAGAAATTTCTCGATATCTTTACCTGAAGGTCTTGTATCTTTTGCTACTAAAAGACTAGAATCAGAATTTTGGCTGCTTAAAATATATCCTACGGCTTTACCTAATTCAACTATGAAATCTTCAGTCAAAGGAAATTTACCGTACTTTGCTCTTATGCCATCGGTGCCAAATAACTTACCCATTTATTGTCCAACTTCCTTATATCTTAATAACTCTACCGTGCATATAGGAGTCTCGGATAACATCTTTATATTATCCGGCAATATAACTTTAACAGGCAAAGAATAAATTCCTTCCTTAGCAAAATCACTTATATCTACAAAGGCGGTTATACCTTCTGAATTTGTGTTTTCTATTTGATCTTTTGGGCCCTCAATATATAAACTAACCTCTTGAGGTGCCATTTTAATTTTAAAAGGTTCAAATATTTCTTCTTTGCTTGACGTAAGCACTCCCACTTCTACATTATTAACTACCTTTCTCTGGACCTCTCCCTTTGCAGTCAGCTCTGCAGAGGTTAAAAACCACATGATAATTGCTAAAATTAAAGAAGTTACTTTTAAGCCTAAATTATTAAGAAATAATTTCTTCATCGATTTCCTCATTTTCTACTAGTTGCCGACTTAATGGTTTTATTCTATTCTCAGGAATATAAAGTTTATCTAATGTTTTTCTTAAAGTTTCTTCATCTAGGTTGCGGATTAAGCGGCCTGAAACTGCAAGGGATATTGCTGCAGTCTCCTCAGATACCACAATTACTACTGCATCTGTCTCTTCGGATAGCCCTAAAGCAGCTCTGTGGCGTGTACCAAGAGTCTTGCTTACATTGGGATTTTCAGTTAAGGGAAAAAGGCACCCTGCTGCCTGTATTCGATTTTCCCTGATAACCACGCCTCCATCGTGTAAAGGTGTATTGGGCATAAAAATGGTATTAATTAATTCACTCTTTACTCTACTTTTTATAATAACACCACTTTCAATATATGTGCGCAGACCCATTTCTCTTTCCAAAGCAATAATGGCTCCAATTTTTTTTCTCGATAAGGCAAGTACTGATTTTACTATCTCATTTATTACAACCCTATTCTCTTTTGAAAATGCACCAAAGAAAGAACTTTGTCCTAAGCGAGCTAACCCTCTTCTTAATTCAGGCTGAAATATTATAAGAAAAGCAACAACTGCAATAGTAAAAATTCTTGCTAAAATCCAGTTAATCACCTTTAAGTTTAATACTTGGCTTAGAAAAAAAGCTACTATTAAAATAAATAAACCTTTTAAAAGTTGCACAGTGCGAGTGCCTTTAATAAAGATTAAAAATACATACATTATATACCACAGAATTAAAATTTCTACATAAGGTGACAATATCTGCCAAATTTTCAATAAATCACTACTCATTTTTAATTAAACCTTACCTTTTTCTATTGCTTCGGTCATTTTAATAACATCTTTTATTTGACTAATATCATGAACTCTCACAATATTTACCCCTTGCAAAATTGAATGTACCACTGTAGCTGCTGTACCTAAAAGTCGTTTATCTACAGACTTTTTTAATATATTCCCAATTAGTGATTTTCTAGATGTCCCTATCATTATTGGTAATCCCAAGCTCTTAAATTCTGATAGATGTTTAAGTATTAATAGATTGTGCTCTGTTGTTTTTGCAAATCCTACTCCAGGATCAATTACAATCTGTTCACGCATAAGGCCTGCATTAAGTGCATAATCGATGCTTTTTTTAAGACTATTTATTATCTCCTGGATTAAACATCTATATTGTGGACTTTTCTGCATAGTAAGCGGTGTTCCTTTTATATGCATAAGTATTAAACCCGCCTTAAACTTAGCAGCAACTCCTGCAATTTTCTTATTGTGTTTTAGCCCTGATATATCGTTAATTATAGAAGCTCCTGTATCAATTGCTGCTCCTGCAACTTCAGCGCTTTGTGTATCAATAGATATAGGAATTTTTAATCTTTTAGACAATTCCTTTATAACTGGAATAATCCTTCCTATCTGCTCTTTGGGACTGATTGGTTTTGCTCCGGGACGCGTTGACTCACCGCCTATGTCTATAATATCTGCTCCTTCTTTTTCTAATTTTACGCCTTGCTCAACAGCCTTTTTTTTCTCAAAGAACTTGCCTCCATCAGAGAAAGAATCAGGGGTAACATTTAAAACTCCACAAATGTAAGTTTTTTTTGAAAGATCAAGTGTGTACTTTCTACAAATAAATTTAAATCTATCTTTTTGATGATTATCTATGGTAGTTTTTAATTGTTTACCAATTTTATCTAATCCCAGCGGTTGTCTTTTTATCTTTTTAGAAAGTTTATCAATTTGCGATAATGTACCAATAATCAAACAATCGGATTTACTTACATTTTTGGTAATTACCTCTTTTGAAACTGCCACATCTCCACCAACTGATAACATCTCTTGTTTTAATATATTGCAGGTTACAGCATTTATATTCTTTAACTTTATGTTAAAACTTTGAGTTTTAGGGCGCATATATTTTATACTTTCAGGAGAGACTCCTATCTTTTTTAATTCTCTGACTGCATCACTTTGATTCTTTATCCTTAGCACCCTTATATCCATTATCCTTTAATCCTATTATCTTCTTAACTTGATCTCCGTATAGAATTTCTTCTTCCCTTAATTTCTCAGCTAGTTTTTTTAGTTGGGATTTATGTTTAGTCAATAATCTTTTGGCTCTATCGTGAGCCTCATCAATAATTTTCCGTACTTCCTTGTCAATTATTAAAGCGGTTTCGTCGCTATAATTTCTCTCCTCAGCAATATCTCTTCCTAAAAATACCTGACTTTTCCTGTGTCCAAAGGTAAGATATCCTAATTCTTCACTCATGCCAAATTCAGTAACCATTCTTCTTGCTATATCTGTGGCTATCTCTAAATCATTTTGAGCACCAGTTGAGATCTCATCAAAGATTAGCTCTTCGCTTACCCGACCGCCTAAAAATACTGTAAGCCGTCCCATAAGTTCTTTCTTGGTCATAATATAGCGGTCTTCAAGGGGAAGCTGCAATGTATAGCCAAGACCTCCTGCGCCTCTTGGAATAATGGAAACTTTGTGAAGCGGGTCTACTTCCTTTATTAATACAGATAAAAGTGCATGGCCTGATTCATGATAGGCAACTAAGGATTTCTCGTAATCATTTATAACTCGAGATTTTCTCTCGGGTCCAGCTATAACCCGCTCAATAGAAGCCTCGAGTTCCTCTTCCCCCACAGCATCTTTATCTCTTCTGACAGCCAATAAAGCTGCTTCATTAATTAAATTAGCGAGATCTGCACCTGAGAATCCAGGGGTGCGTCGAGCAATTAATTTTAAAGCAACTTCTTTAGCCAATTTTACATCTTTGGCGTGAACTTTTAAAATAGCCTCTCTTCCTTTTATATCAGGTTTATCAACTACGATCTGTCTATCAAATCTACCTGGCCTTAATAAGGCCGGATCTAAAACATCAGGACGGTTGGTAGCAGCAATCAATACTACTCCTACCTGGGTATCAAACCCATCCATTTCACTTAAAAGCTGATTTAAGGTTTGTTCTCTTTCATCGTGTCCTCCGCCAATACCTGCAAATCGCTGACGTCCCACTGCATCTATTTCATCAATAAATATAATACAACCCTTACCACTTAATTTAGCAGTCTTTTTAGCTTTATTAAATAAATCTCTAACACGTGAGGCGCCTACACCAACAAACATTTCAACAAAATCAGAACCACTTATACTATAAAATGCAACATTAGCCTCTCCGCTTACAGCCTTTGCAAGAAGCGTCTTCCCACAGCCCGGCGGACCCATAAGAAGAACACCCTTCGGTATTTTTCCTCCCAATCTCTGAAACTTCTTTGGATCTTTTAAAAACTCAATTATCTCTTGTAATTCCTCCTTGGCTTCATCTACTCCAGCGACATCCTTAAATGTAATTTTATCCTTTCCAGGAGTGACTCTAGAGGATTTGCTTTGTCCGAATGAGAATATTCGCTTTCCTTCTTTAGCCGCCCCCCTATATATAAAAAACCAAAATAGAGCAAAAAGTAAAACTATAGGTGCGACAGCAATTAAAAATTGCGTCCAGCGGCTAGGCACCTTGACTGAAAAATCACTAATGTTTTGCCGCATCAATTTTAATAATCCGGTGTCGTCTTTAGGAACAATTACCTTAAATCTACTCCCATTTGAGAATTTACCATAGATAATATTCTCTTCTTTTATGGCCGAGTCAATCTTCTCGGTTTTTCCATTCTGCTCAACCATTCTATAGAATTCGCCGTACTTTAGTTCTGTAGTCTCAGCAAGATACGACCTGTTTAAAAACAAAAACAGGCCTATCATTATTACTACCCAAATAATGAGATTGATGTTATTTTTAGGACTTGGTTTTCTTGTGATCTTTTTTCTTTTGTTGAGTTTCTTTTTGTCCTGTTCTTTCATTGTCATCTTAATAAGTACATAAGCTATGGAATCCCGAAGGTTCGGGATGAACATAACTTATATGTGCGAATTAATTCCGTCGAGAGTTACAAAATTGTTGAAAAGAATTTTGTGACATCTTTTCGAGACG
>CAZKQD010000036.1:0-1421 GCA_964554835.1 uncultured Planctomycetia bacterium | reverse complement strand
GGTAATTTTAACCGCATCTGATATGCGATGACCAACTACCCAGATAATTTCACCACCTGATAGAACAAGCACTGTCTTGTCTCTTTCGTCTTTTGGTGTTTTATTGTCAATGAAGAATTCTTTAAGCTTCTTCTTTTTTCTCATCCCTAGAGGTCTAAATTTATCGTGGGGTTTCTTAAATCTTAAGGTTGTAGGTTTTTTTAGCTTATCTAAGTCTATATATTCAATATTTTTATCTTTTTTTGGCTTGAATTTATCCTTCGGAAAAATTTTAGTTTCAATCTTCAATCCTAAATCACTAATATCAGTAACTCCTGGTATCTTTAACTTACTCGGAAGACTAATAAATTCTTCTCTTTTCTTAAGTCTCTCTTTATAAAATTTCAACTTGTCGTACTCTTTGCTCACCTTTAAATTATCGGGTAGGTCAATTGTGGCTGTGCCAGTAGATTCTTTAATTAATCTATTCAAATTCAAGATATGTCTAAATGTGATTCTATTAAGATTACCTTTTGCATGGTAAATAGATTTACGCAATACCTCATCTATAATGGATATTTCTTCGTTAGTTAAATTTTTTAAATTGAGGTTAACTACTCCTTTATTTTTATTAGCTCTTTTTTTAAAAACTCTCTCTGCTTTTTTCTCTAAAAACCTATAAATTTCTCTTAAGACATCAGCTTCTTTAACTAAAGTTTCCTTAATATTAGGATTAAATTCTTTTTCTAAAAAAGGCAAAAGCTTAAGGCGTATCTTGTTTCTTAAATAGACAACACTTAAATTTGATGAATCTAGGCGGGCTCTTACCCTCTTATGCTCTAAATAATCTAATACATCATTCTTTGCTATCTCAATTAAGGGCCTAACTATAAAATATCCTCGCATTTCTCTTACCGGCCAAATACCAGATAGACCATTTAATCCTGAACCTCGTAATATACGCATAAGAAAGGTTTCTGCTTCGTCATCTAAAGTATGGCCTACTGCAATCTTTTGAAGCTTATTTTTTTTAGCTGTTTTAAAAAAGAATTTATATCTGGCATCCCGGGCTACTTCCTCTAAAGACGACTTTTCTTTTTCTGCAAGAGTCCTTATTTCTTTTCGTTCTACTGTAAGGGGTATACCTAATTTATCTGTTAACTTTTTGACAAAATTCTCATCCTCATCAGATTCTTTTCCTCTTAACATATGATTTAGGTGAGCCGCGTAAATGTGAAGCAAGAACTCTTCTCTTAAATCATTAAGAAGAAGTAATAAAGCAGTTGAATCAAAACCACCCGATATACACACCAATACCCTGTCATCTTTTTTAAATATGTGATGTTTTTTAATGGTTTGGAGTACCTTTTCTTGAATCATAGTAAAATGGTGGCGGTGGGCCGATTCGAACGGCCGACGCGCCGGGTATGAGCCGACTGCTC
>CAZKQD010000035.1:0-10639 GCA_964554835.1 uncultured Planctomycetia bacterium | reverse complement strand
AATTGTTTTAGTTCCAAAAGCTAAAGCAGCAATTGCTTGAGCTCCACCCACTTTAAAGATATTATCCACCTTAAGAAGCTTTGCAAGTGCTAAGATATAAGGATTAATGCTCTTATATTCGTTCGGAGGAGTTAGAAGAATTATATTTTTAACTCCTGCAATTTGCGCCAAAGGAACCGTCATATAAACAGTAGAAACTAACGGAGCCGTAGAAGCCGGTATATAAATACCTACGCTATCTAATGGCCGGTATACCTGTTGCAACTTAACTCCATCTTCATCTTTTATTCTCCAGGATTTTTTAACTTGTTTTCTGTAGAACTTATTAACATTTTCTACGGCCATCTTTAAACTGGATATAAACTTTGGATCAATATCTTGATAGGCTGCATTCACCTCTTTATCTGCAACCTTCAACTGTTTGGGGATTAATTTCACTTTATCAAATTCTTTAGTGTATTTAATAATAGCGTCATCGCCATTTTTTCTCACATCTTCAATTATTTTTTTCACCTTTTCTTCAATGCCTTTTCTTTGGCGAAAATTTCGTTTGTAGATTCTATTGAGTTTTTTCTTAGAGAATTTAATAACTTCCATTTTTAAACTTCCCCCCTGCTTAATTCATCTGATATAATTTTATAAGCCTTGTCTAAGGCTTTCTTCAATTTTCTCGGATCGCCGCCGCCTGCTTGAGCTAAATCAGGACGGCCTCCGCCTTTTGAATTGAGTTCTTTATTTATCTTTTGAATAATATTATTTGCATTTAAGTCTTTCTTTGCTAAATCTTTAGATAATCCGACAATTAAAATAACCTTGTTTTTAATTATAGATGCAAGAACTGATACTACTGAATCAGCTTTTTGTCTTATCATGTCATTAATAAGACGTAACGAGTTCATGTCAGCATCATCTAATTTGCAAATTACTATCTTGGTATGCTTTTTTGTCTTAGCCTGAGTGAGAATCTTATCAATTTTCATCTTAGATGAGTTAATTTTAAAAGAGCTTATTTCTTTTTTAAGTTTTTTATTCTCTTCTATTAGATTTTGTATGTTTTCATGAAGATGAGTTAAATCTGTCTTTAATAATTTTTTAACCTCACCCAAAGCCCTTGCTTCTCTGTTAATAAACTTAAGAGCCTCATTAGATGTAACCGCCTCGATGCGCCTTATACCACTTGCAATAGAACCTTCACTAATTATTTTAAATAGGCCTATCTTTCCTGTTGAATCTACATGTGTTCCCCCGCATAATTCCCTGCTTATGTCACCAATTGATACAACTCTTACTATTTGAGAATACTTTTCTTTAAAAAAGGCTAGAACCTGCTTTCTTTTAGCTTCCTGCAGTTTCATAATTTCTGACCTCACCTGATGATTGCTCTGTATGTGATTATTAACGATTTCTTCTATTCTTTCTAATTGCTCCTCCTTGATTTGCTTAAAATGTGTAAAATCAAACCTCAATCTTTTATCATCAACTAATGAGCCGGATTGCTCTACATGAGAACCTAAAACTTCCCTTAGAGCAAATTGTAGGAGGTGAGTTGCAGTATGATTTTTTGCAATTTTTAGCCTTCTTTCATTATCAACCATGGCCTCAATTACCTGATTAACTTTTATTTTATCAGATTTAACTTTAGCATAATGTAAATGCATAGAATTTAACACCTTAGTATCATAAATTTCGGCTTCAAATCTATCAACCCTTATTATACCTGTATCACCCACCTGACCTCCAGATTCTGCATAAAAAGGAGTCTTATCTAATATAATCTGTATTTCATCTGATTTTTTAGCTTCATTTACCCGCTTACCATCTTTCATTATAGCTATCACCTTAGATTTAATCTTTAATCTTTCATATCCTGCAAAGCTTATAGGTTTAATATCAGCTAATTCATCTTCCAGGCTTTTAGTAAATATTTCATCTTTCATTTGTGATTTTTGACGAGACCGTTTTTTTTGTTCCAACATATTTTCCTTATATGTTTTTTTATATTTTTTAATAAATCTTTTATCAATATTAGTAAGACCGTAGTCTTTTTTTAATATAGAGATAATCTTTTGCTCGGTCATAACTTCAGTTGCGCCATATGTATCTCGAAGTTCAAAACTAATTTGACCCAGGGCTTTTGCAATTTCATCTCTTGAAGATAATTTCTCCTTCTCTGTGAATTGATCCATTATTTTTTTAACTTTTTCTTCTATAATTTTTGGCATATGAGTCATAATGTCTAAATACTTTTTCTCTTCCTCCAAGATAATCTGAGAGATGTTCTCGCGACGCTTCTTTAACTCAGGATATGGCTTGCTCATAACATCTGACACAACAGGAACTATCTTATATAAAAACGGTTTATTTATTCCTAAACTCGATATAAAATCCACAGATCTTCTAATTAATTTTCTTACAACATAACCCCTTTCTTCATTAGAAGGAATAACGCCTTCTGAGACAGCAAAAGTGGCAGCTCTAACGTGATCGCATACAGCATGAACTTTAAAAAGATAATCGTCATTCCTCTTGCACTTGGCGTTAGTATTTTTTACTATATAATCTACTATGGGTTTAAATATATCTATCTTAAAATTAGAGTCTACATTCTGAACTACTTGCGCCATGCGTTCAAGGCCCATACCAGTATCAATATTCTTATTGGGCAAAGGAGTCAATTTAGCTCTTTTACCAATAGAACCTTCTCTCACGTATTGGGTAAATACCAAATTCCATACCTCAATAAATCTATTGCATGAACACCCAGGCTTACAGGTTTTTCTCTTGCACCCCTTACCTCTGCCTCTGTCATAATAAATCTCAGAACACGGACCGCAAGGTCCATTGGGACCTTTTGTAATGGCTTCAGAAGGCCAGAAGTTTTCCTTATCACCTTTTTCTATAATTTTATCTTCAGGTACTTTTATCTTATCTTTCCATATCTTAAATGTTTCTTCATCGTTTTTATATACAGACACCCAAAGCGATTCAGGTTTTAGTTTAAGTCTTTCTGTTAAAAATTCCCACGCCCAGGCAATAGCTTCTTTCTTAAAATAATCACCAAACGAGAAATTACCCAGCATTTCAAAAAAGGTATGATGATATGGTGTTTTGCCCACTTCATTTAAGTCTCCAGTTCTTAGGCACTTCTGAACTGTAGCTACCCTCTTATACTTAATATCTTTGCCCATAAATTGCCTTTTGAACTGATTCATACCAGCTGAAGTAAATAGCAAGGTAGGATCATCTTTAGGAATTAATGAGCCACTAGGTAAGATTTCATGTTTTTTAGACTTAAAAAAATCTAAGAAAGTTTCCCTTAAATCGTCAGTTTTCATTTCTTTTAAAGACTTTATTTAAAACCTCGTAGATAGTTGAAAACTTGAATCCGCGTCTTATCAAATAATCAAATATCCGCTTTTTTTTCTTCTTAGCATCATGAACGCTTCTAAGCACTTTAAATCTATTCTTAGCTAAACCATAAGCAATTTGCGTAAAATTGTATCTTTTATTTATGTCACTAAGTGTATTTTCTATAATGTTATCGGATATGCCTTTTTGTTTTAATTCTATCCTTAAGACCCTGGGCGCTTTAGGATTAAAATTCATGCGGTCCTCTACCCAGGCTCTTGCAAAATTTCTATCATCTAAATAACCTGACTTCTTAAACTCACTAACTATTCTATCTATTATATCCTGAGGATATTTTTTTAATTTTAACTTATCCGTTAATCCCTTAATGCTTTGCGCTCTATAGTTGAGTAATCTAAGAGAATAAGAGTAGGCTTTTTGATAACTATCTTCAACCATTAGTTCTTATAATAACATAACCCTGGTTAGTGCGAATTAAGACCGAATCACCCTTTGCGATACCTTTTGTAATTTCATTAAAGTTATCTACCGAATTAGCGGGTTTTCTATTAATTGAATAAATTACATTTCCTGCTCGAATTCCAGCTGAATAAGCAATACTTCCTGGATCTACATCGGTTACTATTACACCTTTCCCTTTTGGAATATTATACTTTGATGCTATGTCAGGTGTAATACCTCTAACTGTGATCCCTTTCCATTTACCGGAAGCTTTTCTGCCTAATGCTCGAATGTCTCCAGGTATCCTTTCTACCTTTGCAATCAGAATTAATGGCTTATTATTCCTCAGGACTTTTACTTTAACTTCTTTGCCTACTTCTGTCGTGGATATTACATTGACCAATTCTCTTGCATTTTCTATCTTTTTACCGTCAAATTCTTTGATTATATCGCCTTCTTTAATGCCAGCTTTGGCTGCCGGACTGTCTTTAAAGACTTTAGCAACTAGGACGCCTTCTTTACTTTTTAATTTAAAATAGTCAGCTAAGGCTTTGGTCAAATTCTGAGCTGAGACACCTAACCAGCCGTATTCAATCTCTTCTCCTTTTATGAGTCTATCGAGTCTGTGCTTAGCTGTATTGATAGGTATAGCAAAACCTATGCCTTGATATCCTCCAGTTGATGAAATAATAGCTACATTTATTCCAATAACTTCTCCTTCTAAATTGACTAAAGGACCGCCGCTATTGCCGGGATTAATCGCAGCATCAGTCTGTATCAGATTCGTGTATAATTTGTTTCTATAGTGAGTTTGAGGTAATTGCCTATGTAAAGCGCTAACTACTCCAACTGTAACCGTAGGTTCGGCACTCCTTAGATAAAAACCAAAAGGACTACCAATGGCAACAACCCACTCACCTATTTTTATGTTATCGGAGTTACCTAACTTTACTACTGGTAAATTGCTTGCATCTATTTTAATAACAGCTAAATCGCTTCTTGGGTCAGTTCCTTTTACTTTACCTTTAAATTCTCTACCATCAGGCAAAGTTACCGTAATATCATCAGCTCCATTAATAACGTGTTCATTGGTTAAAATATAACCTTTTTTATCTATAATTACACCAGAACCTAATCCCATTTGCTTATATTCTCTCTCGGGCATCTGCCCGAAGAAATCCTTGAAGAACTTATTGAAAAAATCGTCTCTTTCGCCAAAAAAATCTCCAAAAGAATTACTGTTCGTTGCCACTTTTTTAGTCTGAACGGTGCTGATACTTACAACAGCTGGACCAACTTCTTTAGGTATCTTTATGAATGGCTGCTCTATACTGCCCATTGTAGGAGATGTTGAAGAAGATACAGATTGTTTTGCAGTTTTTTGAGCTTCGCTATTATTATTTAAATTCAGAGTAGTTGTAAATATAATGCCAAAAATCATACCTAAAATTACATATAAAAAAACAGGCATAAGTTTTCTTTTTAGCTTTGGTCTCACTTTAACTCCCTCTTCGTTTAATCTTGTTTTTCTTCAATTTTTTGCATTATTTTCTTCTCTAATTCTTCTGCAATTTTGGGATTCTCTTTTAAGAAACTTTTCACATTTTCTCTACCCTGACCTATTTTCTGATTATTATAGATGTACCATGAACCTTTTTTCTCAACTACGTTATTTTTCTCTGCTTCATCTAAAATACTACCTATCTTTGAGATTCCCTCATCATACATAATATCGAATTCAGCTTGTCTAAAAGGAGGAGCCACTTTGTTTTTTACGATTTTAGCCTTTACGCGATTGCCAATATATTCATCGCCTTTTTTTATAGCAGCTTTTCTTCTTAGATCAATTCTTACTGAAGTATAAAACTTTAAAGCTCGGCCGCCTGGTGTAGTCTCAGGATTTCCGAACATAACTCCAATCTTCATCCTGATTTGATTAATGAATATAACAGCTGTCTTGGATTTGGAAATACAGGAAGTAAGTTTTCGTAAGGCCTGAGACATTAATCTTGCCTGCAAACCCATCTGGGCATCACCCATCTGACCTTCAATTTCAGCTCGAGGCGTTAAAGCAGCAACTGAGTCAATAACTACTACATCAACAGCATTACTTCTAACCAGAGTCTCAGTAATCTCAAGCGCTTGCTCACCTGTATCAGGCTGCGAGATAAGTAAGTCATCTAAATTTACACCAATTTTTTTAGCATACGTAGAATCAAAGGCGTGCTCTGCATCTATAAATGCAGCAATTCCACCCCTTTTCTGGGCCTCTGCAAGAACGCTTAGAGTTAATGTCGTCTTACCACTTGCCTCAGGCCCATATATCTCAGTTACTCTGCCTCTTGGTATGCCTCCTACACCCAAAGCAATATCTAATGAAAGCGAACCTGTGGGAATAGCTGGCACATCGACAAATGCCTTTTGGCTCATTTTCATAATTGCGCCTTTACCAAATTGCTTCTCAATCGAGGATAAAGCTAAATCCAAAGCTTTTTCCCTGTCTGACTTGGTTTTCTCCTGTTTCTTATCTTCATCTTTGACCATGTGTTATATCTCCTTTAATGAGCGCATTATTTAGCGAATGTTAGTGAAGCAATAATATGCGCGAATTAAACCCTTGACATCTAAGATGTCAAGGGTGAATTCAGTTAAAGACTTATGTTCGCTTCCTTTAGTCGCTCCATAAGTCTAATTTTTATTCATTATACATCTTATGATTATATTTGTAAAGTAAAAATTAGCTCCAAGAACTGAAAAGATGGAAGCCTGACTCTCTTTCTACTGTATTTAGAAAAATTTAATCACTAAAAAATATTGAGGTAAATTCCTTTATTGCCTCCCCGGCATACTTTACGGTATCCACTACCCCGGTAACCGTTCCTTTGATTTCCTCACCAGGCGCCCTCCAGATACCAAAAAGTTTATGTTGAAATTTTCCACGTTCTTCAACCTTCTCTCTTTCATATGCTTCATATCTATATGCTCTTTCTATATTTTTAGGACCAGTAACAAGCACACCTTTAAAAGGAGACATAACCATCTTTATTAAACTCTTACCTGTATTAATGAGATGATGTCTTACTGATAAGGCATAAGCATCTTGAAAACAACACAAACTAACCATAATGACTATTGTGTAGATTATAATCTTCTTTTTTGTTCTCATAAATTCTCCTTTATGCTCATTTTTTCTTTTATAGTATGTCTTTTAAGGTATTTGACTACCTACAGCTTCAAAATAAATCTTTTTATCTTTAAGTTGATGGATAAATCTTTTTAATTCTGCATCTCCACGATATGGCCAAAATCCCAAACTTTTTGCCTCATTATAAGCCTGTTTTATACTCCAGCTACAGACTACCACGCGATACATCGCTATCATTGCCCCTGTTCTATCCCTGCCACTATCACAGTGAACAAACACAGGCTGCCTTTGTTTGTCAGTAACTATGTTTAAAAATTTAAGAACCTGCTGTTCAGTTGGTTCTTTATATATACTTAAAGGAATATTTACAAAATCTATCCCCAATTTAGACATAAGTTTTTTTTCTTTAGTTGCATTCTCATCTTTGCCGCATAAATCAACAACTGTCTTTATCCCTAACTCTTTTAACCTCGTCCAGCCTTCTTTGTTTGGTTTACCTCCACGATACAAACTTTTATTTACTTGGTGAAAATTAGGAATATCTACAAAAGGGTCTTTTAAGTATCTTAGGTAAGCGCATCCTGTGCTTCCAATCAAAAACCAAAGACATATAAGAACAATCTTAATTATATTGTTATATCTAATCATAAAAATAATAGAGCTGTTTTTTTACCTTTTAGCAATATCCCTGTTAGAAGCATGCCCCGTAACCTTGCTGTATGGGGTAGGTTATCACGGACAGCCGTTAGTTCTAATGGGGTGAGCTTCAAATTATAACATTATTAATGTAATTTAGCAAGATTATTATGGGATTTGCTTGAGTTTTTCAATAATATGTTATATAATTTGAACATGATAAAAGCTGCACAAAATAAACCCTTAGAACAGACCATCGGACAACATCTAAAAAGACATCGCCTAACTTTATCCATAGCAGAATCCATAACAGGTGGAATGCTTTCTGATAGAATCACCAACATTCCAGGAAGTTCTAATTATTTTATGATGTCTGTGGTTGCCTATTCAAATGAAGCTAAAATCAATTTACTTAAGGTGCCAAAAGATATAATTAAAAAACATGGCGCTGTAAGCAAAGAAACAGCTAAATTTATGGTAAAAGGTATGCGAAAAAAGGCCAATACTGATATATCTTTAAGCATTACAGGAATTGCCGGCCCATCTGGCGGCATAGCTAAAAAACCAGTGGGTTTAGTTTATATCGGATTAGCATCAGCTGACAAAAAAACCCTGGTTAAAGAATATCACTTTAAAGGCAGCAGAATTGAGATTAAGAAAAAGGCAACTGATAGTGCCTTAAAATTATTAAGCGACTTTTTGGAAAATGCCAGAAAATAAAAAACTTAGACTATTTATTGCAATCGAGCTTCCCTTGCGCATCCAACAGGTTTTAGAAGAAATCCAATCTATTTTAAAAGAGATTGAGACTGATATAAAATGGACCAAAGCAGACAATATACACCTTACCTTAAAATTCTTAGGATATGTAGAGAATTCTCAAATAAAGGCCATAAAAGACAAAATGAACCTTGCAGTAGAAGGATTTCGCCCTTTTGACATAACTTTAGCCAAAAATGTAGGTGTTTTTCCAAGAATAAGTTATCCCCGGGTTATCTGGGTCGGCATTGACAAAGGAGAAAATGAGGTAATCAATCTGCAGAAAAAATTAGAAGATGAGATAAATGAATTGGGATTTGAAAAAGAGAAAAGAGAATTTACTCCCCATTTAACTTTAGGACGGGTAAAATCCCTAAAATCCAAAAAAGAAGATTTAATTCAAGCCATCCAATCCATCCATACAAACGAAGAACATAAATTGAATGTATCTAAATTAACTCTATTTAAAAGTATATTAAGACGAACCGGGCCTATTTATGAAGTATTACATGAAACCCATTTTATAATCTGAGAAGGCGCGGGATAAATATAATTATCTGTAAGATTATATTAGTATAAATTGCAACTATTAAATCATCTCCCATAACTGATGCTTTTGAATGAGCCTCTTCAACTTTATTGGCAGGATATGGTTTTATAACATCAAGTAGCCTAAAAACTATAAATCCTATAGCCATAAGTTTAAATGTTGGAGGAACTTGAAAAAAGACAATTAACGTAGCAGCGAGTTCATCTATTACTATTTTAGGTGAATCGTCACCACCGAAAAGACGCTCAGCTTTCCTTGAGACAAGGAATCCTATAATTATCAAAGATGTCAAAGTAACAAGATAAACGACAAATGAACTTGCTATTAATAGATATAAAAATATTCCTGCAAATGAGGCGACAGTTCCGCCTCCAAGAGGTATATATCCGATATAACAACAACTGGCTATAATTTTAATAAGTTTATCTTTCATCCTTAAACCTTAAATTTTTAAGATATATAAATCCTGTATATAAAGTAATAGCTACTAAGATTAAGATAATGACATCTATGGTAACTTTATGAAAATAAGGTATGGGTTGATTCTTAATCTCTTTGAATATAACAACTATAATAAATATATAAAGAACTGCGGTCATCTGACAAAATGTCTTATACTTACCTACCTCTTTAGCTGCTAAAACCTTACCCCTTATTAAAAAAAATATTCTTATGGCTGAGATGATAATTTCACGTCCAGCAATAAGCGCTACCATTGCCAATTTAACCACGCCGAGATAGCTAAAAGCAAAAAGCGTAAGCAGGATGAGTAGTTTATCTGCCATAGGATCCATTATCTTTCCAAAATTACTCCCTGCGTTTCTACGTCGCGCAAATAACCCATCCAGGTAATCGGTCACGATGCCAATTGAAAATAATATGAAAGCAAAAATGATCGAATTAGCAACCGGCATAGATATCAACAGATACATTATAACAACCGCTAACACTGAACGTATAACTGTTAAAATATTTGGTATATTCATTCTGAAAAATTAAATTTGTTCTGCAACTAAATCGTATTCGTAACTATCGCTTATCATTGCAGTTACAATATCACCTGGTTTTAAATTATTAGACTTTGCCTTTAGGTAAACTAAACCGTCTACCTCAGGCGCGTCATACTGAGTGCGTCCAAGATAAAGATTCTTCTCCTCAGCCGTTTTCTTATCAATAATAATATCCATTTTTTTATTTAAAAACTTTTCATTTGTCTGAGAAGATATATCTCTTTGAATCTCCATTATTTTTTTAAACCTTTGTTGTTTAATTTTATCGGATACCTGATTCTTAAAATTATAGGCGGGAGTTCCCTTTTCTTTAGAATATTTAAATGCACCTAATCTCTCAAATTTAACTTCTTTTACAAAGTCAACTAACTCCCTAAAATTATCTTCGGTTTCTTTAGGAAACCCTACTATCAGAGATGTTCGAATTCCTATATCTGGTATTTCTTCTCTTAATTTTTTTATTAACCCCAAAATCCTGTTGCGGCCCGGCGCTCTCCTCATCAACTTAAGAATCTTCTGATTTATATGCTGTATAGGGATATCAGCGTATTTACAGATATTATTATACTTTTTGATAGATTCTATAAGATCATCATTAAAATAAGCTGGATGAGTATAAAGGATTCTTAACCATCTTAAATTTTTCAATTTTACTATTTCTTTTAATAATCTATTAAGTTGAGGTTTCTTATAAATATCCATACCATAAGTTGTTGTATCTTGTCCTAT
>CAZKQD010000034.1:9153-10785 GCA_964554835.1 uncultured Planctomycetia bacterium | reverse complement strand
GGAAATATATCTTAAAAAAGTAAACATAAGGGAGTGTTTTTATAACACTCCCTTTTTGTTTTCTATAAATGGATAGTACAGGCATAAAGCCTGCCTGCCGGTAGGTAGATATCTACCTTAAGAGACTAATTTATCTAACTAAAAGTTTAAATTTTTAGGTTGATAATATTGATAAAAGGTAGTAAAATAAATAGAAATAGAACCACCCCTTGCTTAACTTAAGCTTCGGGATTAATTCGCGCAAATGATTTACCCCGATAGTAAAACACTGCTAAAATTTATTCTAAATTTTCTTGCAACTATCGGGATTAATTCGTCCCGACACTTCGGGACTCATTAAGGAGACTTATAGATGCCAAAGACTATAAAAGAAATTAATGAGAAGATAAAGAAGGGTAAGGCTGTAGTAGTAGACGCAGAAGAAATCATAGATTTAGTTGATAAGAAAGGCCTAAAAAAAGCAGCTAAAGAAGTAGATGTTGTAACCACCGGGACATTTAGCCCAATGTGTTCTTCAGGCGCCTATTTTAATGTAGGTCATTCAAAACCCAAGATAAAGATTGGCGGAGGCGCTGCCTATTTAAATGATATACCGGTATGTACGGGATTTGCAGCTGTTGACGTTTATATAGGCGCAACCGCCCTACCAGATGATGATCCTCGCAATAAGATCCACCCAGGTGAGTTTAGATATGGAGGAGGCCATGTTATTGAGGATTTAGTGGGCGGGAAAAATTTAAAGTTTACTATCAATTCCTATGGGACAGATTGTTATCCTAAAAGGAAATTAGAAACTCTAATTAATATTAAGGATCTAAATGAAGCAGTCTTATTCAACCCCCGAAACTGTTATCAGAATTACAATGTAGCAGTTAATCTATCAGATAAGATAATATACACTTATATGGGCACTCTTAAGGCAAATTTAGGGAACGCTAACTATTGCAGCGCCGGACAATTATCACCCCTTTTAAATGATCCTTATTATAAAACTATAGGTATTGGCTCAAGGATTTTCTTAGGCGGCGGTGAAGGTTACATAATCTGGCAGGGAACCCAACATAATCCAGATGTTGATAGGACAAAACAAGGTGTTCCCAAAAAACCAGCTGGCACCATAGCTGTCATTGGTGATCTAAAGCAGATGGACAGTAAGTTTCTTGTGGGAACATCAATCTTAGGATATGGCGCATCCTTGACAGTAGGCATAGGGATACCTATTCCTATTTTAAATGAAGAAATTTGCCGCTATACAGCAGTTAGAGATAAAGAGATTTATACTCAAATTGTGGATTACTCGAGTGATTATCCTAAAGGGATAAAGAAAAATCTGGGAGAGGTGAATTACGCTCAGTTAAAAAGCGGTAAAATTAAAGTTAAAGGTAAAGAAGTTTCCACTGCAGGCCTCTCAAGTTATACCAGGGCAAAAGAAATAGCCACTATTCTTAAAAACCGGATCAAAAAAGGTAAATTTATCTTGACAGAACCACAAGCTAAAATTCCTGGTCCTCATGAAATGGTTAAGTTCAAACCTTTAAAGGAGAGAAGAATTAGATAAACTCTGTTTTGCTGATAAGGGAGTGCCTTAAGATAAGTTATTTAATTGTTCATCTTAGGGCACTTTCTATTTAA
>CAZKQD010000034.1:0-9053 GCA_964554835.1 uncultured Planctomycetia bacterium | reverse complement strand
GGAGTGCCTTAAGATAAGTTATTTAATTGTTCATCTTAGGGCACTTTCTATTTAAGTGCTTGATATGGCTAAGAGTTAGTAATATAATAAAACAAAATAAGGATAAATTATTATGAGCAATGAAACAAATCTTAAAGAAAGCGTAGAAGACGTATTAAATCAGGTACGTCCAGCTTTACAACGAGATGGTGGAGATGTAGAGTTGGTAGAAATTACTGATGAGGGCATTGTTAAGGTAAAGCTCAAAGGAGCTTGTGGCGGCTGTCCTATGGCAAGCTTGACTCTTAAGATGAGCATTGAAAGAATATTAAAAGAGAAAATTCCACAGGTAAAATCAGTTGAAGCAGCATGAGGTAAAGAAATGAAAAAGATATACTTAGATTATGCAGCAACTACACCCTGTAGTAAGGAAGTTCTAAGAGCAATGAGGCCTTATTTTCGTGATAAGTTTGGCAATCCGTCTAGTTTCTATTCCTTTGGGCAAGAGGCAAAAGCTGCCATAGATGAGGCACGAGAAAAAGTAGCCAGCCTTATAAGCGCGGAAGCTGATGAGATTATTTTTACCTCAGGTGGTACAGAAAGTGATAATTTCGCCTTAAAAGGGGTAGTTTACGCTAATAAAAATAAGGGAAATCATATTATAACAAGCAGCATTGAACACCATGCAATAACTGAGCCATGTAAGTTCTTAGAATCTCAAGGTCTTAAAGTGACCAACTTACTGGTGGACAAATATGGTTTGGTTAATCCTAAAGCCCTAGAAGAATCAATTACTGATAAAACTGTTTTAATATCAATTATGCATGCAAATAATGAGATAGGCACTATCCAGCCTATTAAAAGTTTAGCTAAGATAGCCAAAGAACATAATATATATTTTCACACAGATGCGGTTCAAACAACAGGTCATATACCCATTGACGTAGATGACTTAGGCGTGGATTTATTGAGTATCTCAGCACATAAATTTTATGGGCCAAAGGGGGTAGGCGCTTTATATGTTAGAAAAGGGACCAGAATTACCTCATTTATGCAGGGCGGAGACCAGGAACGAAAACGTCGGGCTTCAACTGAAAACGTACCGGGCATTGTAGGTTTTGGCAAAGCTGCTGAATTAGCAAAAGAGAAAATGGATGAAGAAGCAAGAATACAAACTAAACTCAGAGATAAACTTATAAAAGGAATTTTTGACAATATTGATGATGTTCTCTTGAATGGGCACCCTAAAAAAAGATTATCTAATAACGTAAATGTAAGTATAAGGTATATAGAAGGAGAATCCTTAATATTAAATTTAGATTTCTTAGGTATAGCTGCATCAACTGGCTCAGCCTGCACCTCAAGCAGCTTAGAGCCGTCTCGTGTATTATTGGCTATAGGGCGTCCACCTGAGGTAGCTCATGGATCACTTCGTTTTACATTAGGTAGATATACAAAAGAAGAAGATATAGATTATGTATTAAAAAAGCTTCCGGCAGTGGTTAAAAAACTGCGTTCTATATCTCCTCTTTATAAGCAAAAAAAATAAAAAACATATAATAAGAGGTTTAAGAAAGTATGAGAGACCAATTTTCACAATATTCAAAGAAGGTAATGGAACATTTTAGAAATCCAAGAAACGTAGGTGAGATTAAAAATCCTGATGGAACAGGATATGTAGGAAATCCTATGTGCGGGGATATAATGGTGTTGTATATAAAGGTCAAGGATAATAAAATTGTAGATGCCAAATTTAAAACGTTCGGATGCGGAGCCGCTATAGCTACAAGCAGTATGGTTACAGAGTTAGTTAAAGGTAAGACTATCGAGGAGGCTTTAAGCATTTCCAATAAGGCAGTTGCAGAAGCCCTGGGAGGCCTTCCTAAAATAAAAATGCACTGTTCAGTATTAGCTGAAGAGGCTCTGAAGTCTGCTATTGAGGACTATTTAAAAAAACGCAAGAAGAAGGAATGAAAAAACGCGTTGTAGTGGCTATGAGCGGAGGAGTTGATTCTTCAGTAGCTGCTTTACTTTTAAAGGATAGAGGTTATGAAGTAATCGGTCTAACCATGCAGCTTTTGCCTAAAGATAAAGAAAAGAGGTTTGGTGGATGCTGCGGCTTAGAAGCAATAGAATACGCCAGGAAAGTAGCAGCTAAATTAAAAATAAAGCACTATGTCTTAAATTTTAGAGATATATTTAAGAAAACCGTAATAGATAATTTTTCTAAGGAATATAAAGAGGGAAGAACTCCCAATCCTTGTATAAGATGCAATCAATTTATTAAATTTGATGCTTTCCTTAATAGAGCCAAAGAGATAGATGCAGATTTTATCGCAACAGGTCACTATGCCCAAATCGAGTATGATAAAAATAAGGATAGATTTTTATTAAAAAAAGCCAAAGACGCTAAAAAAGATCAGTCCTATGTGCTTTATACAATGACTCAAAAACAGCTTAAGAATACCCTGTTTCCTTTAGGCGGTTTCACTAAAAATGAAGTAGTAAAAATAGCCCGTAGGCAAAAATTACCTTCTGCTAACAGAAAAGAATCTCAAGAGATATGTTTTATCCCGGATAACAATTATCCTAAATTTTTAAGAAAATATATTAAGAGCGGCATAAAACCAGGTCATATTTTGGATATCACCGGAAATACCATTGGCCAGCATCAAGGTCTAATACATTATACAATAGGTCAAAGAAGAGGTATTGGAATATCAGCTAAGATGCCTCTATATGTGATTGAGATTGATAAAGATAAAAATACTATCACAGTAGCAGAGGAAAAATATTTATATGCTAAACAATTTATAGCAAAAGATGTCTGTTTTACCTCAATCAATAAACCTAATAACAAGATTGAAGCGGAGGTCAAAATAAGATATCTTCATAGACCTGCTGTTGCTGTTATATATCCGAAGCCAAAAAATAAAGTTGAGGTAAAATTTAAAAAACCGCAGAAGGCAATTACTCCTGGGCAAGCTGCGGTATTCTATGATAAAGATATAGTATTAGGAGGAGGAACAATAAAAAATATTAGTCCTAAGTCGTAAGTATAAATAGCTCTTGGCTGATGGCTCATAGCTCATAGTAAAAGATAAAAGTTAAAAAGCAAAAGCAAATAAAAAGCAAATACCTAAAAGCAAATAAAAAACATGAAAAGTAAAAAAAACAACCAGATATTAGATAAGATTAAAAGGTTAAAGAAGAAAAGAAAAGCGGTCATTCTGGCTCATAATTATCAGATACCAGAGGTGCAGGACATTGCTGATTTTACCGGCGATTCTTTAGAATTAAGCAAAAAAGCCCATAATACAGAAGCTAAGGTTATTGTTTTCTGCGGAGTCAGTTTTATGGCTGAGACGGCTTCTGTGCTTTCACCTGATAAGAAAGTAATTATTCCAGATAATCGGGCAGGTTGTACTTTAGCGGATATGATAACCGTGGATAAACTAAAGGCTCTGAAAAGTAAGCATCCTGATGCAGTGGTGATAAGCTATGTGAATACAACAGCCGAAGTGAAGGCAGAATCAGATATTTGCTGCACTTCATCTAACTCTGTTCAGGTTGTAAATTCAATACCAAAGAATAAAGAAATTATATTTGTTCCTGATAAAAATCTTTGTAAGTTTACCCAGGATCAGACCGGTCGTAAATTGATATGTTGGCAAGGTTGGTGTTCAACTCCTCATATTAATATTTCAGCAGAAGATATAAAAAAATCAAAACAGGACCATCCTGATGCAAAAGTGATGGTGCACCCGGAATGTAATCCAGAAGTCGTAAATTTAGCAGATGAGGTTGTTTCTACATCAGGTATGTTGAGGTTTGCAAAAGAAAGTAAGGCAGATGAATTCATCATTGGAACAGAAATAGGCATGCTTCATTCACTAAAGAAAGCAAATCCTGAAAAAAAGTTTTACCCTGCAAATGATAAAGCTATATGCCCAACCATGAAACTTATTACATTAAAGAAGGTGCATCGAGCATTAAAAGATTTAATCTATGTTGTTAAGGTTGAAGAATCAATAAGAGAAAAAGCCAAGAAAGCTATAGATAGAATGTTAGAAATCTCATAATTGATGATTATAGCAAGGGGATGTAGTATGAAAGATAGATATGATGTTATTTGTATAGGTTCTGGCCCGGGCGGCTATAGCGCAGCTGTAAGATTGGCAAAACTGGGCAAATCGGTAGCTGTTATCGATTATTCTAAAGATAAAATTGGAGGAGTTTGTCTTAATGAAGGGTGCATACCAGTAAAAGCTATAATTAAAATCTCTAAACTTTATTCTGAATTAAGTAGAGACGGCAGCAGATATGGATTGGGTAAGGATATAGCTAAAGCTGATATAAAGAAAATAGTTGCCTATTCCAAGAATACTTCAAAGACTCTAAAACAAGGCGTGTTATATCTTTTTAATAAAAACAGAATAGATTTTATTGAAGGTGAGGCAAAATTATTAACAAATAAAAAAGTAGAAGTTAAACAAAAGGAAGGCAGCACTCAAACTATAGAAGCAGACAATATTATTCTTGCAACCGGCTCAAAACCCATTGAATTACCGCACCTTAAATTTGACAAAAAAAAGATTATCTCAAGTAGTGAGGCTATAAATTTAGATCGTATCCCCAAAAGCATACTTATTGTGGGAGCAGGTACAATCGGCGTAGAGTTTGCAGGTATCTTTAATAATTTAGGAAGCAAGGTAGCATTAAGTGAGATTAAAAAGCAGATATTGCCCGGGGAGGATAATGAGATATCCTCTAACTTAGAATCAATATTCAAAAGAAAAGGTATAGATGTTTATACAGGATGTCAAACTGAAATTATAAATATAAGTCAGGATTCAGTTAAAGTTAATCTAAAAAGCCCCAATACTCAAGAAGAAATAGAAGTTGATATGATTCTGGTCGCAGCCGGTAGAAGGCCTAATATTGATGAGGAATCTTTTTTAAACGCCGACATTGAATTAGATAATGGTTTTGTAAAAGTTAATGACGGTATGCAGACGGCCTCTTCTGATATTTATGCTGTAGGCGATATAACACCTTATCCTATGTTTGCGCATTCTGCATATAAGGAGTCTGAAATCGCTTCTTTATCTATTGCCGGTAGGAACTTCAGGCCAATAAACCAGTTAGATATACCCAGGATAGTCTATTCGTCTATTGAGGCAGCGAGTATTGGCTTAACAGAAAAAGAAGCCCAAGATAAAAAATTAGATATTAAAGTTATCAAGCAATATTTTAGATCGAATCCCCGCGCTGTTTTAAGTAATTACCCAGATGGATTTCTAAAAATAATAGTTGATAAAAATAACCACAAGCTTATTGGAGTTCACATATTGGGCCATGAGGCCTCAGAGTTGATACATCAGTTTGCTATTTCTAAGGTAAATGACTTAACCATAGATAATATAGCTGAGGTTATTTTTGGACATCCGACATTTTCAGAGATTATTAAAGAAGCGACATCTTCTATTTTAGGTAGATCTGTGCATACTTAATTTTAAAAAGGGGAGGATGATATGGCTGATAAAGCGTTATTAATTGTTGATATGCAGAAGGATTTTTGTCCAGGCGGCGCACTTGCAGTAAAAGATTGCTCCAGGATTATAAAGAATATAAACACCTACATTGAGAGATTCAAAGAAAAAAACTTACCCATATTTGCCTCCCGCGATTGGCATCCTGCTGAATCAAGCCATTTTGAAAAGTTTGGAGGCAAGTGGCCTGAGCACTGTATACAAAACACAGAAGGCGCTCAATTTCATCCAGATCTTAAATTACCTGAAGGCACAATCATAATCTCAAAAGGTATCTTTGAGGGCGAAGATGGATATTCAGCTTTTGATGGTCGTGATGATAAGAGCAGATTGTTAGATGCGATTTTAAAAAATGCGGACGTAAAAAAACTATATATCTGTGGAGTGGCTACTGACTACTGCGTTAAATCATCTGCCATAGATGCAGCAGGAGATTATGAAGTTTACCTGTTAGAGGATGCTATAGAAGGTGTTAATATGAATGCAGGTGATGCTGAAAAAGCAATAGATGAGATGGAAACCCATGGTATCAAGAAGGTAAATTTAGATAATATTGAGATTTAATAAGGATGGAAAATAGAGACATAGCCAGGATTTTTAACGAGATAGCTGATATCTTAGAGATAACAGGCGGCAACCCATACAAGGTCAGGGCTTACAGCCGCGCTGCCCATAATATAGAAGATTTATCCAAAAGAGTAGAAGATAACTGCCGGGAGGATAAAAAATCACTAAGAGAAATTCCCGGAGTCGGAGAGGCCATTGCCAAAAAAATTGAAGAAATTATCAAGACTGGAAAGTTAAAGAAGCACCAGCAGCTTCTTAAAAAAGTCCCGCCTGAACTTCTTGAATTAATGCAAATTACCGGCATTGGCCCCAGGCATCTTAAAATATTAAAAGAAAAGCTCGGTGTAAAAAACACCGCAGACTTAGAGATAGTTTGCAAGCAGCACAGGGTGCAGGATTTGGAGGGTTTTGGAGAGAAAACCGAGAAGAAAATCTTAGATGCCTTAGGAGACTTTAAACATTCAAAAGGGAGAATGAAGCTGGATCAGGCGAAAGAATATGCAGCTTCAATTATTCAATACCTCAAGGAGCAGGATAAGAATATTGATACTGTAGAAACAGCTGGAAGCCTAAGGAGAGGCCTTGAGACAATCGGTGATTTAGATATACTTGTTGCTTCCAAGGATTCCAAAAAGGTAATGGATAGTTTTGTCAGTTACCCGGAAGTAAAAACTATTTTGTCAAAAGGAAATACTAAATCAAGCATTATATTAAAATCAGGTTTCCAGGTTGACTTAAGAGATATTAAAAAGCAAAAATTGGGTTCAGCCTTGATTTATTTTACAGGCTCCAAAGCTCATAACATACATATTCGAAAAATTGCTAAAGCAGATGGCTTAAAGATTAATGAATATGGAGTATTTAGACGTAAAAAGAATATTGCGAGTAAAACAGAAGAAGATGTCTATAAGACGGTCGGTCTTAAATATATTCTACCTGAATTAAGGGAAGATAGAGGTGAAATTGAGGCTGCGTCTAAAGATAAATTGCCTAACGTAATAGAACTAAAAGATATAAAAGGCGACCTTCATATGCACACTAGGGCATCAGATGGCGCTCATACCATAGCGGATATGGTGATTGCGGCCAGCCAGAAAAACTATGAGTACGCGGCAATTACAGAACATTCTAAGGGCTTAAAGATTGCCGGGGGCCTTAATGAAAAAGAGTTAGCTCGACATATTAAAAAAATTGATAAAGAAGACAAGAAGATTAAAGGTATCAGGATATTAAAAGGGATTGAGGTAGACATAAAAGACAACGGTAAGCTGGATTTGAGTGATAGCATTTTAAAAGAATTGGATATTGTCATAGCAGCCATTCATACAAAATTTAATATGAACAAGACAGAAATGACTGAACGTATCTTAAGGGCATTTGATAATAAATATGTAAATATATTAGCTCATCCCACAGGCAGGTTAATCGGCAAAAGAAAACCGTACGAAATAGACTTTGAAAAAATATTTAAAGTGGCAAAAAAGAGAAATATTATGATGGAATTAAACTGTTTTCCAAACAGGCTTGATTTGAAAGATATACATTGCAAGATGGCCAAAGATATAGGGGTTAAAATTATTATTTCCACTGATGCTCATTCTAAACAACAACTGAACAACATGAAATATGGAGTGATTACTGCCCGTCGCGGCTGGCTTGAAGATGCGGATGTGCTTAATACATTTAAGTTTAATAAATTTATAAAAGGAATTAAAAGGACTTAAGATGACTTCTAAAAAGATAAAAGAGAGGATTAGAAGGCTAAGGAAAGAAATCAGGCGCCATAACTACCTTTATTACGTCAAAAACCAACCTGAGGTTTCAGATAGGAAATACGATAAACTTTTTAAGGAACTCCAGGGGTTAGAAGATAAATATCCGGAATTAAAAACGCCTGATTCGCCTACTGCAAGAGTCGGAGCAGCGCCTCAGAAAGAATTCAAGAAGATAAAGCATATTAAGAAGATGTTTAGTCTTCAGGGAGTTCAAAAAGATAAGGAAGTTGAAGATTTTGATAGAAGATGCAAGGAGAGATTAAACCTTGATGAATTGGCTTATATGTGCGAGCCGAAATTAGACGGTTTGTCTGTTGAGCTAAGATATGAAAAAGGTAGATTTATGCAAGGCGCCACAAGAGGTAATGGAGTAGAAGGTGAAAATATAACCGAGAATTTAAAAACTATAAGAAGTATTCCTCTAAGATTGCAGAAAGAGGATATTGACCATCTTGTGGTGCGTGGTGAAGTAATAATGTATATTAAGGATTTCCAGGAATTAAATAAAAGGTATACACAGCAAGGCAAACAGGCTTTCGCTAATCCCAGAAATGCGGCAGCCGGTTCTGTAAGGCAGTTGGATTCGAGGATTACTGCCGAGCGTAAATTAGAAACATTTATTTATGAAATAATGGCTCTATCAGATAAGAAGATTAGCACTCAAAAGGAGGCTTTGGAATTCTTAGGAGAATGTGGTTTTAAGATTAATCCCGAAACAAGATATTGTAAAGATATAAAAGAAGCCATCAAGTATCACCACGATATTGAGAAAAAGCGCGAGAGATTAGATTATGAAATAGATGGCGTGGTTATAAAAGTTAACAGCTTGGATTATTATGATAAGCTGGGCAGCAGAACCACTAATCCCAGGTGGGCCGTTGCTTACAAATTTGAACCCAGGAAAGAAATTACGACCATCGAAGATATCGTAGTTCAGGTAGGCAGGACCGGCATTTTAACGCCGGTAGCGCTGCTTAGGCCGGTGGAGGTAGGCGGTGTAACAGTTAGCCGCGCCACCCTCCATAATATGGATGAGATAAGACGAAAAGGCATCAAAATAAAGGATAAGGTAAAGATTCAGAGGGCTGGCGATGTTATCCCTCAGGTTGTAGAAGTTAAAAAAGAACTAAGGACAGGCAAGGAGAAAACCTTCAAAATGCCCAAAAAATGCCCCAGCTGC
>CAZKQD010000033.1:0-11038 GCA_964554835.1 uncultured Planctomycetia bacterium | reverse complement strand
GAATTTGGACTTAGGGCGTGCTATAGTATGAAAAAACAACCATGAAAACGGAGGTTGCCTATGAAGATTTTCATAGACACTGCCAATATTAATGAGATAAAAAGAGCTAAAGATTTAGGTGTGCTTGATGGTGTAACTACCAACCCTACCTTAATATCTAAGGAAAATAGAGACTTTGTTGAACTTATTAAAGAGATATGTTCAATAGTAGATGGGCCAATTAGTGCTGAGGTAGTGAGCCTAAATTATGAAGGTATGATTAAAGAGGCAAAGAGCTTAGCAAAAATACATAAAAACATTGTAGTTAAGGTTCCCTTAACAGAAGAAGGTTTAAAAGCAACGAAGACACTTTCTAAAGAGGGGATAAGGTGTAATCTTACTTTATGTTTTTCTGCTACGCAGGCGCTTTTAGCTGCAAAAGCAAAGGCAGCCTACATTAGTCCTTTTATCGGACGGTTAGATGACATATCGCATAGAGGCATGGATTTAGTTCGTGATATTAGAAAGATTTATGATAATTATGGGTATAAGACAGAGATTATTGTAGCGAGTATACGTCACCCGCTTCACGTGCTGGAGGCGGCTTTAGTCGGCGCTGACATTGCAACTATACCCTTTGCTGTAATTGAAAAACTCACAAAGCATCCCTTAACAGACATAGGCATTAAGAGATTCTTGGATGATTGGAAGAAAGTTCCTGAACCGGATATTTTTAAGAAATCTAAAAAAGAGTAAAAATCATTAATGTTGTCTCTTAGAAATTCTATTATTTATTTATTATTAGCAGGTATGTTGTCCCTGCTATTTTTTAATATCTCATATGCTCAACTTGATAAAGGAGTGCCGGTTGACTGTCGGGGAGATAGAATAGAATATTCTGAGGCAAAAGGGCAAATAAAGATAATAGGCAATGTAATAGTTTGCTATAAAGACATAAAAATAACTGCAGATAAGGCAATAGCTTATCCTCAAAGCAAAGAGGTTTATGCAAACGGCAATGTCACTTTATATAAAGGTGAAGATGTATTTAAAACAGATAAGATTTATTATAACTTTGAGACCAAAAAGGGCACTCTAATACACGGTGATTTTAAAAGTGGTAAGATATTTGGGGAGGCAAAAAGATTAGATGAGGTATCAGATAAAGAATTAGTGGCTTTGGAAGGATACTTTACTACTTGCGAATTTGATATTCCACACTACAGAATTCAGGCAAAAAGGATTAAAATCTATTTAGGAGAGAAAGTTGTAGCTACGAATATTTTCTTCTATGTAGGCAATACGCCGATTATGTATTTACCTTATTATTGCCAGTCATTAAAAGATAAAGAAACCGGCCTAAGAGTTACCCCCGGCCATAATAAAGATTGGGGCTATTTCGTCCTAACTAGCCTAAGGTATTATTTTAATGAATACTCAAATGGATACTTACACTTTGATTGGAGAGAAAAGTTAGGTATTGGTGAAGGTTTTGATTATAAATATGATACGAAGAAATATGGCAAGGGTTTATTAAAGGCGTATTATACGCAGGAAAGAGACGAAGAGCTTCAGAGACAAGGTTTACCTTTTGAAACCCAAAAGTACAGAGTAAAATTAGAGCATAGCTGGAACATTGACAGTAATACAAGGGCTCTTCTTGAAGTTAATAAATATGATGATAAAGATTTTATAAAAGACTATTTTTATGAAGAATACGTAAAGGATCCACTTCCAACTTCGTATATTTCAGTAATCAGACAAGGGGACTATTATTCATTAAGTTTTCTTGCAAGAAAAAGGATAAATGATTTTAGAACTATTACCGAGACACTCCCTGAGTTGAAATTTAATGTCAATAATTATAAGTTAGGTGATACGAAGTTCTATTATACATCAGAATATAGATTTAATAATTTTAGTGAAAAGATAGCTGATACAGACATAGATTATCATACAACAAGATTTCACACTGATAATAGACTAACTTATCCGACGAGACTTATGGGTTATCTTAACTGGCTTAAATTTGTTCCCTATGTAGGTAGGATTGAGACTTTTTATTCAAGAGATGAGGACGGCAGCGATCGCGATTTTTTTAGAGATTTTTGGTATGCCGGCTATGATTTAACTACTAAGATATACAGGATATTTGATATTGAGGGTAGTTATTTCGGTACTGAGATAAATAAATTAAGGCATTTGATTACCCCCACCGTTAGCTATACATATCAAAAGAAACCAAATGTTGTAGCATCCAGATTATATCAGTTTGATTCAATAGATTCATATGACGACGAAAAATACTATACATTTTCAATAGAGAATAAACTTCAGACAAAATGGCATACAGAAGATGGCCACATTGAAGAAGAGATTGACTTAATTAGTTTTAGAAATAGCGTAAAGCTTTATCCTCAGGTTGAAGGCGACCAATTTTCTAACATTACCAGTTCTTTAGAGTTAAGGCCCAAGAGATGGCTTGAGTTTGATTTTGGTTCAAGCTATAATCCACATTCAGATAATTTCGAGATTTTTAATGCAGGAACCAAACTCACGAAGGACAAATGGAGTCTTGCGCTCAGTTCACGATATACTAAAGGGACAAATACCCAAGATGAGTTTGCAGAGGGCATAGCTGATGCTACATATACCTTAACTCCTAAATGGAAGATAGGTGTTTTTGAAAGATATAATTTTGATAAAGGAGACTTAGAAGAATATCAATATAAGCTTACCAGGGACCTGCATTGCTGGACAGCTGAACTTACTTATCATTTTGAAAAGGAAAGCGGGCCGACTGTGTGGTTAATATTTAAAACAAAGGCATTTCCTGAATTTCCGTTTACATTCGGAACCTAAAAAGAGAGTTTAAAAATTGAGAAAAATAGCTGTTGTTGGAACTGGTTATGTTGGTTTAGTTACTGGAAGTTGCTTAGCAGATTTAGGCAATAAAGTAATATGTGTGGATAATAATGAGGAAAAGATAGCCTTTTTGAAGGAACTTAAGATACCCATCTATGAGCCGGGATTAGAAGAAATAGTTAAAAGAAATGTAGAGAGAGGACGTTTAAGTTTTACCACGGACCTAAAAAAATCAGTGCCTGAATCAGAAGTTATTTTTATTGCAGTAGGCACCCCTCCAAAAGAGAACGGAGAAGCTGATCTTTCTACAGTTGAAGGAGTTTGTAAAGATATTGCAAGGAGTATGGAAGGTTATCACCTAGTAGTCGAAAAGAGCACTGTTCCTGTCCAGACAGGCGAAAGAGCAAAAGAGACTATACGGGGACATGTTAAAAAAGGTGTTGAATTTGATGTGGCCTCTAACCCAGAATTTTTAAGGGAAGGTTCTGCGGTTAGCGATTTTATGAAACCAGACAGGATTGTTATTGGAGTGGAGACAGAGAAAGCTAAACAGATTCTCACAGAACTTTACCAACCCCTTGAAGTACCTATTATTGTAACTGATATTCAAAGCGCTGAATTAATAAAGCATGCCTCTAATTCTTTCCTTGCTGCGAAAATATCCTATATAAATGCAATATCAAAAATATGTGAATTAACAGGAGCTGATATTGAGAAAGTTGCAGAGGGTATGGGCATGGATAAAAGGATAGGTCATAATTTTTTAAACGCAGGTGTTGGGTATGGAGGTTTTTGCTTTCCAAAAGACCTGGCAGCTTTCATAAGGATTTCTGAAAAGCTTGGATATAATTTTGAATTATTAAAGGCAGTCGAGAAAATAAATAAAAATCAAAAGGAGAATTTTCTGCAAAAAATAGAAGATGCTTTGTGGAATGTAAAAGGTAAAACTATTGGACTTTTGGGACTTTCTTTCAAGCCCAATACAGATGATATAAGATTTGCGCCATCCATTGATATTATTAAAGGTCTTTTAAAAGACGGAGCAAGAGTTAAAGCATACGATCCTTATGCAATGGATAAGATGAAGGGTATCTTAAAGGATGTAGAATACTGCAAGGATGCTTATGAGGCAGCAGAAAGTTCAGATGCGTTAGTTATTATTACAGAATGGAGTGAATTTAAAGAACTTGATTTAGAGAAAATAAAACAGTTACTCAATAATCCAATTATTGTTGATGGTCGTAATATTTATGATTTGGATAAAATGAAAGAACTCGGATTTAAATATATATGCATAGGGCGTAAGTAAATGGAGAAGTTAAAAAAGAAAATAAGAGATAAGAGTGCAAAAATAGCAATTGTTGGATTGGGGTATGTAGGGTTACCCCTAAGTATAGCATTTTGTGAAGCGGGATTCTGTGTAATAGGAATTGATATAGATAGAAAAAGAATAGGTAGTCTTAAAAAAGGCGAATCTTATATTGAAGATGTAGATTCTAAACGGATAAAGAAGTTTATAAAAGACAGAAGCTTTAGAGTTTTTGATAATTATAAGACTATTAAGAATCAGGATGTAATAATAATCTGTGTTCCAACGCCTTTAGGTAAAACTAAAGAGCCTGATATATCAGCAATTTTATCAAGTGTACAATCAATATCAGAAAATTTAGGCAAGAATCAATTAATAATTTTAGAAAGCACTACTTATCCAGGCACCACCAGAGATGAAATATTGCCTTTATTAGAAACTTCGGGCCTAAATCTGGATAAAGATTTTTACCTTGCTTTTTCATCTGAGAGGGTTGACCCTGGCAATAAGCGCTTTTCATTAACTGCTATTCCAAAAGTAGTTGGTGGGGTAAGCAAAAAATCAACTATTATTGCAGAGGTCTTATATAATCAGCTTTTTAAGAAGGCAATTAAAGCTTCATCTGTAGAAGTAGCTGAGATGTCTAAACTACTTGAGAATACCTTTAGAAGTGTAAATATTGGCTTAATAAATGAAATAGCTCTTATGTGCAATAGATTAGATATAGATGTCTGGGAGGTAATTGATGTAGCTAAAACAAAACCTTTTGGTTTTATGCCTTTTTATCCAGGTCCGGGCCTGGGAGGTCATTGTTTGCCCACAGATCCAATTTATTTATCATGGAAGGCAAAGATGGCGGGTTTTGAAGCGCGATTGATAGGTTTAGCCCAGCAAATAAATAACTTTATGCCTGAGCATGTTGTATCTAAAATAAGTGATGCATTAAACAATAAAGGCAAATCTATAAAACTATCTAAGATTCTTATAATAGGTCTCAGTTACAAAAAGGATGTAGGTGATACTAGAGAATCTCCCGCTTTGGCTATTTTCTCTTTGTTGAAGAATAAAGGAGCAAATGTTTCTTATTATGATCCCCATGTTAAAAGCATCAAGATAGAGGCAAGAGTTTATAAATCAATTAAATTGACAAAAAATAATTTACATAATAAAGACTGTGTTGTGATCGTAACAGCTCATTCAGATATTGATTATGGGTTTATTGTAAAGAACAGCAAATTGATTATTGATACCCGAAATGCATTAAAAGATATAAAGGATAAAAAAGAAAAGATAGTAAAAATATGACCCCCTCAAGAGAAACAATTGCTTATTTTAAGGAGAGAGCATGAAAACTGTATTAATTACGGGTGGGGCAGGTTTTATAGGGGCTCATTTATGTAATCTATTAAGAGAAAAAGATTATAGGATTATATGTTTAGATAATCTTATAACAGGTAAAAAAAGCAATATAGAACATCTTTTAGATGATGAAAATTTTAAGTTTATAGAGCATGATATAACAAAACCCATTGAATTTGACGAAGATATAGATTATGTGCTTCATTTTGCATCTCCTGCATCCCCTGTAGATTATCTAAACTATCCTATAAAGACCTTAAAGGTCAATTCATTAGGCACTCATAATATGTTAGGGATTGCAAAGAAGAAAAAGGCTATCTTTCTACTTGCATCCACTTCTGAAATCTACGGAGACCCCAAACAACATCCCCAAAAAGAAACATACTGGGGAAATGTTAACTGTCTTGGCCCACGAGGAGTATATGATGAATCAAAAAGGTTCGCTGAAAGTCTAAGCACAGCTTACCGCAAAAAACATAACGTAGATGTAAAGATAGCCAGGATATTTAATACATATGGTCCATTAATGAGGAAGGATGACGGAAGAGCAATACCTAACTTTATAAGTCAGGCACTTTCTAATAGACCAATAACTGTTTATGGCGATGGAAAACAGACAAGAAGCTTTTGTTATGTAGATGATTTAATTCAGGGTCTTTATAAACTTATGTTATCAAAAGAAGAAAGCCCATTTAACTTAGGTAGTCAAAAAGAGATAAGCATACTAGAGGTGGCCGAGTTAATTATTAAACTAACAGATTCAAAAAGTAAGATTATATTTAAGGATTTACCAGTTGATGACCCTAAAGTAAGAAGACCTGATATTACAAAAGCAAAGAGATATCTTAAATGGGAACCGACGACAGGTTTAAGAGAAGGATTAGAGACGACTATTAAGTGGTTTAAGAAAAACAAATAAGTTAAAGTTAGCCTTCTATGATTGCATAATCATATAGTTATGAAGAATATCAAGGAAAAAATTTCTATTATTATACCCGCTCATAACGAAGGAAATCACATAGTTGCAAGCATTAAAGAAATTATGCGCACCTTTAATGAATTTGGCTGTGATTATGAGATAGTCGTAATAGATGATGGTTCAACCGATGAGACATATGAGAAAATTAAAGAATTAGCAGCAGATTTTACTAATATATGCGCAAAAAGAAACAGAGCTAATTTTGGGAAGGGAAGAGCTTTAAAAAAGGCCTTTCGTTACACAGCAGGAGATTATATAGTTTTTCTGGACGCAGATTTAGATCTTCACCCAGAGCAGGTACAGACGTTATTTGATGTATTAAGAGATAAAAATGCTGATGTTGTAATTGGCTCAAAGAGACACCCGGAATCTAAAATTAATTATCCTCTTCAAAGAAGAATAATTTCAAATGGTTACTATTATCTTATACGAGTTTTGTTTGGCTTGCCTGTTAGAGATACTCAAACCGGCATAAAATTATTTAAAAGAGAGGTTTTAGAGAAGGTATTTCCAAAGGTTTTAATAAAAAGATATGCCTTTGATTTAGAATTATTAGTTAATGCCCATCACTTAGGATATAGAATGGAAGAAGCGCCCATAACATTAGATTTTCAAAGGACAGTAGGCAGAATAAAATTAATAGATATCTGGCACACATTAAGAGATACCTTAGCTGTTTTTTACAGAATGAATATAATAAAATACTATGATAGGATTTAATTATGTCCAATCCTTTTATATCTATTATAATTCCGTCTAAAAATATAAATGGTAATCTAAAAAGGTGTATAGATTATTGCTTAAAATTAAATTATCCTGATTTTGAGATTATAGTTGCGCCTGATAAAGACGAGAACATAGATTTACCTAATGTTAAAATAGTAGCAACAGGAAAAGTTAAACCCGGAATAAAAAGAGATATTGCTTCAAAAGAGGCAAAAGGTGAAATTTTCGCTTTTATTGATGATGATGCCTATCCAGATAGAGATTGGTTAGTAAACGCTGTTAAAAATTTTAAAGATGCAAAAGTAGCAGCAGTAGGCGGTCCTGCTGTTACCTCAAGCGATGATACATTAAAAGAGAAAGCAAGCGGAAAAGTCTATGAAACTTTTATAGTAGCCGGCCCTTACAGATATAGATATATAAAATGTAAGAGAGATTATGTTAAGGATCTCCCCTCTTGCAATTATTTAATTAGAAAAGATGTCTTTGATAAATTAGGCGGATTTAATACTACATTCTGGCCAGGTGAGGATACAAAGTTATCACACGGCATTATTGATAAATTAAAAATGAAGATTATTTATGACCCAGAAGTTTTAGTCTATCATCATAGAAGGACATTATTTTTACCACACCTAAAACAAATAGCAAATTATGCCTTGCACAGAGGATATTTTATTAAAAAATATCCCAAGAATTCATTTAATGTTTATTATTTTTTACCCTCTATTCTTGTTTTAGGGCTTATTTTTGGATTTGTATTGAGCTTAGTATCTTTAAAGATAAGTCTTTTATTCCTTTGTTTTTTAATTGTATATTTGGGGACGGTTTTTATATTTAGTTTAAATAAGAACATAAAAATGTTTTTATTGGTATTTTCCGGCATAATATTATCCAATATTACATATGGTTTATTTTTTCTTAAAGGATTATTTTCAAAGAGATTAAAAGAAGAATGAAAGTTATAATATCCTATCCTCCATTTTCGGGGACAAAAGGCACTCCTTTACTTTCACAGAATAGGCAATTCCAATACTTTAATGAGCCTACTTATATCTATCCGGTTGTTCCTGCCCAAGCTGCAACTTTGCTAAAGAAGGCTGGATATGAAGTGATTTGGTTAGATTGTATTGCTGAAGACATTCCTTATGATAGATTTTTAAATATTATAAAAGAAGAAAAACCTGACCTCATTGCCTTTGAAACCAAAACCCCAGTAGTTAAACAACACTGGGAAATCATAGATGATTTAAAGCTAAGAGCTAAGAACTATGAGCTAAGAACTGTCTTATTTGGTGATCATGTTACTGCATTACCAGAAGAGTCGTTTAAAAACTCTAAAGTTGATTATGTGCTTACGGGGGGAGATTACGACTTCCTCCTTCTCAATCTCTGTAATTCTTTTAAAAAAGACAATGGACAATGGACGGTGGACTATGGACAATTAGAGAGTGGTGTTTACTACCACGAAGGTAATACCATCAAAAACACAGGTAAATTTCAATTAAATCATAACTTAGATAGTTTACCTTTTATTGATAGAGATTTAACTAAGTGGCAGCTTTATGCATATAAAAACGGTAATTATAAACGAACCCCCGGAACATATATTATGAGTGGAAGAGATTGTTACTGGGGTAAATGTACGTTTTGTTCGTGGCCGCAACTTTATCCAAAATTTAGAGTAAGGTCGGTTGATAATGTTTTAGATGAAATAGGACATATTATCGATAATTATCCTGTAAAAGAGATTATGGATGATACAGGCTCCATTACGCCAGGCAAATACCTTAGAGATTTTTGTAAAGGGATGATAGATAGAGGATATAGCAGAAAAGTTGGTCTTGATTGCAATATGAGGTTTGGTTGCGCAGATTTGGAAGATTACAAATTGATGAAAAAAGCAAATTTTAGATTTTTACTTTTTGGTTTAGAATCTGCTAATCAAAAGACATTAGATAGAATTAACAAAGGTCTTAATCCAGAGGCAATAATTGAATCTTGTAAGATGGCAAGGAAAGCAGGGCTGTATCCACACATTACTATTATGTTTGGTTATCCCTGGGAAAGTTATGAAGAAGCTAAAAAAACCTTAGAATTAGGTAAATGGCTATTAAAGAAAGATTATGCCTACACAATGCAATCAACAATTGTTATACCGTATCCCAATACACCTTTATTTACAGAATGCAAAGAGAAAGGATTACTGAATAGTTTAGATTGGTCTTATTTTGACATGAGAAACCCTGTTATGAAATTAAGTTATCCACCTGAAAAATTACTTCAGCTTGTCCAGGGTATGTATTCTGTTAGTTTTAATCCCGAGTTTATTATAAGAAAGATAATAAATATAAAAGAATTTGATGATATAAGATACTTTTGGCGTGCTTTTTTAAAAGTCTTAGGTCACTTAAAGGATTTTAGAAAAAATGTTCAAACTTCTTAAAGGTAGATTGTTGCATTATATAAAAGATGACTTAATTCGCCATACGGCAATTGTATTTGTAGGGACATCTGTAGTGGGTGTATTTAATCTAATCTATCATCTTATTTCTGTAAGATTGCTTACTCCTGAGGATTATGGTACATTTAACGCGCTAATTTCATTAATTATGTTTGCTTCTGTGACGGTTTCTCCTTTAGGGCCTACGCTTACAAGATTTTTTACTGAATATATAACAAAAAAGGATTTTATCAAGCTAAGGTTGGTATTTAGTAAGTTCGCTAAGCGGTTATTGATTGTAGCTTCTTTCTTTCTATTGATTTTTTCTATTTTTTCTATCCCAGTAGCTAAATTTTTTAAAACCCAGCCGAGTTATATAGTTATCTGTGGTATAATTATGGCAGTATCATTAGTTTCTTTACTTTTTCCTTCCCTTTTTCAAAGTCTGCAAAAATTTAAAATTCTTTCTTCTGTTAGCATTTTATCATCTTTAGGTAAATTAATTACAGGCGCCTTATTGATATATATAGGATGGGGAGTACTAGGAGGGTTGTCAGGATATTTAATCGCTCCTTTACTAATTCTTTTCATTTATATATTTTTTGTTGGTAATGTTTTCCATAAAGAAATAACCGATGTGGATAGAAGTAGTCTTTCTGAATCTGTTAATTTGGTTCCAATATATAAATATTTTTTGCCTGTATCTATTACCATGTTTTCATTTATTATTCTTACTAATATTGATGTTATTTTAGTAAAACACTTCTTCTCGCCTTTAAATGCTGGCTATTATTCAATTGCACAAATTGTAGGTAAGATATTTTTATTTTTACCTTCAGCATTAGCCATAGTTATATTTCCTAAAAGCACGGCAGCTTATGTAACAAATTCTCATTCTCATAAAATTTTATATAAATCCTTGCTGTTAGCGAGTATTTTATGTGGTATAGGCATTATCGTATGCTTTTTGTTTCCGGGTTTAGTTTTATCTGTTCTTACTTCTAAAGCTAATCCCGTGAGTATTCGTCTTGTAGGGTTATTTTCTTTGGCAATGACCTTTTATGCGCTTTTGTGGCTGGTAATTAATTATCTTATAGCTACACATAATTTAAAGATAGCGCTGTTTCTTTTATTTCTTGCAGGCTGTGAAGCTATCTCGATTTATGCTTGGCATCCTAGTTTAGTTACGGTATTATATACACTTGTGGCATTTTCAGTGGTTACTTTTTTAATTTCTCTATATTTTGTAAGAACAAGAAAAGAATAGTTATATATGAAAACAGCTTTAATTATAGGTTCAACAGGACTTATTGGAGCAGAAGCAGTAAGATTCTTTATAGAAAAAGGCTTCAACGTAATAGGAATTGATAATGACATGCGG
>CAZKQD010000032.1:0-11130 GCA_964554835.1 uncultured Planctomycetia bacterium | reverse complement strand
TTTTGACATACATAAATTAGAAAGACAATTGAAGGATTTAAAAGAAAAATTAGCTAAATTACAAGAAGAACACGGCTGTTAATACAAATAATGAAAAAATCAACCCATGCTTGCACTTCCGAGGTGCAAGTAAGGTTTAACCTTAGGAAGGTTCTTTCCATAAAGCATTAAGGCCTGATAATAGCACTGTTGTTTACTTTTAATGTAGTTTTCAATAGATATTGTCTTGCCAAAAATTATACCAGCATATCTGGGATGGCCTTTACTTCCTCTCAACGAGCCGCCTACACCCCAAAAAACGAATGTTACAATAATAACGATAGTTATACCCCATAGTATAATTTTAAGATTTTGTTTTTTCCTAAGAAATTTAAGCATAATTAACCTCCTATTAAATCGTTATTATAGCATGTAGTTAAATTTTTACAAGTAAAAATCTCAATTTGACAATAGTTTTCTATTATGATACACTTATGAAGTTAAATGAGATCCTGATTTACGTGACTGTCGAGAAACGTAAATCGGGTGGTCGAATTAACCCTTGACATCAGAAATGTCAAGGGTTTAATGCACACTTATCAGTTATATTCATCCCGAACCTTCGGGATTTTATAACTGGTGTGCTTATTAAAGAAAAAATGAAAAAATCTAAAGATTATAGGAAAATTTTAGTTAATTTAGGAAAAGATTTAGTAGAATGTGGTCTCACGTATGGCTCAGGCGGTAATATCAGCATAAGAGAAGGCAATTTCATTTACATAAAGGCGAGTGGCGCATGGTTTAAGGAAGCAAAGAAGAGAGATTACCTAAAGATTTCTCTTGAGGATGGAAGAAATTATAAAAAAATATTAAAGCCAAGTTGTGAGCTTAAAATGCATATTTCTTGTTACAGGAGAAGAAAGGATATAAATTGCATTATCCATTCTCATTCGACTTATGCTATTATTTTTGCTAATAAATATAAAGAACTAAAACCTGTAACTGCAGAGTTTGCAGCGATTTTAGAAAATGATGTACCAGTTTTAAAATACCTTAACCCCGCATCAGATGAATTAGCAGAAAAAGTAGCCGATAGAATATCAAAGCATAATGGCTTGATTTTATCAAATCATGGAGTGGTAACAGTTGGCAGGAGCCCAAAAGAGGCTTTATATAGAGCGGTCTTAATTGAAAATGAAACAAAGATTGTTTTATTATCTGATTTATTCACAAAGACTAAATATCTAAACAAAAAAGTAAAAGATGGAATAATTAAGTCAGTTCATTCTGAATATAGAAGAAAGCGCTTAGAAAAAAGATAAAATTAAATCAATAAAATATAATTTTGATCAACACAGCAAGCTGAATTGATACAAAATAGAACACCTTCGGTGTTTTTTTATTATGAAAATTAGAAAATTAATAAATTTAGGAGGCTTAAATGATGAAAAAATTAATAATAGCTACAATTAGTGCACTATTTTTAATCTCGTTTGTATTTAATTTTTTCCCTATTAGTCAAGCAAAAGTTGAAACACAAAGTGGTATTATTTACGGTAAAGTCTTAGATAAAGATAGTGGTATTGGCGTCGAGGATGCCATAATTAGGATTGAGAAAAATAATGAGGAAATTCGTACAATGCTGCCTGATAATAAAGGAAATTATAAAATAGCTAACTTAGAGCAGGGAGATTATACATTTAGTATTTACTCATCATCAGGCTATGAACTATTTGAAGATAAAGTTGTCTCTATAAAACAGGCAGAGGAAAAGGAGGTCAATTTTATATTAATACCACGTTATGATTACATTATCTCTGGTAAGGTTTATAAAAGTGATGGAAAGACATCTATAGAAGGCGCAGAGATAATAGCATATAATACTGAAGATAATATGCCAGATGGATTTGCTAACAATAGCAAAAAGGATGGCAGCTATACTGTGAAAGACTTAAAACCCGCAACTTATAATTTATTATGCTCATCTGATAAGGCAGCTTTCCCCATTAAAAAAGACATCACCCTCACCAAAGAAAAAACTTCAGGTATAAACTTCATTGCCTATGATAATTTTATATCAGGTGTAGTAAAAGATGAAAAAGGTAGTCCTGTAAAAAATGCAAAAGTATCCGTGCAATATATACCTACTAAGGATGATATCAAAGAAGATGAGATCTTAATAAGGACAATGATAAATCGATTATATAGACCACTTGATAAAACAGATAATGACGGAAGATACAAGATATCGAGCTTAGCACCTGGTAGTTATAATATTGAGATTTATTCTACTACTCATGGAAGGAAAGTGAAAAAGGATATTGTTATAAAAAGAGATACCAAAATCTCCGAGCTTAATTTTAGCTTAGGGGAACCAGAAGTTGTTAGTAGTATATACGGCAAGGTAATTAAAGACGATGGTATCACACCTGTGACTAATGCTCAAATAGTCCTTATTGATTCTAATAATGTATTGGTAGGTGAGATATTGGAAGTCAGCGATAAGGGGACTTTTAAGATAGGAGGTTTAAGCGCTGATATTTATTATTTGGTTATTGCAAAGGAGGGTTTGGCGACAATAACGGAAAAAATTAAGATTAGAGAAGGAGAGAGAAAAGACCTAAAAATAAAAATGGGCAAACCTGGTTCAATTTCTGGAACTGTCTATTGCAAACATAAAAAAACTCCTGTAGAGAATGTAGCAGTTTTTGCTACAAAAGACGATAGCACAGGTTCTGCAGTTACTAATGAAAATGGCTTTTATGAGATTGAAGACCTAAAAGAAGGAATTTACACTTTAGAGGCAACATCTATAGATAAGGGTGAAGGTCATATAGAAAATGTTAAAGTTAAAGAAAATAAAGAAACTTCTAATGTGAATATTTTCATAGATAAATAGTATAATAGGGATTAATTGTGTATAAAACAAAATCCAAAAGAGCATTAATTGTATTAATAGCTATAATATTATTTGTTAATTTCTGTAATCCATTGACTGTTTTAGGGTGTGTAGAAAAAGCAGAGAAAAGGGTTCATGGTGAACTCATAGATGCAGAAAAGGCTTTGTATAGAGCAGAAGTTAATTTGAATGAAAAAGAAACAAAGTACTTGGTAGCAGAATCGAAATTTATAAGGGCAGGTTTCAAATTTAGTTTAGCTATTAAGAGTGGAAATGCGGTAAAAATCGCTAAAGCAACTCTTGCCTTAGCTAAAGCAAAACGTAAGCGTGATGATGCGAAAGAGGCACGTGACATTGCACAACAGCGATATGATATATGTAAATATAATTATGATGTTACATTCTCACTATGGAGATCGCTAATTAAAAAATTAGCCAACCTCGAACGCCAAATCGCCACCCTAAAACCAAAAATCTCCCGCCTCAAAGCCCGCATTGCTGCCTTAAAGGAAGAACTAAGGAAAAAAAGAGCGAAAAACCCAGGCGCAAGTGTTGGTGGAGACTTAGCTTTTGACATACATAAATTAGAAAGACAATTGAAGGATTTAAAAGAAAAATTAGCTGATTTACAAGAAGAACACGGATGTTAACCCGTAATACACTTGCACCTACGAGGTGCAAGTAAGGTTTTAAATATTATGAAAAAATCAACTGAAAACACCTTTATTATATCAACATTAATACTTTGTCTTTTGATATTTGCAGGCGGCTTCTTATATACAAGGGTTAAATCACCTCAAAAAGAGCTCATTGTCCATCCTTCTAAGACAGAGCTAAGACTAATCATAGATAACTATATCCAAAGCCAACAATACGACGAAGCATTAGATTATTTAGGGAATTTTAAAAAGACAGAAGACAGCAAGCTTTTAGGTCTTATAAACTACTATTTAGCTAAAGTTGAATATGAAAGGTTAAATTATCTATCTAATGAATCAAAATGGGAACAATACCATAGATATAAAAAAACATATCTACACAATATATTAAAAGAGACAGATATTGTCTTAATCAACCTACCTGAGACAAAATATGCCTTATATGCTCAATATCTAAGGTACGGGGTATATAATCTATTATATATTGATGTAAAAAGGGATAAGGCCTTTGAGACATTCAAGGATATGCTTGATGACTACTGCCAAAGTAATAAAGAGTATGCAACTGTAAAAGAGTATGCCCTAACCTTATATAAAGATAACAAAATACAAAAAGCTAAACAGCTAAATAATATATACATAAAATACCTTAAACAATACCTGTCTGAAGATGAAGTCAAATACAAGTTAAAGTCATATGCTGATGCTGTGTTTAATCAGGAAAAGTATCATGCAGCAAAAGACATCTATAATGAATATCTTGAATTAGAATTAAGAGGAGAAGATGAATTAGGCGCTCAATTGGCCTTAAAAGATATCATAGTTAAATATCTTGAACAAGGACAGTTCTATCCAGCTAAAGAGTTTGCTGAATTAGCCATAAATAAGTATCCTGATAGTTATCTATCAGATTATTTTCAGCTTAAATTAGCCCAGTGTTATTTTGAAATGGAATATATAGACCAAGCCAAAGAGACCTATTATAAGATATTAGATGAATATCCCTACAGCGGATATAGACAAGAAACCATAACTACTCTTGCTGAAGGCATAATGATTTATAGTTTTAAAAACCCTGAGTTTGCCATAGAAGAAATAGAAGGATTAAAAGAATACACCTCTAATGCTAAAACAAAATCTTATCTATTAGTTTGTATAGCAGATATCTATTTTTTAGATAAACAATATAAAAAAGCAAAAGAAGTTTATAGTAATATATCAGATAAATATCCTAATATTACTTCTATATCTGATATTAAAGAGCAGATTGAAAAATGCAAAGAGAAATTGAAAAACTAACATCTATGCATTGTAACATCAAATAGATAATTTTGATTGACATAATTAGTTAAATTGATATAGAATAGAGTTTACTTTAAGTTTTCGTAAATCATGTAGTCATTAAGGGGTTAAGTCATGAAGATTAAATTGGGTATTCCAAAAGGAAGTTTGCAAGAAACTACATTAAGTATGTTTAAGAAGGCCGGTTTTAATATACGAATTACAGATAGGTCTTATCGTCCAAGCATAGATGATGAAGAAATAGAATGCATGTTAATTCGCGCGCAGGAGATGTCGAGATACGTAGAAGATGGCATTTTAGACTGTGGTCTGACCGGCAGTGACTGGATAGAAGATAATTCATCTAAAGTAGAAAAAGTCCAGAATCTTATTTATGCAAAACAGGGTCTAAATCCTGTCCGATGGGTAATAGCAGTACCTAATAATTCAAAGATCAAAAAACCCAGGGATTTAAATAACAAGAAGATAGCCACTGAGCTTGTAAATGTTACTAAGAAATATTTAAAAAAGAATAAAATAAAAGCAGAAGTAGAATTTAGCTGGGGCGCTACAGAGATAAAAACTCCAGAATTAGTAGATGCCATTGTTGAATTAACTGAAACCGGTTCAAGCCTAAGAGCGCATAATCTTCGCGTGGTGGATGTTGTCTGCGAATCCACTACTTGGTTAATAGCTAATAATAAATCATGGAAGAACAAATCAAAAAGGAAAAAGATTGAAAATATTGCTTTGTTATTAAAAGGAGCAATTTTAGCTGAAGAGAAAGTCGGCTTGAAGATGAATGTAAAGCGCAGCGGTTTAAACAATATACTTAAAATATTACCCGCTATGAAAAAACCCACTATCTCAAACCTAACTCAGAAAGGTTGGTGCGCAGTTGAGACCATTATTGATGAGAAGACAGTAAGAGAATTAATGCCTAAGCTGAAAAAGGTGGGTGCAACTGGAATAATTGAATATCCGCTGAATAAAGTAATATATTAAACAGATGACCCCGAAGGACAAGCCTACGGGGCAGGCAGAGGACAGAGAGTTTCACGAGATACCAGAAACCTGAATTCAGAAACCAGAGTAATTATCAAAAAACAAGCACTAAGCACTAAATACTAAACAATATCAAATGACCCCCATAGGAAAATCAAAGATTTCCTACGGGGCAGGCAAAATCCAAATGACCAAAACAGAAAGCGTTTTGAATTTTGAAAATTATAATTTTGGATTTATTTAGGATTTAGATATTAGGATTTAGAATTTACTGGTTTGGGATTTCGTTTTCTGACATCTGAATTCTGTCATTTAAAGTAGGAGTTTATTATGGCAGGCGGCAAAAAAAGAAAAAGAAAAAAGATAGCCAAGCATAAAAGAAAAAAACGGCTTAGAAGAGACAGACATAAGAAGAAGAAAAAATAATAACTGACAGAAAAAATTTATCTTTATGAAAAAATTTACTTCCATCTTTTTAGTAATTATTTTTTTGATTTTAGGTTGTTTGGAATATAGCAGTTTATCTTACGCTAAATCTAATGAAGGTCAAAGCAGTAATAATTCTAATATCTATGCCCATTATATGATGGGCATTATTTATGATAGACAAGGTGAGTTTCAGAAGGCCATTGAGGAATATAAGCAAGCCTTAGAATATGCAACTGATAAAGTCCCCATCTATATAAAAATAGGACGGAATTATCTAAAATTAAATAAGACAGATGAGGCTAAATCTTACATAAATAAAGCTATCAAGCTAAGTCCCGAGGATATAGAAACTCATTCACTGTTAGCTCTCTTATATACTAAAGAAAGTGAATACGGCAAGGCTGCCTCTGAATATAAAAAAGTAATAGAGATAAGCCCTGAGAATAAAATTGCCTTAGCCTCTCTCGCTGATATATATGTTTTAGAAGGTAAAAATAAGCAAGCAATAGAAATATATAAAGAATTAATAAAAAAAGAAGAATTGCCTGTATTATATTTTAATTTAGGTCTAATTTATGTCAATACTAAAGAGACAGATGAAGCAATTAAGTGTTTTAAGAAAACAATTGAATTAGAATCTAAATTTCTAGCAACTTATCTTGCATTAGGTCTTGTCTATGAGATGGACAAACAACCAGAAAAGGCTATTTCTTGTTATAATGAAGCCCTTAAAATCGACCCTTTAAGTATAGATTTCTATAAACAACTGGGTAGACTATACCATCAGGAAGGCAAACTCAAAGAGGCAGAGGAGCAATATAAGTTTATTTTAGAACTATACCCCAATAACACAGGTTCTTATATTAATTTAACTTATTTTTATCTTGAAACTGAACAGTATAAAAGGTGTATAGATTTACTTAAGAAGGCCATTCAGCTAAATGTTAAACATAAAGATAAACTGTATCTTCTCTTAGGTTCAAGCTATCAAAAGGCTAAGATGCCAGATAAGGCTGAAGAAGCTTATAGGCAGGCCATTGAACTTAATCCTGAAAGCGATCTTGCTCATTTTTATTTGGGCGCATATTATGAATATCATAATAGAAGAAAAGAGGCAGAAGCTCAATTTGAAAAAGCAATAGAGATAAATCCAGATAATGCAGATGCCTTAAATTACTTAGGATATATGTATGCAGAAGACGGAAAAAATCTGGATAAAGCTATTGAGTTTTTAAATAAGGCCTTAGAGATAGAGCCAGAAAATGGCGCCTATGTTGACAGTTTAGGCTGGGCCTATTATAAAAAAGGTAATATTGACAAGGCTTTATCATTAATAAAAAAAGCTTCAGGGCTTATTGAAGATCCAATTGTTTATGATCATTTAGGAGATATATATTTTAAAATGAGCCATAAAGAAGAAGCGAGAAGAGCCTGGTTGAAATCATTAGAGATTAAACCTGGTCAGGAAAAGATAAAAAACAAAATAGAGAGATTAAACCTTGAGTAAAAAAAAACCAGGCATTAAGAAACTTAAAAAAGATGCCCTTGAAGTAAGAGAAAATGTCTTATTCAGTCTGCAAGAAGCAGGCAGCGGTCATACCGGCGGTTCATTATCAATTGTGGAGTTATTATTAGGACTTTATTGTTATAAGATGCGCCATAATCCTAAAAAACCAGACTGGGAGATGAGGGATAGGTTTATTCTATCAAAAGGCCATGGATGTCCAGCCCTTTATGCTGTTTTGGCCCACTGCGGCTACTTTCCTAAAAAGGAATTATTGTTAACCTTAAGAAAGCTAGGTTCACGCCTTCAGGGTCATCCTCAGAGAGATGTATCCATTGGAATTGAGGCATCCACAGGTTCTTTAGGTCAGGGGTTATCTATCGCTAATGGCATAGCTCTATCAGCTAGATTAGACTCAAAAGATATAAGGGTTTACTGTCTTATGGGTGATGGAGAGATTCAAGAGGGGCAAATTTGGGAAGCGGCTATGTTCGCATCCTTTTATAAATTAGATAATATTTGCGGAATTATTGACTGCAATAGACTCCAAATTGATGGCTGGGTAAAGGACGTTATGAGCTTAGACCCACTTAAGGATAAATGGAAATCTTTTGGCTGGGAAGTTATTGAAATAAATGGTCACAACTTTAAGGAAATTATGGATGCGTATGATAAGGCTGAGAAGACAAAAGGTAAACCGACGGTTATTTTAGCTCATACTATAAAAGGGAAAGGTGTCTCTTTTATAGAGAATCAAATCAACTGGCATGGTATTGCTCCAAAGAAAGAAGAACTCAAAAAGGCAATAGAAGAGTTAAGAGAATATAAATGAAGAGAGAAATGATTCCAACGCGTGATGGTTTTGGAGAAGGCCTCCTTGAGTTAGGAAGAAGCAATAAGGACATAGTTGTTCTTTCTGCTGATTTAACCGGCTCAACAAGAGCAGGATGGTTTAAGAAAGAATTTCCAGATAGATTTTTTAGCTTTGGTGTAGCAGAGCAAAATATGGCTTCAACTGCAGCCGGCCTATCTCTAGGTGGTAAAATCCCGTTTGCTTGTACCTTTGGTGTTTTTGCAGCAGGAAGGGCCTGGAATCAATTAAGCATCTCGGTTTGTTATATGGATTTAAATGTCAATATAGTTGGCACGCACGGCGGAATTACCGTTGGTCCAGACGGTGCTACCCATCAGGCTCTTGAAGAGATTACTTTAATGAGGGCTTTGCCTAATATGCAAGTTGTAGTTCCTGCAGATGCAATTGAGGCTAGAAAAGCTACAATTCAGGCAGCCAGCATCCCTCATCCTGTGTATTTAAGATTTACCAGGAATCCCGTGCCTATTATTACAGAGGAAAAGGATTACTTTAAGATAGGTAAGGCTAATGTTTTGAAGAAAGGTAATGACTTAACCATAATTGCTTGTGGTGTCATGACTCACGAGGCATTATATGCTGCCGCAAAATTAAAAGAAAGAGACAATATAGATGCAAGAGTTATAAATGTCCATACACCAAAGCCCATAGATAAAGAGCAGCTTATAAAAGCAGCAAAAGAAACTAAAGCCATCTTAACTTGTGAAGAACACACCATTTACGGAGGATTAGGTTCTGCTGTGGCTGAGATAATTTCAGAATTCCATCCTGTTCCTATAAAAATGATTGGCATAAAAGGTGAATTTGGTCAATCCGGCGAACCTGAAGAACTAATGAAATTTTATCATTTAACCTCAGATGATATAAGGATTGCAGCTAAAAAACTTATTAAACAAAAATAAGCCCCATTAGAGAACTTTGTTCTCTAACGGGGTAAATCAACTTCTTATGAATAAAATTACCCTTCCTTCTTATGCTAAGATTAATTTGTACTTAGAGATTCTAGAAAAACGCCCTGATGGATTCCACAATATTAGAACAATTTATCAAGCTATTAGTTTGAAAGATACCATAAAGATAGATCTAATTAAAGGAAATGACATAAAGATTAATTCTAATAGCAAAGATATTCCAACTGATGCTTCTAATTTAGTCTATCAAGCAGCCTTAAGCGTACTTGATAAAGTAAAAATAAGATGCGGTTTAAAGATTAACATAGATAAGAAAATACCAGTAGCTGCGGGTTTAGGAGGAGGTTCAAGTAATGCTGCTAGCGTCATTTTAGGACTTAATAAATTATTAAATCTTAAGCTTAAGAAAAAAGAAATGCTAAACATCGCATCCTCGGTAGGATCTGATGTTTCTTTTTTTATTTTAGAAGAAAGTGTTGCTCTAGGTGAAGCAAGAGGTGATAAAGTAACAAAACTAAAGAAAATACCTAAGTTTTGGTTTATAGTAATTTGCCCCAAGATAGAAATTTCAGCTAAGTGGGCGTACAGCAGGTATAAGTTAGGCTTGACAAGGGAAAAACCGGGTGTTAGAATATGTATCCGCGCTTTACGAAGTGGCGATTTAGGACGTATTGCCCAGGTTCTTTATAATGATCTTGAGACTGTAATTTTAGCCAAACATACAGAAATTAAAGATATAAAAAATGCATTAAACAACAAAGGTGTAAGGGCTACGCTTACCTCGGGAAGCGGCCCATGTATCTTTGGTATACTTCAATCAAGAGAGGAGGCGATGCGTATCAGGGGAGAACTAAGGAGAAAGTCAGAAAGGTGGGCAATGTTTATATGCCACAGTAGGTGCAGTTAATGACAAGTTTGGAATGAAACACTAATTCAAGAACGACATCTTAAAAGGAGTACACGATGGAAATTACAGAAGTGAGGATTTTCCCAAGAGAAAGCAAAGATAAAAAATTAAAAGCTTATGCAACTGTGACTTTTGATGATTCTTTTGTAGTAAGAGATATAAAGGTTATTAAAGGTAACAATGGGTTTTTTGTAGCTATGCCTTCACGTAGGCTAAAAACTAGTTGTCCAAAATGTGGACATAGGAATGTTGCAGAGAGCAAATATTGCAATCAGTGTGGATCTAGCTTACCCGTAGTAGATGAGCAACTTAAAAGCAAGGAAGATAGACAACGAGAACACAGAGATATCGCCCACCCAATAAATTCACAGTTTAGAGACTACTTGCAGAAGACAGTAATGGAAAAATATGAGCAAGAGAGTGGAATTGAATCGGATGAAGCTCGAGAGCAGTTTCAAGAGCAGGACCGGGTGACTGAAATTGAAGAACCCAGTACAAGTGAGCCAAGCGCCGAAGAACCAGACACTTTTGAAGAAGAGAAACCAGAAGGGTAAAATAATGCCCGGTGGTGAAGCGGTATCACATCGGTTTTTGGAGCCGAGGTGCAAGGTTCGAATCCTTGCCGGGCAGCCACCGAACCACGTAGGGTTCGGTGCACGCACAGAATCCCTTGCGGTTCGGTGCA
>CAZKQD010000031.1:0-11222 GCA_964554835.1 uncultured Planctomycetia bacterium | reverse complement strand
TAAGATTATTTATTATTGTTTCTTCAATATTTGCCTTAGGTCATTTTGGATATGCCTTTCTCTTGTTAAGGGCGAAGAATATAGGATTGGCTGATAATATGGCAATCCTTCTCTACGTTATATTTTATGTCGTTTATACTATTTGTATAATACCGGCAGGAATATTATCAGATAAGATAGGAAGAAAATTTGTCTTAGTTGCAGGCTATTTAGTATTTGCGATAACTTCTTTTGGATTGATATACACTTCAAATATTCATAGCATTTTATTATTTTTTATTATTTATGGGATATTCTATGCTATGATTGATGGTGTTCAAAGAGCATTTGTAGTAGATTTAGCCCCAAAACACCTGAAAGCTCTCAGCTTAGGAATATTCCATACAGCAATAGGTCTAGTAGCTCTTCCAGGTGGACTTATTGCTGGCTTGCTGTGGGACAAAATAAGGCCAGAAGCAACCTTTTTGTATGGTTTTATACTGGCAATAATTTCAATGTTTTTATTTATATTTGTAAACCCCGTTAGAGCGGGTGCTTCGCGGATTCGTTGAATGTTGGGTGAAATGTTATTAGGAATGTATTATGAGGAAGGTTTTTGGACCAGTTCCATCAAGAAGATTAGGACGTAGCCTTGGGATAAACAATATTCCGCCGAAGGTCTGCAGTTATTCTTGTATATATTGTCAGTTGGGTCGAAGTCTTAATATGATGATGGACAGAAAAGTTTTCTTTCAGCCAGAGAAGATTCTTAAAGAAGTAAAGCAAAAGGTATCTGAGGTTAAAAGGATTGATGAAACTATTGATTATTTAACCTTTGTTCCTGATGGAGAGCCTACCCTTGATTTAAATCTCGGCAAGGAGATTTCTCTTATAAAACAAGAGTTTGATATTAAGGTCGCAGTTATTACCAATAGTTCCTTAATCTGGCGGAATGATGTGAAATACGAGTTGATGAATACAGATTTACTCTCTTTTAAAATAGATGCTGTAACTAAAGATATTTGGAAGAGGATAGATCACCCACATGGTAAGTTAAAACTGGATAAAATAATGGACGGAATATTAAAATTTTCACAAGGTTATCAAGGAAAATTGATAACAGAGACTATGCTTATTAAGGGAATAAATGATGGCAAGAATTGCTTAAAGGATATAGCAGATTTTATAGCGCAGATAAGTCCAGATATTGCCTATGTTTCTATACCTACGCGGCCTCCTGCTGAAAGCTGGGTGAAAGCACCAGAAGAAGAAGGTATTAATTTGGGTTATCAGATATTCAGCAAGAGAATTAAAGATGTAGAATATTTAATTGGCTATGAAGGCAACGCCTTTTCTTTTACCGGTGATATAGAGAATGATATATTAAGCATAACATCAGTGCATCCTATGAGAGAAGATGCAGTGGAGGAATTTCTTAAAAAGGCAAATGGTGATTGGGCAATTGTGAAAGATTTAATATCACAGGGCAAAATTATCGAATTGAAATATAAAGGAAAAGCTTTTTATATGAGGAACTTACGGAGGTGAGCATTTATGAAAAAACCAAGCATTAAAATAGACGTAAGAAGAATGGAGAAGATACCCGAGAGGCTCAAGAAAGTTTCTAGAGAATTAGACGGCATAAAACAAGGAGATTATGCTGAAATAGTAGCTGATGATGAAAGGATGCTGGATAGAGCTCCACAGATGATTAAATCTATAAGTAAAGCAAAATTCGTTAATTCATGGAAGACAGATGATGGCTACTTTCATACATTAGTGGAGAAGTTATGAAAAACGTTGCGCTGATTTATAATGATGATTTTAAAAAATTGGATTTTGGCCAAGGGCATCCTATGAGAGGGGACCGCTACGAAAAAGCATTAGAAGAATTTAAAAAGTTAAATCTGCTGGATAATCTTACTATAAAAGAGCCCGAATTGATATCAAGGGATGTTATTAACCTTTTTCACACTTCCGACTATATAAATAATGTCCAGGAAGTTAGTAAAACAGGCAAGGGTGCTTTTGGTGAAGAGGTTCCTTCTATTAAAGGCATTTATAATATTATTTTATTGAGTGTGAGTGCCTCTGTTACAGCAGCAGATTATATTGTAGATGATTCATTTGAGGTAGCTGTAAATATCTGTGGAGGCTGGCATCATGCTTTTGAGAATAAAGGCAGAGGTTTTTGTATATTTAATGATATAGCAATTACTGCTAATTATCTCTTGAAGAGGAAAAATATAGAGAAAATTATGATAATCGATTATGATGCCCATCATGGCGATGGCACCCAGAGGGCCTTTTATGGAAACTCTAAGGTTTATACTGTTTCTTTCCATCAAGACCCGTCTACACTTTATCCATTTAGAAGTGGATATGAAAATGAGCCAGGGATTGATGAAGGAAAAGGTTTTAATAGAAACTTTCCTCTATCTTCTTTGTGTAATGACACCGAGTTTATTTCAAAATTTAACCAGATACCAAAGTTAATTGAAGATTTTACTCCGGAGGTTTTGATTTTACAGATGGGTGTTGATGGCTCGAAAGAATGCTATGTATCTACTATGCAGTTAACCAAAGATTCATATAATTATGCTTCAAGACTTCTTATGGACTTACAAAAGAAGCATAAATTTAAGATTCTGGCTTTAGGTGGAGGCGGATTTGTTCATCCTATGTTGGGTCAACATTGGGGAGTTCAAATCCAAAATTTTATAGGAGGTGGTTAAAATGCCATGGGTTGATAAAGAGAAATGCATTGGTTGCGGTATTTGTATAGAGAAATGTCCGGTAGGTGCAATTTCCCTGTCTGCCGAACAGGCAGGAATTGAGGACAGGAAGGCAAAGATAAATATGGAAGAGTGTATTCATTGTGGGACCTGTCATAGTGTATGCCCACAAGAGGCAGTCAGACATGATAGCGAGAAAATACCAGGGGATGTAAAGCTTAACGTAGAAGAAACAAAGAAATTTATGGAGTTTTGCGCAAAATATCTCGGTGATAGCAAAGAAAAACAGAAATGTTTAAATAGAATGATAAAACATTTCAACAAAGAAAAAATCGTTGCAGAGAAAACTTTGGAAGAGCTTAAGACCTTGGAATAATTAATACGAATAATAAAAAATAGGAAAGTTATGCAAACTGTATTTAAATTTTGCCCTTTATGTAAAGGTATATTAGAGAAAAAAAAGATAGATGACAAAAAGAGGTTGGTTTGCTCAAAATGTGACTGGATATACTATGAGAATCCTTTACCGGTAGCAATTTGCGTAGCAAGGAATAAGGAAGGCAAAATACTTATAACAAGAAGAAACCTCAAACCAGGTAAAAATAAATGGGCGCTGCCCAGCGGTTTTATTGAATCAGGTGAAGAACCCGAGGTTGCTTGTTTAAGAGAATTGAAAGAAGAGACAGGATTAAAAGGTAAAATTAAGAAACTCATAGGGGTTTATCTTCAGAAAACCAGTTATTATGGTTATCTTATTATTATTGGATACGAGGTCAGTGTTTCTAACAGCAATATATCGTTAAACAATGAATTAAAAGATGCTAAATTTTTCAGCAGAGAAGATTTACCTATTATACCATTTTTATCACACAGACAAATGATAGAAAAGCTTTGAAAATATATGAAGAATTTAAATAGTTTAGATGAAGTTTTTAAGACAGTAGAGACTTGCCAGAGATGTGAACTTCATAAATTTAGAGACAAATGTGTATTTGCAGAAGGGAAAAGCAATGCCGAAATTATGGTAATTGGATTATCTCCTGGAAAAGAAGAAAACTCAAGCGGAAAATTGTTTATAGGGCCCTCAGGTAATTTTTTAAATGAGCTCTTGCGATTGGCTAAAGTAAATAGAGAATCACTTTATATAACTAACATCATTAAGTGCCATGCTCCCACCTATTCAATAGGCAAGGAGGAGATAACTGCCTGTTCAATATATCTCGATAGACAAATGGAGATAGTAAACCCCAGAGTAATCATTCCCTTGGGTTCTATAGCCACGCAGTATATTCTTGAAAAATATAATTTACCCCAAAAAAGAATCTCAGAAATTCACGGACAACTTCTTCATGCCATTGTTGAAGATTTATTCAATCCAAACCGAGATATAAAAATAATTCCAATGTTTCATCCGGCTGCAGCATTAAGAAGCCCCAAACTTTTAGATTCCATAAAAAAAGATTGGCAAAGCTTGAATCTAAAGGGAAGCAAATAAGAGGACGACCAACATTGACCAGCCCAGGAACTTGTTCATATCGTTAAGAACTAAATTACTCGCCCAAGTAGATGCTTTTATTATCATTTATCTAACAATTACTTTTCAAAAATTTTTTAATGCTATTAGATTTTTTTTAAAAAAAACTTGACAGGATAAAATGAATATGTTAGACTTATCTAACAAATAAAGATAAAGCTAAATTTTGAGAGTTTTGATATGAAAAAGAATAAAAAATTAAGTTCCAATATGGAAGATTATTTGGAAGCTATTGCTATGCTGAAGAAGGAAGAAGGCATAGCCAGGGTAAGAGATATCAGTCGTCTGTTGAAGGTAAAAACTTCCAGTGTAACCGCTGCTTTAAACACTCTATCTAAGGAAAATTTGGTTATTCATGAGCGATATGGCTATGTAGATTTTACAGAAGAAGGAGAAAAAATAGCTCAAGGTGTCTTGAGGCGGCATAATATGCTTATTAAGTTTTTAAGTGAAGTTTTGAATATCGAACCCAAAATAGCTAGTGTAGATGCCTGCAAGATGGAGCATTCCATAAGTTCCCAGACTTTCAAAAAATTAACAAAATTTATAGAATTTGTAGAAACTTGCCCTGAGCACGATAGGCCTGATTGGCTGAAAAGCTTTGATTATTATTTTAAGACCGGAAGACGTCTTAGGTGTAAGGTGAGACAGATAAAAAAGGCTTTAGTTAAAAGATAATTTTTTTATCTCAGATGTTAGATATAACTAAAATAGTTTTATGATAAAACAAAAGGGAGGCCAAAATGGGCGATGTAAAAATGCTCCGAGAGTTAAAACTAGGCCAAAGAGGCAAAATTACAAAAGTTTCTGGAAGCGGACGAGTTTATCGTCGAATTTTAGATATGGGCGTTGTTAGAGGAATTGAGATAGAAGTAGAACGAGTGGCTCCATTGGGAGATCCTATTGAGGTAAAGATAAAAGGGTATCATTTATCTTTACGCAAGGAAGAGGCAACCAATATATATGTAGAGGTAAACGAATGAAAGGGCAAATTTTACCTTTAACAATGGTAATTTCTGGCAGTGAAGTAACCTTAATTTCTATAGTAGGCGGAAGAGGTTTAAGAGCAAGGCTCACGGATATGGGCTTAAATAAAGGAATGAAATTAAAGGTTTTACATTCACATCGGCCCGGCCCCTGTATCATTCTTGTCGGTAATACAAGATTAGTTTTGGGCTATGGTATGGCTCAGAAGATATTAGTAAAGGAGATTTGAGATGTCTAAGAAACTGACTATTGCTTTAGCAGGAAATCCTAATTCCGGAAAGACTACTATATTCAATAACTTGACTGGCGCACGCCAGCACGTGGGGAACTATCCGGGTGTAACAGTGGAGAAAAAGGAAGGTATTCTAAAATATAAAGATTACGAAATAAACGTAGTTGACCTTCCGGGGACTTATAGTTTAACTGCATATTCGCTTGATGAAATCGTTGCCCGCAATTTTGTAATAGAAGAAAAACCGGATGTGATAATTGATATTATTGATACTTTCAACTTAGAAAGAAACTTATATTTAGCTACACAGTTTATGGAATTAGGTGTTCGGTTGATTTTAGCTTTTAATATGCACGATTTGGCAGAAAAACATGGGCTTAACATCGACAGAGACAAACTCTCTGAACTTTTGGGCACCCCCATTATTTTTACTGTAGCTACTAAAAAGAAGGGCATGATAGAACTTCTTGATGAGATAATTAAACTGGCTGAAAGAAAAACTAAATTAGAAAAAACGGCTATAGATTATGGCGAAGAAATACAAGAAGAATTAACAAAATTAGAAGATATTCTTAGTAAAGATAATAATCTAATACAAAAGTATCCTTCTCGTTGGCTGGCAGTAAAAGTATTAGAGAATGATAGCGAAGTTATAAAAAGAATCACAGAAAGTTCATATTCAGACGATATTCTAGGGCAGGTAGAAAAGAGCTCACATCACTTAGAGAATGTATTTGGTGATACCCCAGAGGCGATAATTGCCGATAGGCGCTATGGATTTATTAGTGGTGCCTGTAGTGAATCAGTCAAGAAAACTTATGAAATGCGTCATACTATTTCTGATAAAATAGATAAGGTATTAATTAACAGAATATTAGGTTTGCCTATCTTTTTAGGCCTAATGTGGCTGGTATTTCAATTTACCTTTAAACTAAGCGAACCCTTGATGGGCTGGGTTGAAATAACCCAGGAATGGTTGGGTAATTTATTTGGGAGTATGTTGCCAGAAGGAAGTGCAATTCAGTCTTTAGTGATTGATGGAATAATCGGCGGTGTAGGAGCAGTACTTATCTTTGTGCCAATAATATTTTTATTATTTCTGGCGATGGCGGTATTAGAAGACTCAGGATATATGGCCAGAGCTGCCTTTATTATGGATAAGCTTATGCATAAAATTGGCCTTCACGGCCGCTCGTTTATCCCTATACTTTTAGGCTTTGGCTGCAACCTGCCAGCAATTATGGCGACCCGGACCATAGAAGATAGAAAAGACAGATTTGTGACAATACTTGTTAATCCCTTTATCAGTTGCGGAGCAAGGCTCCCTGTTTATGCCTTATTTATCGGCGCTTTTTTTTCTCAAAAAGTAGCCGGTAACGTACTTTTTTCCCTTTATCTTTTGGGAATTATGATAGCAATTATTATGGCTAAAATCTTTAGAAGGTTTCTATTTAAGGGTCCGGCTGCTCCTTTTGTGATGGAGCTTCCACCCTACCGCATACCAACCATAAGAGGACTTTTTATCCATATGTGGGAAAGAGGAAGGGTATATTTGAAGAAAGCAGGAACAATTATTTTTGCTGGATGCGTTTTGGTTTGGTTTTTAAGTAATTTTCCCTGGAGTCCTACCTATTCTAAGGACTATGATACTTTACTTAAACAAGCGCAAGGTAATGAGGAGCGTATCGTTCAGCTAGAAAATAAAAAGGCATTTGAAAAGATGGAGAAAAGTTTCGCTGGAAGTTTGGGGAGGACGATTGCACCTGTATTTAAACCCCTGGGTCTTGATAATTGGAAACTTAGTGTAGGTTTATTTGGAGGATTTATTGCCAAAGAGATTGTGGTGGGAACATTAGGAACACTTCATTCTGTTGGCGAGGCAGATGAGGAATCTCAAAGCTTACGCCGAGCGCTTCAGAAAGAAAAGCGCCCCGATGGAAGTAAAATGTATAGTCCTTTAGTCGCTTATGCTCTTATGGTGTTCGTCCTTCTTTATATCCCCTGTGTCGCGACCATAGCAGTTATAAAAAGAGAAACAAACTCCTGGCGTTGGCCAATCTTTACTGCCTTTTATACGACTGCGGTTGCCTGGATAGTGGCTTTTATTGTTTACCAGGGAGGAAAATTGTTGGGATTGGGGATATAGCATGGAACTTACAGAGCAAAAAAGGAAAATAGATAAGAAAATTTTGGATGAGATAACTCAATTCATCCAACAAATAAACTATGGGGAGGTGGTGGTAACTATTCACGATTCAGATATCGTTCAGATAGAAAAAAAAGAAAAGAAACGATTTAAAGTGCCTAAGCCACTGCATAAACAGAGCTAAAATTTAAATCAAATTTTGTAATACCGACTGGACAACCAGAGGCCATACCTAGGAGGAGATTAAGATGATGTTAAAAAGGTTGTTTAGTTGGTTTTTTGTTTTAGGGATAGTCTTTTATTCATGTGCTCCGGTCTTTGCCAAAACTACAGAAGAAGAGCTTGCTGAATTAAAGGAAAGAATTGCTGTTTTAGAGCAAAAACTATCTCAACAGGAGGCAAAACTGGGAGAGCAAGAGGAACTGAGAGAGGACTTAAGCAAGATAAAAGATGTTTTTGACGGGCTCTCCATTGGGGCCGGGGCAACGTTTGTTGTGCAGGGAACGGATAATGCCAATGGTGATAATCTTTCTAAAAAAGGCGAAGATGTTACTGACGCCTCTTATTCCATAGACTTGGAATTTGAAAAAGAGTTTGAGGATTACGGTAAAACATTTGTGCATCTTGAGGCTGGTGGTGGCGCTGGTGTTGAAGATGAACTAAAGGTATTTAGTAATGTCAACCGTGATGCAGACAACGATGAAAATGTTCGATTAACTGAAGTCTGGTATGAGCACTATCTTTCGCCTTTAACTTTAACCTTTGGTAAGATTGATGCTACCTGTTTTATTGACACCAATGAATACGCTAATGATGAAACTACCCAATTCTTAGGCAGGATTTTTAGGAATTCACCTACAATTGAATTTGCCGATAATGCCGCAGGTATTCGTTTTGGTCTTGAGCCAATAGATGTTATGGATGCAGAGTTGGTTATAATGGATGCTGACTCTGATTGGGAGGATGTATTTGATAATGTCTTTGTTGCTGGACAGCTTAATTTTAAACCAGAACTGTTTGGTAGAGGCGGAAACTATCGTATTTTAGGGTGGATTAATAATAGAGACCATACAAAGTGGAATGACTCGACAAAAACAAAAGAAGATGGATGTGGAGTTGGATTGAGTTTTGATCAGGAACTAAACGATAATCTTGGAGCTTTTGTTCGATACGCTTGGCAAGATCCAGCTCAGCGTCTAAACGGATTAGACGATGATTTTTCTTTAGAGCATGCTTGGAGTGTAGGTTTACAGCTAAGCGGAGCCATCTGGAATAGAGATAATGATATCTTTGCTATTGCTTATGGTCAAGCTATTCCATCAGATGATTACAAAAAAGCAGGCACAAATCTCAATGCAAAGTCTGAAGGTCACCTTGAGACATACTACAGTTTTGTGGTAAATGATCATCTTGCATTAAGCCCAGATGTTCAAGTAATCTGGGATCCATACGGCGGTGATGCCACAAATGGAAATGATACGATTGTAGTGGGAGGCCTAAGAGCGCAGGTTGATTTTTAGATGGCATTTAAAAAATAACTTGAAATTCCGTTAATTTTTTGCAAGAATATAACTGCTATGAAGAATGAAAAGATTATTTTAGATACCAGTATATTTGTTAATCCAGAAGCTAAGTATAAATTTGGCAGAAAGCCAACCACTGCTTTTTGCAATTTCTTAAAACTGGCAGAAAAGACAAAGGACATTGAATTCTATATGCCGCCTTCAGTATTTGATGAACTGATGAATTTTGTCAATAAGAGTAAAATTCCGACTAAGTTATTAGTTTTAATACATAAAAAACCGCCTAAAAAATACGAATTAAAAACACCGGCTTTCTTTCTCTATGAATTAGTAGAGGATATGCGAGAGAGAATTAATAAAGGCCTAAGGATAGCTGAGAAAGGAGCGCGGGATAGTTTAGGCAAGAAAAAAGTTAATGATATAATTAAAAAATTAAGACATAATTATAGAGTTGCTTTAAGAGCAGGCACTTTAGATAGCAAGGAAGATATAGATTTAATCCTTCTTGCTAAGGAATTAAGAGCTTCCTTAGTAAGTATAGATAATGGCGTTATTAAATGGGCACATAAATTAGGAATAAGATGTATTGAAGCCAAAGATCTAAAAAGCATCTTAAAAAAGAGGAGGTTATCTGAATGACAGAAGAGATGGACAAACAACCTGAAAAATCTGAAGGAGAAAACAAACAACAGCAAGAAGAGCAGAAGACCCCGAAGGTCCCCGAAGGTCCCCGAAGGGCCCCAAAGGACAAGCCTACGGGGCAAGCAAGCCTACGGGGCAGGCAAGCCTACGGGGCAGGCAAGCCTACGGGGCAGGCAGAAGAGCCCAAAAAAGAAAAAGAGCAGGAGGCTTCTGCTGAAGAAAAGAAAGAGGAGCAAAAAGAAGACAAAGAGGGAACTGAAGAGAAAAAGGTCGAAGAAAAGAAAGAAGAAATTAAGCCTGAAGAGGCTCCAAAACAAAAACAAAAAAAGAAAATCAACAAAATGACGCTTGATGAGGTTGATAAGAGAATAGAAGAGACCAAAGAAAAAATGGGTAATTTATCTTCCAAATACGCTCAGGCTCTCATTAAGAAAAAACAAGAGCTTACAAATCAAACAGACAAAAAACAAGAATAAATAGATATAAAATACCTGTCTGCCGACAGGCAGGAAAAATTCAGTATAGCAAAAAATCTAAAAAAATAAAAAGAGAGAGAATTTATTCTCTCTTTTTTATTGAAAAAAAGATTCATATTCTATATAATGATATATTGTTAGATCTTTTTAAAATTTATAAACCTGCCTGCCTGCCTGTCGGCAGACAGGTCGGCAGGCAGGCTTAAAAAGAGTAAAAATTGAAAAAGCCTAAAGAATCTAATCCTTTAATGTATTTTGAGAAAGTTCTCTGGTCTCAAGGAGTTGAATTGGTTGCAGGCATTGATGAGGTAGGAATGGGTGCTTTAGCTGGTCCTGTGGTAGCTTGCGCTGTTATTTTTCCAAAAGATATAGATTTTTTTAAAGTAAAGGATTCTAAAAAGTTAACCTCTAAAGAAAGAGAAACGCTCTATAAAGAAATAAAAGATAAAGCGCTGTGTATTGGTATAGGAAAAGTTAGTGTAAAAAGAATTAATAAAATTAACAATATATACAGATGTGGTTTAGAGGCAATGAGAAAGGCTGTTTGTTCTTTAAAAATAAAACCTCAGCATTTACTTGTTGATGCGCGAGAAATTCCTGATATAGATTTACCTCAAAGTAGATTTAATAACGGAGAAAATATTAATTTTTCAATTGCAGCAGCATCAATAATTGCTAAAGTTTATAGGGATAGTTTAATGAGAAAATACTCATATAGTTATCCTGAATACCGGTTTGCTCAGCACAAAGGATATGCCACCTCATATCATATAGAAATATTAAGAAAAATAGGACCTTGCAAGATTCATAGAACATCTTATGAATTTGTAAGAGGAGTATGTGGAGAGTTTTCTGATGATTATTTTAAATTTAATAATAAGATAAAAGAGGTAAAATCCGAAGAGGATATTACTTTACTGCATAAAGATTTAACTAAGATAGAGAGTGAATTTTCTCAGGCAGAATGC
>CAZKQD010000030.1:0-11404 GCA_964554835.1 uncultured Planctomycetia bacterium | reverse complement strand
ATGAAAATAGCAGTGGATACAATGGGTGGAGATTACGCTCCTCATGAGATTGTCTATGGAGCCGTTCAAGCAGCAAAAGAGTATGATTATGAGATTATCTTAGTAGGTGAGGAATATTCACTTAAAAGAGAACTTAGTAGACATATGCCCATTAAAGGGAAAATCTATACTAAAAATGCATCTGAGATTATTGGTATGGATGAACCGCCTGTTGCGAGCATTCGCAAAAAGAGAGACTCATCAATTAATGTTGGAATTAATTTAGTCAAAGAAAAAAAAGCAGATTCTTTTGTTTCAGCCGGCAATACTGGAGCCATCGTAAGTAGCGCAACCTTGCATTTAAAGACGCTCGAAGGAATTCATCGAGCAGGAATAAGTGTTGTTATACCCACCTTAACCGGTTCAACTTTATTAATAGATGTAGGAGCAAACATAGATTGCAAACCAGAGCATCTCTTGCAATACGCTCTTATGGGCGATGTTTACTGTCGGTATGTATTAAATAAGAAACAAGTGAAAGTTAGCTTACTCAGTATTGGAGAAGAGAAAAGCAAGGGAACTGTTTTGATTAAGAATGCCTATGAATTATTAGATAATAGCTCCTTGCATTTTATGGGAAATATTGATGGTAAAGATATATTTAGCGGTAAAGCAGATGTTATCGTTTGCGATGGGCTCACTGGAAACATTATATTGAAATCATTAGAGGGCTTTACAGAGGCAATGGAGATGTTATTAAAACAAGAGATGAATAAAAGTCTCATAAGCCGCTTGGGAGCTTTATTAAGTATGCCGGCTTTATCTAATCTTAAAACTAAGGTTGACTATGCTGAATACGGGGGAGCCCCTTTATTGGGCATAGATGGTATTTGCATAATAAGTCATGGGCGTTCTAAAGCTAAAGCGATAAAAAGCGCTATTAAAGCAGCTGGCGAATTTGCAAATCATAGGGCAAATCGCCATATTATCGACGCAGTTAGAGCTTATAATAATAAAGTTTAGAAATCACAAGGAGTTACATATGGGCGGAGTAAAATCAGCAAAGATTGTCGGTGTGGGAAATTATTTTCCCGAAAAAGTTCTGAATAATCATGACTTAGAAAAAATGGTAGATACCTCTGATGAGTGGATAACAACTCGAACAGGTATAAAAGAAAGAAGGATAGCCCGCGACGATGAAACCGTAAGTGACATGGCCTATGAGGCAGCAAAAGTTGCATTAAAAGACGCTAAACTTAAACCTAAAGACATAGATCTTATAATTGTAGCCACAGTTACTTCAGATATGTCTTTTCCATCTACTGCCTGCTTAGTGCAGGCAAAACTGGGTGCCTTTGGCTCTGCAGTTTTTGATATATCGGCAGCTTGCGCAGGGTTTATTTATGGTTTATCCCTATCTTCAAGTTTAATATTAGCTGGTGTATATAAAAATGTCCTCTTGATTGGCGCAGAAAAGCTTACCTGTATCACAGATTGGTCAGATCGTAATACCTGTATATTGTTTGGAGATGGAGCTGGTGCGTGCATATTACAACCAACCACCAGGAAAAATCAGGGGATATTATCCTTTTATTTAGGTGGCGATGGAAGAGAGGGAAATTTATTGATGCTTCCTGCAGGTGGTTCAAAGATGCCTGCTTCGCATGAAACAGTCGACAAAAGGCTTCATTATATAAAGATGGAAGGTAGTGAGTTGTTTAAAATAGCAGTGAGGAAAATGACTAGTGCTGCTCAGAAAGCACTTAAACAAATTAACCTGAGTTGTAAAGATATAAATTTGCTGGTACCTCATCAGGCTAACATAAGAATTATTAGGGCTGTTGCAAAAAGATTAGATTTGTCTGAAGATAGAGTTTGTTTAAATATTGAAAGATACGGCAATATGTCAAGCGCCTCCACTGCCACAGCTTTAAATGAAGCAGTTATAAACAAAAGAATAAAAAAAGGTGATATAGTGGTCTTGACCGCTTTCGGCGGTGGCTTAACTTGGGGGGCTGCGGTTATAAAGTGGTAGAAAGTAAGTCCGAAGTCCGAAGTCCAAAGTCAACCAATTACACCTACGAGGTGGAACAATGGTATCAAGAAAGACTTAGGACTATAGACTTAAGACATAGGACTTAGGACATAGGACTTAGCTATGAGAAACAAATTAGCATATATATTTCCCGGTCAAGGCGCTCAGTTTGTGGGGATGGGGAAGGATTTATATGAGAATTTCTCATTATCTAAAAAGATCTTTGACACTGCCGATGATATATTAGGTTATAGCATAAAAGAGCTTTGCTTTGAAGGACCAATGGATAAATTATCAAGCACTGACAATTCTCAAGTCGCTATTCTTACTGCAAGTATTGCTGCCTTAGATGCTTTAAGGGAAAGCGGTCTTAAAGTAGAACCTGAGTATCTAGCTGGTTTGAGCCTGGGTGAATACAGCGGGTTAGTTGCCTCAGGAAGCATAGATTTTGAAACCGCCTTGAAATTAGTAGAAAAAAGAGGCAAATTTATGCACCAGGCCTCTATAGAAAATCCGGGCAAGATGGCAAGTGTCATTGGCTTAAATAAGCAGGATGTAGAAAAGATAGCTAATCAGTCAAATACGCAGATGGTAAACTTTAATTGCCCACAGCAGATAGTCTTATCTGGTTCACCAGAGGCCATAGAGAAAGCTGAAAAATTAGCTAAAGGGATGGGGGTAAAAAGATTTATTATTTTAAAGATAAGTGGAGCGTTTCATTCAAGATTTATGGATGAAGCAAGTAGAAGATTGAATGAAGAACTTAATAAAGTTAATTTTAAGACGCCCAACGCAAAGGTTGTCTTTAATGTATCAGCTATTCCGGAAGAAGACCCTAAGAGGATAAAAGACAACTTAAGTAATCAGGTAAATCATGCTACTTACTGGCAGAAATCTATAGAATATATCCAGAGTAATGGAATAAATTCATTTATTGAGATAGGGCCTGGCAAGGTATTGAAAGGGTTACTTAGAAGAATTAACCATGATTTTAAAGTTTATAATGTTGGAAACTTAAAAGATATAGAAGAGCTAAAAAAGGAGCAAAGAGTATGGTTTTGAAGGATAAGGTTTCAATTATTACAGGGGGAGCGCAAGGCATAGGTAAAGAGATTGCTTTAAAATTAGCAAAAGCTGGTTCAAATATTGTTATATGCGATATCAATCTTGAGGTACTTAATGAGACTAAAGATGAGATGAAAAGAGAGGGTGTAGAAGTGTTAAGTTTAGAAGTAGATGTTACTAATTCCAAGCAGGTTAAAGAGTTAGTTAATAAGACGCTTGACAAATTCAAAAAGATAGATATACTTATCAATAATGCAGGGATAACTAAAGACGGCTTACTTCTTCGGATGAGCGAAGACGATTGGGATAAAGTAATAAAGGTTAACTTAAAAGGTTCATTTAATTTTATTAAAGCTGTGTCTCGCCCTATGCTTAAACAGAAGCAAGGCGCAATAGTTAACATATCATCGATCATTGGAATAATGGGTAATGCAGGGCAGGCAAATTATGCTGCATCAAAAGCGGGTGTAATTGGACTTACAAAATCAGCAGCGAAAGAGTTAGGACCAAAGGGGGTAAGGGTTAATGCTGTAGCGCCTGGTTATATAAAAACCAGGATGACTGAAAAATTATCAGATGAAGTTAAGGAAAAGATGTTAGATTTAATACCTCTTAGGCATTTTGGGAAAGCTGAAGATGTAGCTAATTTAGTGTTATTTTTGTGTTCTAAGACTTCTAGTTATATTACAGGTCAGGTCATTCAGGTGGATGGTGGAATGGTTATGTGAATGAGGCTATCACTTGCGGAACGTTAGTGAACGTAAGTGATTTTAGCCGAATTCACCCCCCACCACTTTTTTGTGGTCAGGGGAAATTAAGCAATTTTAACATAATGAGGAATACCCCTTAAGTTTTATTACTAAGTGTAGTTTTTAAAGTGGTGGGGGGTTTAATGCGACCATCAAACTTACGTTCGTTTTACTCTGTAAGTTTGGGTCTTATAAAAGAAAGGAGGAAGGGTAGATGCCAACAGAAGAAAAAATCAAGTTAATTATTACAGAACAGTTAGGTGTAAAAAAAGAGGATATAACTCGGGAGTCATCATTCATTGATGATTTAGGGGCTGACTCTCTTGATACAGTTGAGTTAGTTATGGCTTTAGAAGATGAATTTGGAACCGAGATTCCAGATGAGGATGCGGAAAAACTAACTACTGTAGGTCGAGCTATTGATTATATAGAAGAGAAAATAAAAAAGAAAGATTAATCTTTCATTACATAAAAGGATGATATTATGCAGGGATGCCGGGTCGTAGTAACAGGCATGGGAGCTGTTACTCCTATTGCAAATAACGCAGATGATTTTTGGGATTCTCTCATAAAGGGAAAAAGTGGTATTACCAGAATAACCAAGTTTGATCCTCAAAATTATACTTCCCAAATTGCAGGTGAAGTCAAGGATTTTGATCCTAGCAATATTATAGACCCTAAGGAATTAAGACGCATGGATGACTTTGTCCAATATGCATTAGTTTCAACTGAGGAAGCCATTAAGGATTCTAATCTGGATTTAAGCAAAGAGGACTTAAGCCGCATTGGCTGTGTTTTAGGTTCGGGCATTGGTGGACTGGGAGTTATAGAAAAACAACACGAAGTATTATTGAATAAAGGGCCTCGCAGGGTTTCACCTTTTTTGATACCTATGTTAATAGTTAATATGGCTCCTGCCCAGATTGCAATTACATACAGCATCAAAGGTCCAAATTATTCAGTAGTAACCGCATGCGGTTCAAGTAATCATGCTATTGGAAATGCCTTTAGAACCATACAAAGAGGCGAAGCTGATGTAATGGTGACCGGTGGTACAGAAAGTAGCATTACTCCTTTAGGTGTTGCAGGATTCTGTGCGCTAAAAGCCCTCTCTACCCGAAACGATGATCCTGAGGCGGCAAGTCGCCCCTTTGACAATGAAAGAGACGGTTTTATTATTGCAGAAGGAGCGGGAATTATTATATTGGAATCCTTAGAGCATGCTAAAGAAAGAGGAGCTGATATCTTTTGTGAAATTATAGGTTATGGAGCGAGCTGTGATGCTTATCATATGACTGCTCCTGAACCTCAAGGCGAAGGTGCTGCAAGGGCAATGGAGAATGCTTTGTCTGATGCTAAGATGAATCCTGAGGATTTAGATTATATAAATGCCCATGGTACCTCAACTAAACTTAATGATAAAATGGAAACTATGGCTATAAAGTCAGTTTTTAAAGGCTATGCTAAGAAATTAGCAGTAAGTTCAACTAAATCTATGACAGGACATATGCTCGGTGCAGCAGGAGGAGTTGAATTTATTGCCTGTGCGAAAGCTATTAAAGAAGGCATAATACCGCCCACTACAAATTATCAACATCCAGACCCGGACTGCGACTTAGATTATGTGCCAAATGAAGCCCGCAAGAAAGAAATTGAGACAGCCCTATCAAATGGCTTAGGTTTTGGCGGGCATAATGCGAGCTTGATTACGAAGAAATTTGAAAAGTCCTAAGTCGGAAGTCCTATGTCAAAAAGAAAGAAGAAATAGATAGAAATTGATAAAAATTAAACATCAAGAAACAAACACCAAAAGAAAAACAGGTTTGATGATTGAATATTTGCTGAGGGTTTTAGACTTAGGACTGTGGACGTAGGACCTAGGACTATGGAGTTTAATTATGGATTATTTATTGAGCGAAGAGCAAAAGATGATTCAGGACTTATCTCGTAAAATAGCAGAGGAGAAAATAAGACCTGTTGCTAAGGAGCTTGATGAAAAGGGTGAGTTTCCGCATGAGGCAATGAAGTTCCTGGCTGAGAGTGATTTATTTGGCGTTTATCTACCAGAGGAATATGGTGGTTTTGGTGGCGGTGTTTTAGAACTATGCCTTGTTACAGAAGAATTATCTCGTGCTTGTGGTGGAATAGCTGTATGCTTTGCAGCTAGCGCATTAGGTACCTATCCTATACTTTTATTTGGAGATGACCAGCAGAAGAAAAAATACTTGCCTGATTTAGCTACTGGCAAGAAGTTGGCAGCTTTTGCTTTAACCGAACCCGAGGCCGGTTCCGACGCATCTAATATTGCCACAATTGCTAAAAAAGAAGGCGACTATTATGTATTAAATGGCACTAAACATTTCATTACCAATGGCTCAATTGCTGATATATATGTTGTTATTGCTATGACTGATAAATCCAAAGGGGCAAGAGGAGCGAGCGCCTTTATAGTTGAGAAAGGTACAGAAGGTTTTAGTTTTGGGAAAAAAGAAGATAAAATGGGAATCAGGGCATCTGTAACATCAGAATTAATATTTACTGATTGCAAGATTCCTAAAGAAAATCTCATTGGCAAAGAAGGTATGGGTTTTGTAATGACTATGAAGACCTTTGATGTATCCCGTCCAGGCGTTGCTGCTCAAGCTGTGGGTATTGCTCAAGGGGCCTTAGACTTAACTGTTGAATATGCAAAAGAAAGAAAACAGTTCGGTAAATCAATTACAGGTTTTCAAGGTATTCAGTTTATGTTAGCTGATATGGCAACAGAAATTGAAGCAGCCCGTGCTTTAGTTTATTCCGTAGCCAGAATGATTGACTCAGGAAATAAAAAAGTAGCGAAAGAATCGGCTATGTCAAAATTGTACGCTTCTGATGTAGCTATGAGAGTTACAACAGACTGTGTACAGATATATGGTGGCTATGGTTATATGAAAGATTATCCAATTGAAAAATATATGCGCGATGCTAAAATTACTCAGATTTATGAAGGCACCAACCAGATTCAGCGCGAGATAATTGCGACCAACCTCATTAAAGAATCCCGTAAAAATAAATAGCTGATAGCTGATAGCTCATAGTAGTTAGAAAGCAAACGATGAATGAGAGAATAACAGATGATGGACGAGGGACGATGGATGATAGACGATTTTTTACTTGGATGAATTTTCACAGAAACAATCGGCTTTCTTCTCCATCGTATTTAACATCGCGAATATATATTTGTCCACTTCTAAATCTCGACATTCTTTATCTTCTTCGTCCTTTCGTCTGTCGTCTATCGGATATCGGATATAGAACTTAGGACTATAAAATGAATATCATTGTTTGCATAAAACAGGTTCCAGATACAACTGAAGTAAGAATTGATCCAGAGACAAACACCTTAATTAGAGAAGGCGTAGAGTCTATTATGAATCCCTTTGATAGATATGCTGTTGAGGAAGGTATACGCCTTAAGGAAAAATATGGTGGCAAAGTTAAGGCAATAAGTATGGGACCGCCCCAGGCAGAAGAAGTTTTAAAGGAAGCAATATCTATGGGGGTTGATGAAGGCGTGCTTTTATCAGATAAGGCCTTTGCGGGAAGTGATACCTGGACTACCAGTTATACTTTAGCTAAAGGCATTGAGAGTTTAGATAAATGCGATATTATTATCTGTGGTAAGCAGGCCTCGGATGGAGATACTGCTCAAGTTGGTCCCGGAATATCAGTTCATCTTAATATACCTCAGGTTAGTTATGTAAAAAAAATAAGAGAGATAAATAACGATAAGGCAACAGTTGAACGTTTAGTTGAGGAAGGATTTGAGATAATTGAAACTAAATTACCTTGTTTATTTACAGTGGTAAAGGAAATAAATGAACCCAGGCTTCCATCTTTAAAAGGTATGATGAAAGCTAAAAAAGCTGAAATCAAGCTTTTAACCAGTAAAGAATTAGATGTAAAGCCGGAATATTTAGGACTTGATGGTTCTCCTACGCAAGTTGTAAAGATATTTACTCCACCACAAAAAGAAAAGGGCCAGATAATTGAAGGAGATATCCCAGAAATAGTAAATAAATTAGCTGAAATTTTAAAGAAACCCCATTAGGAAACAATAACCAATAACCAAGAAACAATAACCAAACAATATTCAAATTACAATATCCAATATCCAAACTTGTTTTTATTTGTTCTTTGCTTTTTATTTGCTTTTGCTTTTTTGACTTTGGACTTCGGACATACCTGTGCCCGTGAGGGTAGGACTATAACTATGAAAGTATTAAAAAATATAAAAGTAATAAGAGACAAATGCACTGGCTGCGGGGTTTGCATAAAAGTATGCCCTTATAATGCTATCTATATGGAAGATAAGGTAGCGATAATAGATGAGCAGAAGTGTACTTTATGTGGAGCATGCATCGAGGCCTGTAAATTTGGAGCCATCCGGATACTAAAACAGGCTGGTTTTGAATCTATTATTAAACCCGATGAAGCAGAAGGGGTAATGATAATAGCTGAGCAGAAAAACGATAAATTGCAACCAGTTACATTTGAATTATTAGCTAAGGCAAGGGAATTAGCCAAAGACCTTAAGACGCAGGTTACTGCTGTCTTATTAGGCAAAACAATCGAAGCCGAAGCTCATGTCCTTATATGGCGAGGCGCTGATAGGGTAATTATCTCTGAGAAAAAAGAACTCTCTCACTATCAGAGCGGCTCTTATTCTAATATCATAACAGAGATTATCAAAAAATATAAACCAGAGATAGTCTTAGGTGGCGCGACTTCAATAGGTCGCTCATTAATTCCCCGATTGGCAGTAAAATTAAATACAGGTTTGACAGCGGATTGCACGAAGTTAGAGATAGATAAAGATAAAAGACTCCTTCTTCAGACCAGGCCTGCATTTGGTGGTAATATTATGGCAACTATTCTCTGTAAGAATCATAGACCCCAGATGTCAACTGTAAGACACAAAGTATTTAAAGAAGCTGAGGAAGACCAAAAAAGAAAAGGTAAAATTATAAATGAGACTTTTTCTGATGATTTATTATCAACTGATACAGTTCTTAAAGATATCATTGAAGAGATAGAAGAGACAGTAAATATAGCTGAGGCTGATATAATTGTATCAGGTGGCAGAGGTCTGGGTAAACCCGGGAACTTTAAACTAATTGAAGAACTTGCTAAAGTCTTAGGTGGCGCAGTTGGAGCCTCGCGTTCGGTTGTAGATGCGGGATGGATACCTTATTCTCATCAGGTAGGTCAGACTGGAAGGACAGTATGTCCTAAAATTTATATTGCCTGTGGTATATCTGGCCAAATTCAGCACTTAGTGGGAATGAAATCTTCAAGTCTCATCATTGCAATAAATAAAGACCCCGATGCTCCTATTTTTAAAGTCACTGACTATGGAATAGTAGCTGACCTCTTTCAAGTCATCCCGCCTCTAATTAAGAGATTAAAAAAATCTAGCTAAAATCTATCTTCTATCCTAAATCCTTTGTATTGTTTTTTCGATACTGTCTTTATAAGTCGTTGTTGCCTTGACAGATACGAAAAATTATGATATATTTTATGTGAATAAGTTAGCCAATTGATTTTTATAAGGTAAGAGAGGGAGAATTTCTTATGCATTTTAAGAGGCTTGAACTATATGGTTTTAAATCTTTTGCAGAAAAGACAGAGATTACGTTTGAGCCAGGTGTTACTGCGATTGTAGGACCAAACGGCTGTGGAAAATCAAATGTAGCAGATTCAATAAAGTGGGTATTAGGTGAACAGCGGCCAACAGCCCTACGTGGCAGTTCTATGGAAGATATCATCTTTAATGGAACTAATGATCGTGAGTCCATAAATATTGCCGAAGTTTATCTAACTCTCTCCAATGAAAATAGAACCTTACCTATTGAATACGACGAGGTTACAATAGGTCGTAGAATCTACCGTTCAGGCGAAAGCGAATATCTGCTAAATAAACAAAAGGTGAGATTAAAGGATATACAGGATTTATTCCATGGAACTGGCATTGGAACAGCCTCTTATTCTTTAATTGAACAAGGCAAGATAGATTTGATTTTAAGCTCAAAACCTGAGGATAGGCGTTACATCTTTGAAGAGGCAGCAGGGATTACCAAATATAAATCAAAGAAACAGGAGGCCTTAAGAAAACTAGAACACACTAAAAGCAACCTTCTGCGTATAAATGATATTATTAATGAAGTTTCTCGCCAGATTAAATCAATCGAGCGCCAGGCTAAAAAAGCTGAAAAATATAAGCAAAGGTTTGATAGATTAAAAGAATTAGAAGTTAAAAATTCATATAATCAGTATCTTAAACTAAAAAATGAAGATACTGATACTTCATCTCAAAGTCAGAATTTTAAAGAAAAAGAAAATCGTATATTATCAGAAATTAAAGAAATTAATGAGAGAATTGAGGTAAATAGAGAAGGGTTACGCAATATAGAGCAAAAAAATTCTAATTTACAGATTGAGAAAATAAATATTACAGGTGCTATCGAAAATAACTCTTCAAAAACTGAGCTAAACAGCGAAAGAATTAAAGAACTTAAAGATAAGCTTATATCTTTGGAAAAACAGAAGGAAATTCATAAGCACAAGATAGAAGACTTAAAGAAACAAGCAGAAGAATCTGAGAGCCAATTAGATGAAATACAGACAAATAAGATTAAGATGAATGAAACATTAAAAGAAAAAGAACAACTCCTTGGTGAACTTAAAGAAGAAATAGAAAAATCTAATAGAATAATAAAAGAGAAAAAAGAAACAATCATTAATGTCGCAAGTGAAGAGACTAAGGTTACTAATGAGCTCACCGAGACCAAGGCAAACTTACAAAATGTGAGTGTTCGTTTACGTAGATTAAGAGTAGACGCAGAAGATGTAGAACTGGAGAAACAACAGAATAAACAGGGGCACAATGAGTTACAGGTTCAAAAAGAAGAAGTTCTGAATAAAGTCAAAGAGTTAAACGCTGAATATGATGAAGTAAATGAGAGACTTCAAGGATTAAAGAAAGAGATAACTGTCTTAAAAGATAGATTAGCCAATTTTAAAGATCAGCTCACCGCCTACAAATCAAAGCTTGGCTTTTTAGAAGACTTAAAAAAACGTCTTGAAGGGTATTCAAAACCAGTTAAAACTCTCCTTATGTATAAAAAGGAAAATAGACTGCCTATTAATGGATTATGTGATTCTTTAGCTAACGTTATTAATATTAAAGAAGGCTACGAGATACCAATTGAGATTTGCTTAAGAGACTATGCGCAGAGCATTATAATACAGACAAATGGGCAGGCTGAGGAAGCAATCAGTTTTCTCAAACAGAATAATTTAGGTTGGGTTAATTTCTTACCGCTTTCTAACTTTAAGGATATTAAAGTTGATATTGATGAAAATCTCACTTCAAAAACTGAAGGGCCATTGAATAGCTTTATTACTACAGCTTATGAATATAAGAATATCATCTCTTACTTATTAAAAGATATATATTGCGTAAGAAGCAGGCAGGAAGCTGAAGTTTTATTGAGAGAGATTGGAGAGGATAAATCTGATGTTAAATTTATAACCA
>CAZKQD010000029.1:10230-11496 GCA_964554835.1 uncultured Planctomycetia bacterium | reverse complement strand
CTTCCGATATCATCCTCTATGGGATGATGGCTACAGGCTTCGGCTATAAGAACTCTATCATGGGGTTTTAAAGTTTTAATCAAGGCTGCTGCTTTAGCTTGTTCAATTAGGTTTCCTTTATAACGAGCAAAAAGTATAGAAAAAGTTGTACACTTAATGTCTTCTGGAGTATCTTTAATCATCTGAAGTACCACTTGAGAATCACAGATAACAATATCAGGAGGTACGGATAATTTTTTTAAAATTGTCTTATACTCTGTTTCTTTAACTATTAAAGCAGCTTGATTGTTGTCCAAAGCATCACGTATTGTTTGCACTTGGGGTAAAATAATTCTTCCCTTGGGCGCTTCTAAATCAATAGGAACAATGAGCACCGCCAATCCACCCTTGGGCATAAGATCACCGATCAAAGGAGGCGGATTTAAAAAATCTTTAGGACATAATTCAATAATATGCTTTTTTAATGCACTAACATAATGGTCGCGATTATCAATATCAATACTGCAACAAAGCAAAAACTTATTAGTTATAGTCTCAATCCGTCTAATATATTTATCCTCTGGAGGTGTCTGATCAATCTTATTAATTATAATTATAAGTGGTATATTTCTCTCCTTTGCCTCTTGAACAATAGTATCTTCATATTGACTCCACTTATTCGGTTCAGTCAAGAGTAGAATAATATCTGCTCTATTGAGGATTTTTCTGCTCTTTTTAATCCTTAACTGGGAAAGTTCTGAAATATCATCTACACCTGCTGTATCCAGAAAAACTACCGGTCCTATAGGTAATAATTCCATAGATTTCTCTACCACGTCGGTTGTTGTCCCCGGCACTCTGGATGTAATGGCTACATCCTGGCCGGCAACCATATTTAAAAAGCTCGATTTACCTATATTGGTCCTTCCGAATAAACCCAATTGTAAACGTAAAGATTTAGGTGTTTTTCTCATAATCTCTATACTCTAAATATTTTCTATAAATATTTTTAGTCTTTCTTTATTATTTTTATTTATCTATTTCTGCTCAAAGCTGATTTAACAGATATACCTTTTATAGAGCCTAATTTTCCGGTTAGAGCTCCTATTTCATCTGTTGTCGCGTCAACTATTAAGGTTATCACGCTGCAATCCTTTTTCTCATATGGAAGTCCTATCCTGCCAATAATAATATCTCCAAAATCAGAAAGAATTTTATTCACGGAAGACGCTGATTTTTTTCTATTCTCAATTATCACACCCATAAAACCTAATCTTTTCTTCATAT
>CAZKQD010000029.1:0-10130 GCA_964554835.1 uncultured Planctomycetia bacterium | reverse complement strand
GATTTTTTTCTATTCTCAATTATCACACCCATAAAACCTAATCTTTTCTTCATATGCCTGTCGTTATAGCCTCCTCTTTTAATCGTTGTAATCAGACATACTGATTCTTATAGTATGTCTAATAAAAAATCCCGACTTTTTTATCTTGCGATAAGGTCGGGATTATAAATTTAGTTTCCCTTGGATTCAGAGATTCTTCCTTACCGCAGGACCAAACATACAGAAATCAGAAAACAGAAATCAGAAATCAGATTTCAAAATTTCCTCCAGTTTTTAATCAATTTATACAACATTGCACTTATCTCATCATATTTCTTAGATAACTCAGTATGTTTAGCTTCTTTTAAATACTCAGACTTGTAAGAAAAATCAAGCCATGTCCTTGTTTCCTCGCAAGAACCTAATGCGTCAATCAAATGTCTTACAAAAACATCTTTATATTGCTTCTTTGCAAAACCCTCTCTTATGTTAGCCGCAATAGACCTTGATGCTCTCCTTATTTGGTCAACCAATGAATATAACTCTTCTTTCGGATACTTTTTAGTCAACCAAAATATTTCCGTCGCTAAATTAAATGATAACTCATAAACTCTTAAATCCTTTATACTCTTAATCATCTTCCGTCCTCTGTCTTCCGTCTTCTGTTTTCTGTCCTCTGTCTTCTGTCTTTTTAGTATCTGCTCCTTTTTGTGTAGTGAGTATGTAAAAGATGATGTGATTTCTTTCCTAAGGGCTTGTCTAAGAAATCCTTATAAAGTGTAATAATAGCAGGGTTCTCATGAGATTTCCTTATAGACTTACTTTCATCTTCACGATATATACCGGCAGCTCTTTTCTTTCTTATCTCAAGATTCGTAGGCATAGGTTGACCGCCTCCTCCTAAGCAACCTCCGGGACAAGCCATAACCTCAATAAAATGATAAACAGATTCTCCTTTTTCAATCTCCTCTAATAAAATTTTGGCGTTGGACAATCCGTGGGCTACGGCAACCTTTAATTCTAAACCATTAAGAATAACATTTGCCTTCTTTAATCCTTCCATTCCGCGCACTTCGTCAAATTCTATCTTTTCTAACGTTTTTCCTGTTACCACCTCATAGGCCGTTCTAAGCGCCGCTTCCATTACTCCGCCTGTAGCGCCAAAGATAGTCGCCGCACCTGTTGATATCCCTAGGGGTTCATCAAACTCCTCATCCGGCAAATTGATAAAATCTATTCCCGCTTCTTTAATCATCCGAGCCGCTTCTCGTGTAGTTAAGACAGCATCTACATCTTGTACTCCTGAATCTTTCATTTCAGGACGCTTGGCTTCAAATTTCTTTGCCGTGCATGGCATAATAGAAACTACATACATATCTTCTGGTTTACGATTTATCTTATCCACATAATAGGTTTTGGCTATAGCCCCGAACATCTGTTGTGGTGATTTGCAGGTAGATAGATGTTTAAGACAACCTGGGAAGAAATGCTCAATGTACTTTATCCAACCCGGTGAGCACGAGGTTATCATAGGAAGCGTGCCTTTGTTTTTTATCCTTTCTACTAATTCATGTGCTTCTTCCATAATAGTCAAGTCTGCGCCAAATTGAGTATCAAATATTTTATCAAAACCTAATCTTCTTAAAGCAGCAGCCATTTTACCGGTAACTAAACTTCCCGGAGGCATACCAAACTCTTCGCCAATAGCTGCCCTTACTGCCGGAGCAGTTTGAACTACGACAAATTTCTTCGGGTTAGAAATCGCCTCCCAAACTTCATCTACGGCTGTCTTTTCTCTTAAGGCTCCTGTAGGACAGGCAAGAATACACTGACCGCAGTTAGTACACTCTACATTGTCTAATCCTTTATTTAAAAAAGTTAATACTTGAGTTCGTCCCCCTCTATTAACAAAATCAATAGCTCCTACTGCTTGGATCTCAAGACACACTCTAATACAACGGCTGCATAAAATACATTTATTGGGATCTCTTATAATAGACGGCGATGAAACATCCATTTCATAGTGATATTTTCTCCCCTTCTCAAATCTTAATTCTCTTATTCCTAAATCATAAGCGAGTTCTCTTAATTCACAGGTTTGGTTTCTATCGCAGGTAAGACAATCTTCAGGATGATTAGCTAAGAGTAATTCTACATTCATCTTTCGGGCTCTTCTTACTCTTTTTGTGTTGGTCTTAACAGCCATAGCTTCTTCTACTATAGTGGCGCAAGACGGCTCTAAACGTGGCCTTCCCTCAATTTCTACCACGCAAATCCTGCAAGCTCCATAAATAGATAAAGATTCATGATAACATAAATGAGGAATATTGATATTTATTTTTTTCGCCGCCTCAAAAATAGTCGTATCTTTTGCAACCTGAACTTTCTGACCATCAATAGTAAAATCAATAACGTCTAACATTTTAATTTTTCCTTCCTTCGTCCATCGGGCAAATATTCAGTTTGCATTTTGTTTTTGAAATGTGTTCTTTGAACTCATCCGGGAATTTATCTATCGCAGACCTTATAACATTGAGCGCTGCCTGCCCCAATCCACAACGAGAGGTATCATACATCACCTCTTGTAGCTCTTTTAAAAGTTCAAGGTCGCTTAAGTCACCACGGCCCTCGGTAATATTTGTGAGAATTTCCCGTCCCCTCTTTGTGCCCTCACGGCAAGGAGTGCACTTTCCACAAGATTCATAATCAAAAAATTCAACAGACCTCTTAGCTATATCTACCATACATCGGTTTTCATTTATTACTATAACCGCGCCCGAGCCCAACATGCTGCCGGCATTCTGAACACTGGGATAATCCATCGTTATATCTAAATTTTTATCGGTTAAGAAACTGCTTGAGATTCCGCCCGGTAAAATTGCCTTCAACTTGCCCTTAACGCCACCACCATACTTTTCTAATAAATTTTTCAAAGTGATATCCGTGGGAAGTTCATAAACGCCGGGTTTATTAATATCACCAGAAAGGCAATATAATTTTGTCCCTGGAGTAGCGGCAGAACCTATTTTGGAAAAATAATCTGTGCCTTTTAAAATAATCTCTGAGATATTAGCTAAAGTTTCTACATTATTCAAAACAGTAGGTTTGTTCTCAAGACCAACAAATGTAGGAAATGGCGGTTTCACGCGGGATTGTCCTTTTTTGCCTTCCAAGGAATCCAGGAGCGCTGTTTCTTCGCCGCAGACATAAGCGCCAGCACCTCTATAAAGATTTATTTTGAAGGAAAATTTAGAACCAAGGATATTCTCTCCCAATAATTTCTCTTTTTCTGCTTCCTTTATGGCTTTCTTTAAAATCTCATAGGCCTTAAAATATTCCCCTCTAATATAAATAAAGCCTGCTTCAGCCTTTATTGCCAAACCGCAGATAATTATTCCTTCAAGCAGAAGATGCGGGTCATTTTCTAAAACCAGACGGTCTTTAAAGGTTCCTGGTTCACCTTCATCAGCATTGCAAACTACATACTTAGGAGATTCTTTACTCTTTTTGGCAAATTCCCACTTTAGTCCCGTAGGAAATGCAGCCCCGCCCCGTCCAACCAATTTAGACTTTTTTAATTCTGAGATAATATCCTCAGAACCCATAGCAAAAGCTTTCTTTAGAGCACGGTAACCACCTTCTTTAAGGTAGCTTTTAATATCTGGAGTATAACCTGGTTTCTCTATGTTTTTAAGGACTATTTTCATGACTCTTTCCCTTTTTTATAGCTTTCAATAATCTCTTTTACTTTATCAGAGGTTAAATTTCCGTACTCTCTATCATTTATCATCATGGCGGGAGCTCTATCGCAAAGCCCAAGGCAGGATACTTCCTCAATAGTAAACTTACCATCAGGCGTTGTTTCACCTACCTTTATTTCTAAAAGCTCCTTTAAAGTCTTTAAGATATCATTTGAACCTTCAAGATAACAGGCTAAAGATGCACATATTCTAATTACATGTTTACCCCGGGGTTTTAAAGAAAACATAGAGTAAAAACTTACAATGCCATAAATATCCACGCGAGGAACGCTCAATTCCTCTGCTAAAAAAGTCATCATTTCTTCGTTTATATAACCGTGTTTCTGCTGAATATAATGTAAGCAAGGGAGTAGAGCTTGACGTTTATCTTTATATTCTTTAATTATCTCTTTGAATCTATTTCTATCCATTTTTGCCTCCGGCTTGAGAATATAGTTTTTAAAAAGGCTCTTATTTTATATTCTGTTCAACAAAAAATAATAAACTTTCTAATTCACAGGCCATATCAACATTTGATACATAAACATCATTTTTCGTTCTTAAAGCAACGGGCGCAAAATTCAAAATCCCCTTTATGCCTGCATCTATAAGTTCATCTGCCGTATATTGAGCTGCTTCAGGAGGTGCGGTAATTATAGCTACCTTTATATTATCTTTCTTAATAACCTTAACTATATCTTTTACACTGTATATTTTAACTCCGTAAAGCTCCTTGCCTATCTTATCACTATCAATATCAAAGGCGCAAGTAATCCTAAGATTAAACCTTAAAAAACCTTCAAATCCTAAAAGGGCGCCGCCTAATCTTCCCGCCCCAACTAAAGCTATTTTCCACTTCTTATGTATACCTAAGATAAATTCTAACTCACTTATTAATTTTTCAACTTCATATCCTACACCGGGCTTACCAAATTCTCCAAAGTACGATATGTCTTTCCTAAATTGTTCCGCTGAAACATCTAAAAAACCCGTTATTTTATCAGAAGAGATAACCTCAATGCCTTCGTGGTGCACTCTTCTTAAATTTCTTAAATATAAACTCATCCTTTTAATCGTTTCTGCAGAAAAACATTTCTTTTTAGTGCAAATTGTACGTTGTGATATCTTTTTTACTTTGTTCATTTTTTCACAAAGTTTAGCAGATAAAATGTAAGTTGTCAAGTGAAAAATATCAAAAACCTCTAATTAAAAAATAAGGAGGATTTTCACATAAAGACAAAGACGATTCTATTCTACTAAAGCTTTTTTCCTAACCGCATCAGTTACATTTTCACCCCTAAGCTGTCTTATAATCTCAAGTGCAAAATATGCTGCTGTACCTGGGCCCTGGCTGGTAATAACATTATCATCTACAACCACACCTTTGTCAATATACGTAGTTTTATCTTTGAATTTTTCCTCTAAGCCAGGATAACAAGTTGCTTTCTTGTTATCTAAGACTTTACTCTTTGAGAGAACTACAGCCGGAGCTGCGCAAATTGCAGCAATAATCTTTTTTTCATCAAAGCATTTCTCAATCAAATCAATAACTTCTTTGGACTTAGCCAGATTCTCAGCGCCTTCTGCTCCACCGGGTAAAACTATAGCATCGGGTAGTTCCTCTATATCAGATATTTTTATATCTGTCTCAACCGTGATATCTCGAGATCCCTTAATCAGAACCTCTCCCGTAATAGATACAGCCTTTACGTCTAATGCTGCCCTTCTTAAAAGGTCAATGCAGGTTATAGTTTCAATTTCTTCAAATCCATCTGCAAGCAATACTAAAACCTTTTTCTTCATCTTTTGACCTCCAAAAGATAAAAAGGCAATCCCCAAAATTTATGAGAATTGCCCCATTTTTAGTCACTTTCTATTTTTTTATTTTTAAAAAACATATCCTTAATTTTAAACTAACATATCATACCCCGCCATTCAAGAAAATATTAAAAGGTTAGTTCCGCACCTCTTCTTTTTTCCTTCTTAATCTCTTTTTTCTTTTTTTGTCTTTGTCTTGGTTGTTCTTTGGTTTTTTCTGGTTTTGTGATTTCTTTTATCTTTTTCTGTTTTTCTATCTTGGGCTTTTCTTCCTTCGGTTTTGCTTCTCTTAAAGGTGTAAGTTCTATACCTCTTCTTATTTCTATTTTTTCTTTCTTAAGCTTTGGTTTCTCCTTGACCTTCTTAATCCGAACTTCTTCCTTCTTTATTTTTTCTTTAACCTCTTTTTTAGGAGGAGCCTTTTTCTCTATCTCAGGCTTGGTTTTTCTTAAAGGCTCAAGTTCTGCACCCCGTTGTATCTCTTTTTCAGCTTCTGTTGTTACTCTAGTCTTTTCTATGTATTCTTTCATCTCGGGGCTTTCGGTAAGTTCTAACACCTTCTGCCATTCTTTCTTTGCTTCTTTTAGCTTACCTTGCTCATATAAAGCCTGCCCTTTTTGAAAATGTTCTCTGGCCTGTTCCTCTTTTTGCTTCACGAGCTTCTGCTGCTCACTTTTCTCGAGTTCTTCATCTATTTTCTTAATGTTTTCTTTGGCCTTCTCAACCAGTTCTTTTAAGTCATAGGTATAGCCCTTGGTCTTATCCTGGGCAAAAACCAACGAGCTAAAAATAAAAGAAGTGGCCACAATCAACACAATTATCACCCTGCTTGTAAAATTTCTACGAAAACTCTTCATTTTATACCTCCTTCTGCTTTGTTAACTATTTCCTGTAATAAATCTCTGGCTTCTTTAAGCCTTCCACTCTTATAATATTCCATAGCTTTCTGATAATTGCCTTTTAACTGTTTCTCAAGCTCTACTCTTTCTTTTATATGTTCTTCAGCCTCTATATAGAGTGACTTTGCCTCCTTCACTATCTTCTCATAATATTCCTTGGCTTCTTCCAATCTTCCTTGCTTCTCTAGCTCTTTAGCCTTTTTATAATAGCTATGTAATTCATCCATAACAGGAGTTCCTTCTTCAGCAGTCTCAGTTAAAACTTTCTCCCAAGTCCACTCTTCAATTTGTTTCTCAAGACGTAGGCGCTGCGCTCTTAATTTTTCCTCAGGTGTTCTGTCATAGAGTTTTCCAGTAATTCTTATAAATGGACCTTGCGAGGTATAATCAAGGTGGGTGAGGTCATCATTAAAATCAGTAAAGTTATAACCTGCGCCGACCTGAACAAAGTCGCCTATGTTTCTCGCTACCTCAACTAAGGCGCCTTGCTTGTAATCATCTGCCTCCTGCTGACGTAGGAACCTGTATTCGCCTGCTACCTGCCAGTTCTTATTTATATTAAACCTGAGCCTGTTAACACTGAGCCAAGTAAGAGTATCAGCCGGCTCAAAACCTTCAACTTGCTCTTCTGCTGCCTTGAGAGCTAATTTTTCAGATAACTGCCACTTATCAGTTAAGTCATAGACGCATTCACCAGCTAGAACATGAGCTTTTTCTTTCTCAATATCGCTTATGTCTTCCTGGGAAGAGGGCGAGTCATCTTCTAAATAGCTGTATTTGGCTATAAGATTGAGTTTGTCATTATCGAGTGGCCTGTAGGCAAGACCGGTTACAAACTCTTTGTATAGACCATCTTCACTATCGGTGGTTTTGTTATCACTCTGTGAGAAGTTTAATTTGGCAAAAAGGGTAGTATCCTTATTCGTCTTGTATTCGGCGGCATTGTGGAATAAGTATTGCCTTTTATCCTCCTGACCTTCATCGAGTCTGAATTCCAACTTAGATGAAGCCTTTATTTTATCCTTATCTACATAGCCTACAGCGGCTGATACGGCATTTCGTACGGATTCATCACCATTATGATGCTGGACTGTTCCTCTCTCATAAGTTAGGGTACCCGCCAGTTTATCATTTACATCGCCTGATAGACCAAATATATTAGTATTGCTTACTTCCTCACTAGATGAGGAACGTTCATTTTCCATAGAAAGCTCCATACCGCTTGATAATTTCTCTTTGGTGCCGAAAACCGAGGCGAATTTCTTGCTTTCACCAGGAGTTTCGGTCATAGAATAGGTATGATAAATCTCGGTGTTTTCATCCTTCATTGCCCTTGTTGTAATTGAGGCCTTATTTCCTTCATCTGCATAATTGGCCATAGTGTAGTCGCCAACCACCTCTAGTTTATCTCCTCCTTTAAAGACAGCGCCCAGACTGGTAGCAGCTCCTTCTGTGCCTACTGTTTCCTCGGCACTCAATGAGAGATAATCGTTGAGCCTTCTCTTTATTCCGGCGGTGGTTTGATTATTAGTCGGACCATCCAAGGTAGCCTGCTGCTTTAAAGAAACAATTGTTTTCTCTGAGAGCTGATATTCTGCCTCTAAAGCTACCACATCTTCATCTTTATTTGTCTCTGATTCGTAATCTTCTATCTTTTCTTCTACATCCTGGTGTCTGTATTCACCTGTTAAGGTGAGTTTATCTTTTTTGTGTGTAACTTGAGCGGAGGTGGTCTCTGTTTTACTTGCTCCCACCTGCAAGCTTGTCTGCTGATTGCCACCATCTATTAGTTCTTGAATGTCGTGTTTGGCTTTTATTCTGGTATTAGATGATACATCGAAAGTTGCCTCTACGCCGGTCAACTCTTTGCCCTGTTGTGAGACAGTTGAGGTAGATGAAAAATTCTTCTCTATTTTCTTATAATAAGTAGTAATGCCTAATTTGTTATCAAATAAATAGGATTCACTCTTTATGCCATAGGCTCTTCCGCTATTATCATCTCCAGTTGCAAGCTGAGTAAAGGATAAACCCCCGTCAGTTGATATGTAACTGTTTACTTCATCGGATTCACTCTCAGCATATTCAGCTGTTATCTTGGTGTTTTCACCAAGATGGACTGTTACATCAGTGCCTTTTAATTCATAGTTTTTATTAGTCTGCTCTTCATTTGCATAAGTTCCGCCTACTCTCAGATAATCTGTTATGGCCTGCTCTACTCTGGCACCATATGTGCCCTCGTCATACTTATCCTTTGTTTCATACTCATAATCTACAACTACATAAATTAGATTTCCGCTTAATACACTACTGGATATAATAGAACTTGATTCAGCAATAGATGAGACCGGTTTCCAGAAGATTATGCGGCCATTTTCATAATCTATTTCATAGTCTGAGCCTTCACTCATATCTTCCTGAGCCAAGACTAAGCCAGTGGTTTTATCTCTTACCTCTAATTTCACGTTCTCTGAACCCTCTATGACATCTTTATTTTTAAGATAGAATAATGAACCGCCTGTGCCGGTAAATTCATTATGGGCTGCCTTTTGCTGGGCTTTTGCGTGGAAGACGATGAGTTTTGTCTTTGGTTCACCAAACTTAGTAGTTGCTACACTCTCATAATCTATCTTTGCACCATAGAGAGTGCGGCTAAATTGAGCAAACTCTGCATCGGTTAAACCAGTCTTATAATTGCCCCAAAGAAGTGATGACTTATCCCATTCAACTAGCAGATAAAGTGCTCCTTGGGTATCAGTTGCTTTATAGTCAACGGTTGAGGCATCACCATAGACAGGGTAGAATTTATCGGGATCAAGGTTCCTGAAAAGCTCTTTTTTATCTCTATCTGTGTCTAAACTTGAAGTAATTAGGTATTTACCTTTGAGCTTGCCTTTTAAGTAATAGGCAAGTTTGCCTTCAGACCAGAAACCTTCTCTATATTTATCATCATGTTTGATGGGTTCAATGCTTCCCTTGTGGACGGTATAACCTACTTTGGCATCACCTAAGCCGACAAAGAACAGATAATTCTCTTTTACGCCAATATCTTTTGTATACTGTTTTTTCTCGCCATTTTCATCAACAAATTCAACTACTACCCCATGTTCTCCCTTAGGAATAATTACTTCTTGTGAGATTTTCTTTTCATTGTTTGCAATGAGAGGTATCTGGGTATTATCTATTTTTACATTTAGCTTTCTGCTTTCTTCTAGGGATATCTTCTGCTTTACCTCTTTAATTGATGATTCAAATGTCTTCTCAGACTCAATTAAGATGACGTCGCCTTCTATTTTAATGTTCTGGGTCTTAAGGCTATTAGCCCTGTTTTCTTTTTCTAACCAGGCTGCCTTTTTTACTTTTTCTTCCTCTTCGGATATTGTCTTTATTACTTTTGGTTCATAGTTTATAACATGTAGTTTCTTTTCTTTTGTCTTGTTGATATTTCCCTCTTTATCTTCTACTGTCAAGACATATACATAATTCCTGCCTGCCCTGAGCGAAGCCGAAGGGTCATCTGTCTTCCCATCCCACAGAATAGGTTCACTTAAATCAGATTGACTGCCAGTAAATGTCTTAACTACTTTCTTTGTATTTTTATCTAATATTTCTATCTTCCATTCTTTTATAAATAATGGATGATTAGTAAATATCCTGAATTCGTAATCAGCTTTCAGCTCTCGGCTTTCAGCTTTCA
>CAZKQD010000028.1:2206-11623 GCA_964554835.1 uncultured Planctomycetia bacterium | reverse complement strand
ACATAGAAATGATTTTATCTATGACTGGTCCGGAGATAATGACTCACCTGAATTTGTTAAGAATAAGTTAAGCAAACAAAAAGGAATAACCTTAGAGAAATCTATAGGCAAATGGGATTTTTATAAGAATGAATATGAATTCCCGCACATATATGTTCCTAAAAATATAATCTATGTAGAAGGTAGCTTGGATGTTTTGCCTAAATTGAGTTATAAGGAAGAATTTGGACCTGAGACTGCAGTATTGTTTTCGTCTATGGTGGGGGATGAAAATATAGACAATCTAGAATGGCTAGTCAATTATAAATTTATAATTTCATTTAGAGAAAAAGAAGTCGATGTGAGAAATGGAAATGAAGAATTGTTTTTATGGAGTCACTTAAAAGAAGGCGATACTGTTGCTAGATATTACGAGGGCGCTAAAAAAGTTATAACCACTTCTGGTGAGAAATTAAGAGGTGGTTTATCATTTTCTAATCCAAGCCAATGTCCTTATGTTTTTAGAACAGAGTCAAAAGAGCATACTGCTAATAGTTCTACTCTTATATATATCAAAACATCTAAAGAACCCTTTATCATAGATGACATTTTAGAAGAAGGGCAGAAAATAGAAGATATAGTTGGTATTTGGTGGAAAGATGACTGGATGGGCATGGGGACAAAGAATATAATTTTTCCGGTGAAAATCCCGGCTAATCAAAAAGCCATTATACAGATTAATCATCTAATAAAAAATAAAACTAAGTTGATTTTAGAAACAGATATTAAGTCTATTAGCAGAAATTTAACTAAAAAGAAAAATGAAGAAATTGATATAGACGTAAATAAGGTAAATCCTACAAGATACCTAATCAAAGCAAAAAATTTTAATGATAATTTTCTTTTAGTGTTTAATGATAAATATCATCCTCAGTGGAAGGCATATAAATTAGAAATAAAAAATAATAAGAAGATACAGCCTAGTTTTTCAGCTCTTATAGATTTATTTAAATTCAATAATAGGGTAGAAATTAAGAATCACATTAAGGCAAATGGCTATGCAAATGGTTGGATAGTTGATAATGAACAAGACAGTATATTAAATGAAGAAGATTTCACGATAATGCTTGAATATATACCCCAAAGATTTTTTGAAGTGGGGATTTTAAGCTTTTTGTGTATGCTTGGCATTGGGATATTTATCATTATTAACACATTAGTGAAAAAAGGAAATCCTAAATTATAAAAAGGAGTATAAAATGAAATGTTACGAATATGCGAAGCAGCATTGTTCCGCCGGTAAGGACAAGATGGACTACTCCTCAAAAGGAGAAAAGGTAAGGATGGAGAAACTAATACATTTTGTTAATGAGGAAGGACAATATAATAAAATTTTAGATGTAGGATGTGGTGATGGAACCTTAGGAAGTATGCTGCTTAAAAACAGTAATGAAATCTTTGGAATTGAAGCTAATGAAGGAGCAGCAGAGATTGCTAAAAAAAGAGGGTTGAGAGTGAAAGTTCAGGATATAGAATCTGGTTTTAGTTTTAATAATAATACCTTTGATGTTGTTGTGGCAGCAGAAATTATTGAGCATATTTTAGATACAGATTTTTTTATAGATGAAGTAAGGAGAGTTCTGAAACCCAATGGCTTTTTGGTTCTATCTACTCCAAATATAGCTTCTCTTGGGAAAAGAGTATATTTATTATTAGGTAAAAATCCTTATTTTGAAGCTTCCTTTGGCTATCCGCCGGAAGCACAGGCAGGCCATATAAGATTTTTTACAAAAGATTTGTTAATGAATTTTTTGAAATATAGAGGTTTCACAATAGTAAAATTTACATCTGATATTATAAATTTCAACTCATCAGGAACTTTATCTAGTAAACTCATGGCAGATTTATTCCCTACACTTGGTTGCAGATTAATTGTTAAATCTCAAAAAAAACAATGAAAAAGAGAAATTTCTTAATTGACCCCATTCTTAAAAGAAAAAGAAGGCTACAGATTGGAATTATCATATTAATAGGATTAATACCTCTCCTGTGGTTTAAAAGAGGTTATTTAATTGGTGGGGTAGATTTTGATTTTCCTCTCTATCCAATAAGACAATTTTTTATTAGTAAGTTTACATGGAACCAGATATTCTTAGGCGGTTCAGATAGGTCAATGTGTGTTTCAAGTGGTATTACTTTTCTCGGATTGCAGGCAATTTTAAAAGCCGTAGGTTTATCTCTATTTTCTCTCCAGAAAATTTATTTAACATTCTGGTATACACTTACCGGACTATCTATGTATTTCTGTATGTCTCAGCTTGTAAGAGGTAAAGATATAAAAAGTCAGATAATTAAATTCCTCGGTACTTTCTTTTATATGATTAACTTTTATCAGTTGCACATATGGATGATTGCAAGAGAGGGAGAATTATCTGGTACTATTTTGATTCCTGTAACGCTAGGATTACTAATAAGGAGTTTTAGAGAAGAAATTTCCTATAAAAAAGTTGCTTTAATTTATCCTGTATTTGTTTTATTAAGTATAGGAATTGGAGTGCAGCCACCCGTTATCGGTATATTTATTTTTGCTATTTTTTCTTGTTTTGTTTTTTATGTTATTTCTAATGTCAGACAATTAGATAAAAAATATCTTTTTAGGCAATTATCTTTTTTGTCTTTGTTAGGAATAATCTTTTTATCTATAAACATGTCTTGGATTCTTGCAAACATTAATTATATTTTAAATTCTGGTTATCTAACTACCTCCAGAAGCCTAGATGTCTTCAACATCATGGGTTTATTAGAAGCTACAAGCCGCTATAACAGCTTTCTTAATGTATTTCGCCTCTATGGTGACAATATATGGTTTGATGGTTTTAAGAATAGGCTTTATCTGCCTTTCTTTGCTAATTATTTAAACAACCCTTTTCTTGTAGCAGCCAGTTTTATCTTCCCCATATTGGCCTTCTCAGCAATACTTATCTCAAAGAAAAAACATGTTATATTCTTTACCCTTATGGCCTTAATTACTCTGTTTTTAAGCAAAGGCATTCATTCTCCTTTTGGCAATGTCTTTCTTTGGATGATAAAACATATACCTGGATTTTGGGTATATAGAGCTCCCTGGCAGAAGTTTACTTTAATTACTATACTTAGCTATTCTTATTTGGCAGCTGTAACCTGTGGATATCTTTATGAAAAAATACCTAATATTGTAAAATTTAGTAAAATACAAATTAAACATTCCAAAGTTATATTTTTAATCCTATTAATAACCATTCATCTTATCTATCATTATGGTTTTATATTCGGCAGGATGCTTCCAACTACAGAAGAAAGGCAGGTGCTTCCCGGCTTTCATCAGAAGTATCCTGATTATCTCTTTAAGTCAGCAGAATGGATTAATTCTAAAGAAGACCAGTTTAAGATGGTCTTACTGCCTGATGATAAAGCCAATGCCTATAATTGGGGATATGGGGGAGCTTATGATATATCTCTAAAACTTTTCACCAAAGGCCTTATCTTCCGTCAATATGGTGAAGGTATGGCTCCACCTGAATCTTTAGATAGAGTATACCAGATTTTTATTTCTTCTTTATACAATGAGATTACTCCTTATGCAGGCAAGATAGCAGGTCTACTTAATGTCCGATACCTTTTACATAGAAATGATTTTATCTATGACTGGTCCGGAGATAATGACTCACCTGAATTTATTAAGAATAAACTAAGCAAACAAAAAGGGATAACCTTAGAGAGATCTATAGGTAAATGGGATTTTTATAAGAATGAATACGAGCTACCCCACATATATATTCCTAAGAATATAATCTATGTAGAAGGTGATTTGGATGCTTTACCTAACTCAACCTATAGAAAAGAATTTGGACCTGAGACTGCAGTATTGTTTTCGTCTATGGTGGGGGAGAAAAGGGAGGAAATATTTGTTCCTAAAAATTTAAGCTCACCCGAAAATTTTGCCAAGATAGATATAAATAAGATTAATCCGACAAAATATATTATTGAACTAAATAATGCGGTTAAACCATTTTTTATAGTTTTTAATGAAAAGTATAAATCAGGCTGGAAAATTTTTAAGGTCAAAAATGAAGGCAGAGAGAATTTAATAACAATAAATTCTCCTAAAGAGTTAAAATTAGTTCTTTCAGATATGAAGTATATATTTAAAAAACCGCTAATATCGTCTAAAAATCACTACATTATAAATGGTTGGGCCAATGGATGGTATGTAGATGTAAATGATCACAAATTAAATAAAAATTTTACCCTATGTTTATATTATTGGCCACAGAGTTTATTTTATATAGGTCTTTTAATTAGCGCGATTTCAATTATAATTTGTTTTACAATCGGAATAAGAGGAATATTGAAAAGGAGTAAAAAATGAAAGAAAAAACATTTACACTTAACAGAGTTATTATTATCTGCATAATAAGTTTATTATTGGCTTCTATCCATCAATTTTTAGTTATTAAGCAGCCTTGGGAGCCGATGAAAGCATCTAAAAAAATTAATTTCTATAATGATAAAGAGACTACAACATTTGATCTTAAAAAGGATGCTTGTCTGATAAAATTTAAGTATGCAAGAAGAGGATATTCCCTTGATGATATTACTGTAAATAACAAAACTATTATGGATAGATTTTTAGAAAAAAAAGAAAGAGAAATAATTACAAATTACGTATATGTACCATCTATGATGATAGAAGAAGGGAACAATAATTTTACCATTCAATTCAGCGATGGGTATCCTCCATCGGTGGATTTTAGAATTAAGAACTACAGAAGAAATATTGAGGACGTAGGATACGTATTATTTCATGATTCAAGTTTTTTTGATAAAAGAAAAATAGACTTTTTATCTTTTCTATTTTTGTGGTTAATATGCTCTTTGTCATTAATTGCTATATTTTATCTAATAAGAAAATTACTTTCTGCAATAGAGAAATTTTTATATAGACATTTTATTTTTTCATTATTTCCTTATATTATTTTCCTTCTCGGTGTATTAATATATAACTTCAGTTCTAAATTGTACGCTGTTGTTTTAACGAATTATTTCTTCTGGGGGGTAGGTATAATCTTTTTCATTTTGACTTTTATGAGTATAGTGGTGCCTAAAATTATAAAAATATCTTATATTCTCATAAAAGAGGACAAAGTTAATAATATAGAGATATCAAAGCTGTATAAATTTATAAATAAAGTAATAATTAAAACTGATTTAGCTTCTATGTTTATAAAAATCTTTATGGCGTTTTTTATATTGTCAGCATTGTTTTTATTGGTGCACTTAAAAATTATTGCGGAACAGTTAGCAAATATAGCTTATTTTTCTTTAGTTATTGGAGTTATTCTAAAAATAGTAAATTTTATTAAAAAGAAACATAATAAATAATGAAAAAACACGTCTATATTTTATTAATCATTATTGCATTAGTTGCTATTTTTTATTGTCCTATTGTCAATCATCCAGATACTTTGTTGCCATTTTTTTCATCTAGCGATGAACCACTAGGCTTAATTTGGGAATTTTGGACACTTCAAAATTATTTAGGTGAAGGCAATATAAGATATACGAACATGATTAATTACCCGTTTGGCATGGAAACAATACCAGCAACAGGCTATTTTTCATATGTATGGTTTGAATTAAATTATATTTTATCAACTCATTTTGATAATTTAACTTTAGTTTGGAACATTCAAATATTTACAAATTTTTTTCTTACAGGTTTATTTATGTATCTGTTGACTTTTCATTTAACCAGGAATAGAATTTCTGCTTTGTTTTCTGGGATTGTTTTTTCTTTTTCGCCACAGCACTTTGTTCGTTCTTGGCAACATTTAGGGTTGACTTATTTTCAATGGATTCCATTGATATTATTGGCAGCTATTTTACTCAAAGAAAAGACAAAAAGAGTGCGAGTTCTTTTATTTCTTTTCTCAATTTTATTTCTTTTCTCATTTGATTATTCTATTATGTATTTAGGAATGGTTTCATTAGTTACATTTTTAATCTATATTATCTTTTATAATTGGAAAATCAAGTTTTTTAAGAAACCGAAACTTATAAGGCGGGACGTAAGATACATTGGAAAGATTTTTATTATTGGGTTAATAGCATTTTTGATTCTACTGCCACAATTTTATCCCATAATAAGGAATTATTTTAATCCGTCTCTTGATATAGGACCATCTGGATTCAATCCGTATCATCGCCCATTTGAAGATTTATTTACTCAGTCCGCAAAACCCTTAAGTTATTTGCTTCCCTCAACTGAACATCCTATATTTGGAAATTTTACAAAACATTTTGTCGGCTCTCACTTATGGGGAGTAAGCTTTACAGAACACCAGCTTTATTTGGGAATAACCACAATAGTCCTTGCGTTTATAGCTTTTAGATATTGGCGAAAGCTAAAATGCAAGAAGTCCGAAGTCCTAAGTCCTAAGTCAATAAAAAATAAGCAAGAAGAGAAAGATAAATTTTACATTGGATATTTTATATTTTTAGCGATTGTAGGATGGTTGTTTTCACAGCCACCTTGGTGGCAATTAGGAAGTTTTAAAATATATCTCCCGTCATTCTTTATGTATAAGATTTTACCTATGTATAGAGCTTATTGCAGGTTTGGAATAGTAGTCTTATTTGCTTTGGCAGTATTAGCAGGATATGGGTTAAAGTATATTATTTCAAGGATAAAGGATAAAGGTTCAAGGTTGAAGGTTGAAGGTTTAAAGATAATTACAGCGAGTGTGTTCTGTGGGCTGATTATTTTTGAATTTTGGTTTAATCCCTTAACTCATTATATAGATTTATCTAAATATCCAGAAGTATATGATTGGTTAAAGAAAAAGCCGGACAATGTAATAATTGTTGAGTATCCTATGATAAAAGAAGACAAGAAAGCAAAATATCTATTTTATCAAACTATTCACCACAAACGATTAGTCAACGGTGGTACTATTGGTCGCCCAGGATATGAAATAAAACTTAAAGTTGTTAATTTAGCAGATAAAAATGCGCCTTCTGTTTTAAAATCCTTAGGTGCTAAATATGTAGTTGTTCACACAAAAGATTATGAAGAATCAGAAAACTTAAAAGAATTCAAGCGTCTTGAAAGAATTAGAAACCACCCCGATTTGGAATTGATAAAGAGATTCTCTGATGGCATCGAAGTATATGAAATCAGAGATTAAAATAAGAGAGGAACTGTTATGAAGTTGAAAGTTTTTGTTGTAGTATTAGTTATTATAATAGCGGCAGTTATGTGGAATTGGTATGTTTTTAATCCAAAAAATTTAGATTTTCCTGAAGATAATAACTATCTAAAATACAAAGTATACTGGTCTATTTTACCTTTAGGTGAGGCATCAATAGATATTAACGAAAACTACCAATATGAAGATAATAAAGCTATCTTGATAGAGGCAGATCTTAAGACTACAGGGATAGCAGATAAGTTATTAAAATTAAGAGGTAAAATGCAAACCGTCGTAGATAATGAGAAATTGCTTCCTATGGTGTATAAAGAAATTATAAATAGGGCAGGGGAGGAGAAAGAAAGCAAGACTTTAATCTATGAACAGGATAAAAAAAGGCTCCACGTAGGAACTGAAAGGTACATCTTGCCTTCAAACACATATGATCCACTTTCTCTTATCTATTTCTTAAGAAATAAAAAGCTCTCAGTGGGGAATATCTATGAGCTAAATATAAACAGCAATCAAAGTAATTATAGGGTAACATTTAATGTAATAGAAAAGGTGCAAGTCAAGAACCACTCGCTGCTTATCTTAAAAGGCAAATCAGAAAGAAGAAGAGGGGGAAAGGCACGTCATAGAATAAGCTTTAATATTTATTTAGATGCTGATACTAATATTCCAGTATTAATTAAAACCTTCACTGCGTTAGGTTCTATTCGAATGAAACTTATCACAAAGTAAAACTATGAACATCTTTTTAATAAGTTTATTTTGGGCGATTATAACTTTTTATCTTTTTGGTGAGGTTGTTGCCGTAAAAACAATTTCATTAAACAGGTTAAAATTCTCATTTCTGGGCAATTTCTGGTTTTGTACCTTTATGGGATTGAGCTACATTTATCTTGGTATAATTTATGGATTGCTTTTAACTTTAATTGGCTTAGGTCTTTATAAATTTATCAGCTTGTCCTTAATAAATATATTATCTATCTATACAGGTTTATCAGTGGCCATTTTTGGCTATTTTTTAACTAAATGGCAGATAAATAAAAAAGAAAAGATACAAATGACTTCAGGTTTTCTTTATGGATTGTTATTTGCTTTGTTATTTAAGTTTTTTCTGTATAGAATAATTGATATAGGTAATATTTATTGGTTATCGTTTGTTTTTATACCTGCTTTAATTTCATCTATCATTATTGCGTTTTTAAAGAAAGAAGATAAAAAAGAGTTAAATGGGAATATAGCTAAAGAGAAAATTTCTGTAGATGTTTATAAAATAGATAAAAAAACAATTTTTATAGGTTTAGATTGCTGTGATCCGCGATTGCTTAATAACTTTTTAAGAAAAGGGAGAAATTTGCCGAATTTGAAAAGATTAATAGATAATGGGGTGTATTCTAACTTAAAAACTTTATATCCAACAACTTCTCCTATAATTTGGAATTCTATATTTACAGGAAAAACACCCAAAGAGCATGGAATCTTAAACTGGTATAAAATTAAATTTCCTTTTCTTCCTGAAATTGAAAAATCCACTCCGATTAAATATCCTGAAGATTCGCGAGCCAATAAGACTATAAGGTGGCTAATTGCAAGGGGAATTGTAAAAAGAAATCTTTATGATGCAACAGATAGAAAAGAGAAGGCTTTCTGGAATATTTTAACCGATTTTAATAAAAAGTCCATAAATATTGGCTGGATGTGCAGTTGGCCAGCTGAAGAAATAAATGGAATACAGGTAAGTTGTTATATGTATCCTTTTGAGGAGACTACCCAGGAGACCAAAAGGCTTAAATCGAGCAATTTACCAAAAAGGACATATCCTGAAAAGTTATCAGATGAACTTGAAAAATTTATAATAAGAGTTAATGATTTAACCAAGGATGATTTAAGGAAAGTAAATTTTACCACCGAAGAAGAGATAGACTATTATTTGGGCTTTGAAGAGAAATTGAATCCTTGGGATTATGCCAAAGATAAGACTTTTTTAGAAATCAGCCGTTATTTAGTAGATAAGAACCAAGACTTTGATTTCTTTTCACTGTTTTTATATGGCATAGATACTGTTGGTCATGTATATTGGCCTTTTTTCGAATGGGCCAGGAATGAAGAAAGACACAAAGAAGAAGTTCTTAAGTTATGCAATACGGAGAAATTTAAAGAAGATTCAAAACATTTTGACGAATGTCTACCAAAATATTAT
>CAZKQD010000028.1:0-2106 GCA_964554835.1 uncultured Planctomycetia bacterium | reverse complement strand
AAAGAAGGTTCCAAGTTTTAAAGAGGGCGATATCCAGTATTTTAATGGTATAAAGAGGGGATGGCCTAAAGCAGATATATTTATTAGCTCATCTTATGATTTTACACCACCATATGGGAGTTTTATCTTAGTTGTTCAAGACCTAATACCTCTTTCAGCTTCCTTATATTCTAGCACTGATGCCAAGGAGAACTTGCTTAAAAATTTACCTCTTCGACTTAAGGCAGCTGATTCTATAGTATGTGTTTCTTATAATACTAAAAATGATTTACTGGAATTTTCCCCTGAGGCAGAAAAAAAAGTTAAAGTTATACATTCTGCAGTAGACCCTATGTTTAGAAAAATCGATAATAAAAAATTATTAAATGAGAAGCTAAAGAGATTAAAGCTCCCTGAAGATTATTTACTCTTTGTATCATCAATTGAGAGAAGAAAAAATTTACTTTCCTTATTAAAGGCCTTTCCCGAGATCAAAAAGGAATTTCCTGGTTTGAAAATTGCAGTAGCTGGCAAAAATGTAAAATCTTATCAAGAAGTAGGAGAATTCTTACAAAGTTTTAAATTTAAAGATGATGTTATTAAATTAGGATATATAAAACATGAAGATTTACTATATTTATACAATGGAGCTAAAGTTTTTGTTTATCCTTCCTTCTATGAGGGATTTGGATTACCCATCTTAGAGGCATTTTCTTGTGGGACTCCAGTAGTTACTTCAAATGCTTCTTCAACTAAAGAAATTGGCAAAGAAGCTGCTGAACTTGTAAATCCTCACAATGAAGATAATATAGCTAAGGCAATAATAAAAATTCTTAGTAGTAGGAAATACAGAGATGAACTTTCTAAAAAAGGATTAGAGAAAGCAAAGGAATTTAGTTTGGAAAAGATGGGTGATGGGTTTAAAGAAATATTTAAGGAAATTTTAGAGAAACAGAAAGAGATAGAATGAAAGTAAGTGGATTTACTATAGTTAAAAACGCAATTAAATATAATTATCCTGTAAAAGAGGCGATTTTATCTATATTGCCTATCTGTGATGAATTCATTGTGAATGTTGGCGATTCTGAAGATAAAACCTTAAAATTAATACAATCAATTGATAATCCAAAAATAAAGATAATAAAAAGAAGATGGGATATGTCAAAAGGTGAAGGGGTCATAACCGAAGAAACCAACTTCGCCTTAAGCGAATGCAGTGGTGATTGGGCTTTTTATATTCAGAGTGATGAGGTTGTTCATGAAAAAGACCTGCCAATATTAAAGAGATACATGCAGAAATATTTAAATAATAAGCAGGTTGATGGATTTAAATTTAGATGGTTTCATTTTTATGGCAGTTACTATAGATATAGAATTGATGCTGGATGGTTTCAGAAACAGGATAGAATAGTAAGAAATAATGGTACCATAGAGGCCAATTCTGGCGCTTGGGGGTTTCAAAAAAAGGATAAAAGCGAACTAAATACAGTCAAGAGCCCTTGTTATATTTATCATTACGGCTGGGTGAATGAACCAAAGGCATTAGAATTAAAGATAGAAAATGCTCAAAAATTGGGCTACGCGGCATTAAATGATGGAAAAGAAGAAAGATTACATAATATAAAAGGATTAAATAGATTTCCTGTTTATTTTGGGACTCATCCTAAAGTGATGAAAAATAGAATTAACCATCATGATTTAAGTAGACAGGATTACAATAGTATAAAAAGGAGATGTTTCTGGAATCCATTATTGTGGTTTAAGATTCGCTATAAGACACCCAAAAGAGTAAAGATTGCATTGCCTAAATGAAGACATTCTGTAAAACAGAAAACAGATGACCCCGAAGGACAAGCCTACGGGGCAGGCAGAGGACAGAGAACAGAAGTAATTAGTAGAAAGTAGCTAGTAGCAGATAATAGGTAAAAGTTTCTCTAAAAAAAGCTTGACAATATAAGTGTTATAGGTTATAATCTATATTAGTTATAGGTTATAATCTATATTATTTAGGAATAAGATATGAATGAAAAGATCAGAAAAGTTCAAAAAGAAATCTTAAATGTTTTCTCAAGATACGCAGAAGATTTTGCGCTTTCCGGAGGGACAGCTTTAGAGCTTTATTATCTG
>CAZKQD010000027.1:0-12033 GCA_964554835.1 uncultured Planctomycetia bacterium | reverse complement strand
ATCAGAGAAGGTAGTCATACAGTTGGAGCAGGTGTGATTAGTGAGGTTATAGAGTGAAAGATAATTATAAAAAGAGAACTAAGATGGCAAAACAACAGCAAAAAATAAGAATAAGACTTAAGGCATATGACCACCGAGTCTTAGATCAATCTACAGCTGAAATTGTTCAGACAGCCAAGCGTACAGGAGCAAAGGTTTCAGGTCCGATACCTTTGCCGACTAAAAGAGAAGATTACACTGTCTTAAGATCACCTCATGTTAATAAGAAGTCAAGAGAACAATTTCAAATTAAAACTCATAAAAGATTACTTGATATTATCAATCCTACTTCCAAAACCATAGATGCGCTTAAAAGATTAGATTTGCCAACAGGAGTAGATATAGAAATAAAATAAGTAAGAAAGTTAAGTTAATATGACTTATGGATTATTAGGAAAAAAGATAGGCATGACTCAGATTTTTAAAGAAAATGGGGAAGCTGCGCCCGCAACCGTTATTGAAGCAGGACCATGCTATATTCTGCAGATCAAAACTAAAGAAAAGGAGGGTTATAGCGCTATTCAGTGTGGATTTGAAAAACAGAAAGAGAGACGTCTTAATAAACCCGCATTGGGTAAATTTAAAAAAATTAATGTAGAACCCCTAAAGATTGTTAGAGAGATTCGAATTAAAGAAAATGATGAGGATAAATACAAGATAGGCGATGAAATAAAGGCGGATTTATTTGAAGCTGGCGACTATATTGATATAACAGGTACATCTATTGGTAAAGGATTTCAAGGTGTTATGAAAAGATGGAATTTTAAAGGTCAACCAGCAAGCCATGGCTCTAAGATTCATAGGGCACCTGGTTCAATTGGCGCAAGCGCTACTCCTTCTAGAGTAGTAAAAGGAAAACGTATGCCGGGACAAATGGGCAATAAGAGAGTTATGGTCCAGAATATAGAGATTTTAAAGGTAGATGTAGATAACCACCTACTTATTATAAGAGGTTCTATCCCCGGTAAAAAAGGAAATTATCTTATAATAAATAAAGCAAAGAAAAGGAAGAAAAAGGCGGAAAAATCTGAAGAAAAGAAAGAAGAATCGAAAGAGAGCAAGGAAAAAAACAATAAGAAATAAAAATGAAAGAAATTAAGGTTTATAATACAGAAGGTAAAAAGATAGATACGGTAAAGCTTAATGAGAAAAAATTTACTGAAGTTAACAAAGATGTTCTTCATCAGGTTATTACTATGTATCTATCTAATAAAAGAATAGGCGCGTCTTCTACTAAAACAAGAGGAGAAGTCAGAGGTGGAGGTCGGAAACCATGGAGGCAGAAGGGTACAGGCCGCGCTAGAGCCGGCTCCATCAGATCCCCTATTTTCAGAGGAGGCGGGGTTACTTTTGGGCCTAGACCAAAAGATTATTCATATTCATTGCCTAAGAAGATAATAAAAAAAGCCCTTGCTTCATCAATTAGTTCTAAGATTAACGATGATGCATTGATAGTTATTGATAAAATAGAAATTGATAAACCCAAAACTAAGAAATTTATAAAAATAATTAAAGCTCTTAAGCTAAATAATGACATTAAATTGTTAATAATTGCGGATAAGCTCGATGGTAATTTGAAGAAGGCAGCTAATAATGTTAAAAATATATTAGTAAAGAGGGCTGATGAGTTTAATGCACACGATGTCTTAACTCATGATAAGTTAATCATAACTAAGAAATCTTTAGATCTTATTGATAAAAGAGTGACAATATGAGAGATTCTTACCAAATCTTAAAGAATATGTTAAGAACTGAAAAAGGCACAAATTTAGCTGTGCAGAATAAGTACCTTTTTGAAGTAGACAAAAAAGCAAATAAGTTAGAGATAAAGAAAGCTATCGAGAATATATATAATGTAGAAGTGAAAAAGGTTCATCTTATAGCTATGCGTGGCAAGGTAAAAAGGGTAAGGTTTAAACCAGGCAGGACTCCTGACTGGAAAAAAGCAATAGTTACTTTAAAAGAAGGTCATACTATTGACACAACTTAAATAGAGCTTGTATAATATGGGAATTAAATCGAGAAAACCAACAACACCAACACAACGCTGGACTAAGCTTGAAGATTCAAATGAGCTTGAACCTAAGAGCAAGAAACCTGAGAAGTCTCTTACTCAGCCTATTAAGAAAAAGGGTGGTCGCAACAACCGTGGCCATGTAACAGCAAGACACAGAGGAGGAGGCCATAAGCGTAAATATAGAATTATAGACTTTAAAAGAGACAAAAGTGATATGCCAGCTGAGATTATATCAATTGAGTATGATCCGAATAGATCAGCTAATATTGCTCTTTTAGAATATAAAGATGGCGAAAAAAAGTATATTATTTGTCCTTTGGGCTTGAAAGTAGAAGATACTGTAATCTCAGGTGATAGGTGTGAAATGAAAACAGGGAATTCTATGCCCCTCAGCAGTATTTCCCCAGGGACACCTATTCATAATATAGAACTTAACCCAGGAGGAGGTGCGAAAATTGCCAGAGGAGCAGGTACAGCAGCTACTATTATGGCTCATGAGGGTAATTTTGCTCATATAAGGATGCCTTCAGGGGAGATTCGCTTAATAAGGAAACAATGTAGGGCGACAATTGGGCAGATTGGAAATATTAATCATGAAAGGCAATCTTTAGGCAAAGCAGGCCGCAGTCGCTACAAAGGCAGACGCCCTAAAGTAAGAGGCGTAGCTATGAACCCCGTTGATCATCCACTCGGTGGAGGAGAGGGTAAGTCGTCTGGAGGACGACATCCGTCGACTCCGTGGGGTAAACCCACAAAAGGTTTCAAAACTAGAAGGAAGAAAAAATATTCAGATAAGTATATTATGAAAAGAAGACCGTCTAAGAAAAAGAGGAGGAAATAATGTCAAGGTCTGTGAAGAAAGGACCTTACGTACATCCTAAGGTATTAAAGAGGATTAAAGATGCAAAGAAGACCGGACAGAAACAACCTATAAGAATCTTCTCGAGGAGTTCTATGATTTTACCAGAATTTGTGGGTTTACACTTTAACGTCCATAACGGTAAAACATTTATGCCTGTTTTTGTTACTGAGAAAATGGTAGGATATAGGTTTGGTGAATTTGCACCGACTAGAATTTTCAGAAAACATAGTGCGCACACAGAACGTTCAACCTCTATAAAATAAGATAGGTTCATATGATAGCAAGAGCAAAGTTAAGATTTATAAGAATATCACCCAAGAAAGCAAGAGACGTGGTTAACCTTATACGTGGAAAGCACGTAAGGGAAGCGCAGGATATTTTAACCGCTTTAAATAAAAAGATCTCAAGAACGATAAAGGATTTATTAAATTCTGCTATAAGTAATGCCAAGCAGGCTAATCAAGATATAGATAATATCTATATAAGTAAAATTATGGTCGATGGGGGTCCCTTTTTAAAACGATATAGAGCAGAATCTTTTGGAAAAGCAAGCCAGATCCATAGGAAACTTTCACATATAGAATTAGAAATAGATAGAATAAGCCCTAAAAAGAAAGAAATCAAATCTACTTCAAAGAAAAAAAAGATAAAAAAGCCACAAGCTAAGACACAAGCTAAAAAGAAGGCTAAAAAGCAAAAGACAAGCAAAAAAACTACTAAAAATAAGAAAAAGGAGAAATAAGTGGGTCAAAAAGTACATCCATATGGATTAAGAATAGGTATTATTAAAACCTGGAAATCACGCTGGATTTCTGATAAGCGTGGCTTTGGCAAAGCATTAGCAGAAGATATAAAGATACGTCAACACATAAAGGAAAATTTTAGCAAAGCAGGTATATCGACTATTGATATAGAAAAATCTTCAGAGAGTATTAAAATTACGATTTATACTGCCAGACCCGGCATTATAATAGGTAGACGAGGCTCTGATATAGACCGCTTAAGAGAGGAACTTCAGGAGATAACCAGTAAAGAAATTTATGTTGATGTCAAAGAGATTAAAGATCCTCGAGTTGATGCCCAACTTGTAGCTGAAAACGTTGCCTTTCAACTAATAAAAAGAGTTTCACATAGAAGAGCTATGAAAAAAGCAGTTTATAATGCTATTAATTCTGGAATAGAAGGCATAAGGATAATTTGTTCCGGAAGATTAGATGGCGCAGAGATGTCGCGAAGAGCTACATATAAAGAAGGAAAGGTTCCTCTGCACACATTAAGAGCCGATATAGATTACGGATTTACAGAAGCAAAGACGACATATGGCACCATTGGAGTAAAAGTCTGGATCTATAAAGGAGAAATTCTCCCTGAAGTAGTTGACAGAAAAGGAGTATAACTATGCCTCTAATGCCTAAAAGAGTCAAATATAGAAAAGCACAACGTGGAACAAGGAAGGGAATAGCCTTATCTGGCTCTAAACTAAACTTTGGCGAGTTTGGACTGCAGACTTTAGAAAATGGCTGGGTGAGTAATCGACAAATTGAGGCAGCGCGTATTGCCTTAACGCGTCATGTAAGAAGAGGAGGCAAAGTTTGGATAAGAATTTTTCCTGATAAACCTGTCAGTAAAAAACCTGCTGAGACGAGGATGGGTAAAGGTAAGGGTTCCCCGGAAAGTTGGGTTGCAGTGGTAAAAAGAGGCGGAGTTTTATTTGAGATGGGTGGCATTCCAAAAGATTTAGCAAAAGAGGCCATGAGATTAGCTGCTCACAAATTACCCGTAAAGACTAAATTTATTACGAGGCAAAGCTTATAATGAAAGCAGAGAAAACAAAAGAGTTAAGAGAATTAACTATAGATGAGTTAAATCAAAAGTTAAAATTATATAGGGGAGAATTGTTTAAACTTCGGTTTGATGTAAAAAGTGGACAGGTTGAAAAACCGGATAGAATAAGAACTATCAGAAGAAATATCGCCAGAGTTTTAACAATTTTGAAGGAGAAAGAACATGCCAGTGAAAAACAGCAATAGAGGACAAAAGAAAGAATTGGTAGGAGTTGTTGTAAGTGATAAGATGGATAAAACTATTATAGTTGAGGTAGAAAGGATTACAAGGCATCGTCTGTATGGCAAAATTATAAAAAGGCACAATAAGTTTAAAGTTCATGATGCTGAAAACAAAGCAAAAGTTAATAATAAAGTAAAAATCGCTCAAACTCGTCCTCTATCTAAAGATAAAAGATGGAGATTGGTAGAAATAATCAAATGATATATTTAAGAAGCAGATTAGATATAGCAGATAATTCAGGCGCTAAAGAGGCCAGCTACATAAGGGTAGTAGGTCGGCAGAATAAAAAATACGCAGAGGTGGGAGATATCGTTACTGTAAGCATAAAAGAGGTTATACCCGATGCTGCTGTCAAGAAGGGTGAAGTTGCAAAAGGTGTAGTGGTTAGAACTAAAAAAGCCATAAAAAGAAAAGATGGCTCAACTTTGAAATTTGATAATAATGCCATAGTTTTAATAGATAATCAGAAAAACCCAAGAGGCACCAGAATATTTGGTCCAGTAGCGCGAGAGTTAAGGGATAATAATTTTATGAAGATAATATCATTGGCTCCAGAGGTAATTTAAAAGTGTTAAAGATTAAAAAGAATGATACAGTAGTTGTAATTGGTGGCAAAGAAAGAGGGAAAAGAGCTAAAGTGCTTAAGGTCTTTCCTCAAGAAGGAAAAGCAATAGTAGAGGGTCTGAATTTAGTTAAAAAGCACGCAAAAAAGAGACGTCAGCAAGATCAGGCAGGAATTATTGAATTAGAGGCCCCTATTCATATATCAAATATTATGCTTTATTGTCCAAAATGCAAAAAATCCGTAAGAATAGGATTTAAAAGAGAAAATAATACAAAAAAAAGAATCTGTAAAAAATGCAAACAGGAGATTTAATATCAGGTATGAAAAAGCCAGAACTACAACGATATTACAATGAAGAGATTATCCCCAAGATTATGGAGAAATTTGGGTTTAAAAATAAATTCCAAGTACCCAAGCTTAAAAAAATTGTTATAAATATGGGTATTGGCGAGGGTGCCCAGGATTTTAAACTTATAGAAAATGGTATGAAGGAATTAGCTCAAATTACTGGTCAAAAACCCATTGTTACAAGAGCAAAAAAATCAATTTCTAACTTTAAAATTAGGAAGGGAAATCCTATTGGTTGTATGGTTACATTAAGAGGCGCGCGAATGTATGAATTTTTAGACCGTTTTATTAATGTAGCTTTGCCAAGAATTAAGGATTTCCGAGGGATTAATCCTAATTCATTTGATAAAGAAGCCAATTTTACCATCGGTTTACAGGAACAGACAGTTTTCCCAGAAATTGATTATGATAAGATTAATAGAGCTATCGGAATGAATATTACTATAGTTATAGATTCTAAAGATAAAGAGCAATCTTATGAATTATTGAAAATGTTTAACATGCCGTTTAAGAAATAGCTTTGGCGGGGTAGATATGGCTAGAAAAGCATTGATAGAAAAAACAAAGAAAAAATCAAAATTCAAAACTAGAAAATACTACAGATGTTCAAGGTGCGGACGCACTAGAGGCTATATGCGTAAATTTGGTCTGTGCCGTCTATGTTTTAGAGAATTGGCATCTTGTGGCGAGATACCTGGTGTAACCAAGGCAAGTTGGTAAGATTAATATAAAGGAGTATTAGATGATTACAGACTTAGTTGCTAATGCTTTAACAATGATTAGAAATGCTTATTTGCGGAAAAAGGAAAAAGTAGATATTCCTGCATCCAATATGCTTAAAGAAATAGCGAGGATTTTAAAAGAAGAGGGCTTTATAAAAAATATTAGATTGATAGAAGATGATAAGCAAGGATTGATAAGGTTATATTTAAAATATAATGAAGACAGCAATCCGGTTATTACTCAGATAAAAAGGATTTCTAAGCCAGGCTTAAGGATTTATAAAGGTAAAGATGAGATACCTTCTGCTTTAGATGGATTAGGGATTACAATCTTATCTACATCTAAAGGAATCATGACTGATAAACAGGCAAGAGAAGGGGGCATCGGAGGAGAAATCATTTGTCAAGTTTGGTAAGTGAATGAAGATGAGACTTATGGAGCGAAGCAAACATAAGTCTTTAGCTGAATTCACCCCCCGCCACTTTTATTAATAAAATGTGGTGGTAAATATAGAGGTATTACAAGAGAAAAATTGTCTTATTTTAAAATCAAGCATTGCAGTAAAAGTGGTGGGGGGTTTAATTCGCGCATACGATTTACCAGCATTTCATTCGGTAAATCGTGCGCTCATTAAAGGAAAAAAATTATGTCCAGAGTTGGTAAAAAACCCATTCTAATACCAGATAAAGTAGAAGTTAAAGTTGAAAGCAACATTGTAACTGTCGAGGGTCCTAAAGGGAAATTAGAGCAAAAAATTCACCACCGCATAAAGGTTGAGATAGAAAATAATAAGATCATAGTAAAGAGGCCTTCTGATCTAAAACTTGATAAGTCATTGCATGGTTTAACTAGGAGCCTTATTAATAATATGGTAATAGGTGTTACTGAAGGATATACAAAGGAATTGGAAATTCACGGAGTTGGATTAAGAGCTAAGATTCAAGGTAAAAGGTTGAATTTACAACTTGGATTTTCTCATCCGATAGACTATCAGATCCCGGAGAGCATTACAATCGAGACTCCTAAACCTATTCAGATCATCGTAAAAGGCATTGACAAGCAAGAAGTAGCAGAAGTAGCAGCTGAAATTAGAAATTTCTATAAGCCCGAACCTTATAAAGGTAAAGGTATTAGATATAAAGGAGAATATGTAAGAAGAAAAGCTGGTAAATCTGTTGTATAAGAGATAAGAGAACAATTGCAAAGGTTATGAAAAAAATTAATAGAAGAAAAAAAAGACATAAGAGAATCCGCAAGAAAGTCATGGGTACGAATGAAAGGCCAAGACTAAATGTTTATAGAAGCAATATGCATTTTTATTGTCAATTTATTGACGATATAGAAAACAGGGTTCTTTTTGGTATATCTACTTTGAATCCAGAGTTTAGAAAGAAATATAAATACGGAGGAAATAAAGAAGCGGCTAAAGTTCTAGCTAAGATGATTGTTCAAGAATCTAAAAAGAGGAATATAAAAAAATGCGTTTTTGATAGAAGTGGTTATATATATCATGGAAGAGTCAAGGCTTTTGCTGAAGCTGCTAAAGAAGCAGGTTTAGAATTCTAAAACAAACAAGGAGAGAGAATATACTTATGCCAGAAGTAAATCAAGAAGAACGACAACTAAAGGAAAAAGTTATATTTATCAATAGAGTTACCAAAGCTGTAAAGGGTGGACGTCAGTTTTCCTTTAGTGCTATTGTTGTAGTTGGTGATGAGAATGGCAGCGTTGGACGGGGTTATGGCAAAGCTAAAGAAGTAGCAGAGGCTATTAGAAAAGCTTCAACTGAGGCAAAAAGGAATATGTTTAGTATACCTATGGATAGAAACACTATACCTCATCAGATAATCGGAAATTATGGAGCAGCAAAGGTGCTCTTAAAACCAGCTAAGGAAGGAACTGGAATTATAGCCGGCGGTGCTGTACGAGCAATATGTGAAGTAGCTGGAATTAAAGATATTCTTACTAAGTGTTTAAATTCAACTAATCCTGTAAATGTCGTAAGAGCATGTGAACAAGGATTAAAGAATTTAAAATCAAAAGATTATAGACAAGCTAAAAAAGCAGCCAAGGAAAAAGAGAATGAAAATAAATGAATTAAAAAGCCCAAAGGGAAGTCGCAAGAGAAAACGAAGAGTTGGCCGAGGTTCAGGTTCAGGCAGAGGAAAGACTTGCGGTAGAGGACAAAATGGCCAAAAATCTCGCTCTGGCTCAAAGAGTAAAGCTGGCTTTGAAGGTGGTCAGATACCTTTAATAAGAAGATTGCCCAAGAGAGGCTTTAGAAGTAAATTTCCTAAAAACTATCAGATAGTTAATGTAGAACAACTAAACAGATTTAAGGAAAATGAGGTTATAAATCCTACAAAATTAAAAGAATTAGGAATTATAAATACATTAAAAAATAAAATAAAGGTTTTAGGAGAAGGTGAGTTAAAAATATCTTTAATTGTTCAAGCACATAAATTCTCAAAATCAGCTGAGGAAAAAATCAAAGAAGCAAAAGGAAAAATCGAAGTTATAAAATAGCTATGATTAGAGCATTAGCAAAATCATTTAAAATACCAGAGCTTAAGAAAAAGATATTATTCACCATAGGTGCAATTGCAGTCTTTAGAGTGGGAGCGTATGTCCCAATACCAGGAATTAATGCTCAAGCTTTGGCTCAGTTCTTTGAAAGCAAATCTGGCACACTTTTTAGCTTAATGAATATGTTCTCAGGCGGGGCAATGCAAAGAGCGACAGTATTTGCCTTAGGTATTATGCCCTATATTTCAGCCTCAATTATAATACAGCTTCTTACTGCTGTTATTCCTTATTTCGAAAAATTAGCAAGAGAACCTGATGGCAGAAAAAAAATCACTCACTATACCCGTTATGGGACAGTACTTTTGTGTCTTGTTCAGTCAATCTTTATTGCCTCATGGCTTGAGAATCCTGCAAGTTTTGGCGGTTTGCAAATGGTGCAATTTACTGGTTGGCCTCTAAGATTATTAATAATGGTAACACTTACAACGGGCACTACATTCTTAATGTGGCTTGGCGAGCAAATATCTGCAAATGGCATTGGGAATGGTATCTCAATAATAATTACTGCAGGTATTATATCGCGTATACCACCAGCTTCGAATCTATTTATTGATTACATAACGCCTTTTGGACGTGAAGCTCAGATTACACCTCCTACAATATTACTTATGATAACTATGCTACTGTTTGTAATTGTATCAGTTATTTTAATTACTCAAGGACAGCGTAGAATACCGGTTCAGTATGCCAAGCGAATAGTAGGCAGAAAGATTTATGGAGGGCACAGTACTTATATTCCTTTACGTGTAAATCAGGCTGGTGTAATACCAATAATCTTTGCTCAGTCGGTTTTACTTTTTCCAGGAACCATTGCAGGGTTTACTCAGAGTGAGTTTTTAAGAACAATAGCTAAGATGTTTACTGGCGGACATTTGGTTTATACCGTCGTTTATAGTTTACTCATTATATTCTTTACATATTTTTATACAGCAATTGTATTTAAACCGCATGATGTTGCCCAGAATCTAAAAAGAGTTGGCGGTTTTATACCTGGTATAAGGTCAGGTAAACCAACTGAACATTATTTTGACTATATATTAGGAAGAATAACTTTACCCGGCGCGATATTTCTAGCTGTAATTGCGGTTTTACCAAGTTTAGTTAGCGCCTGGTTAAAAATTCCTTATTTAATAGCAAGTTTTTTTGGTGGGACAGGTATATTAATTATTGTTGGCGTTATGCTTGATACTGTGCAGCAGATTGAATCACATCTGGTGATGAGACATTATGAAGGATTTATGAAAAAAGGTAGAATAAAATCACGGAGATAAGATGCGGATAATTCTACTAGGTCCGCCTGGTGCAGGTAAAGGAACACAAGCTGATATATTGCAAAAACATTATAAGACAGCACATATTTCAACAGGTGATATTTTAAGAGAGCAGGTAAAAGAAAACACTGACTTAGGCATTAAAGCTAAGGAATACATGGACAAAGGCGAGCTTGTTCCTGATAGTATAGTTATAAAGATGGTCATTGACAGAATAGGTAAAGAAGATACAGAAAGAGGTTTTATCCTGGATGGTTTTCCAAGGAATGTAAATCAGGCAGAGGAACTCGATAAAAAATTAAAGGAAAACAATAAAGAAATCGACTTAGCCGTTTATCTAAAAACCTCTGAAGACGTTATTATAAAAAGACTTTCGGGAAGGCGTATCTGTAAAAGTTGCCAAGCAGTATACCATATTATTAATATGCCTCCAAAAAAAGAAGGAATTTGCGATAAATGCGGAGGTCCGTTATATCAGAGAGAAGATGATAGACTTAAAACAATAAAGAATAGGTTAAAGGTTTACAAAGAAGAATCAGCAGAATTAATAGATTATTACAGAGATATAGATAAATTATATGTAATATCAGGGGATTTAGAAGCTCAAGCTCTTTTTAATAAACTGACTGAGGTATTTGATAAGAAAGGAATTAAGTGATACTATTAAAGTCTAAAAGTCAGGTTGAGAAAATTAGAAGAGCATGCGAAGTGGTTCACCAAACACTTGATTTTTTACAACATAAAATAAAACCCGGCATTACGACTGAAGAATTAGACAGGCAGGCAGAGAAATTTATAAGCTCTAAAGGAGCAGCGCCATCATTTAAAGGATATAAGGGATATCCTGCTAATATTTGCACTTCAATAAATGAAGAATTGGTACATGGCATACCTTCAAAGAGATCTTTGAAGAAAACTGATATAATAAGCATAGATGTTGGCGTAGAGCTTGATGGATTTTTCGGTGATGCAGCGAGAACTTATACAGTTACCGATAAAGTACTCCCGGAGGCTAAGAGACTAATAGAAGTAACTCATAAATCTTTGGAACTCGGTATAAAGCAGGCTATAAGCGGCAATAGGCTTTTTGATATATCTTATGCAATACAGGGTTTTGTTGAAGCTGAAGGATTTTCAGTTGTGCGCCAATTTGTAGGTCATGGCGTAGGATTAGCTATACATGAAGACCCTCAGATACCTAATTACGGTAAGCCCCACACTGGCATAAGGTTAAAGCCGGGCATGGTGCTAGCCTTAGAACCCATGGTAAATGCAGGCAATTGTAGAGTAGAAGTTTTAGATGACGATTGGACAGTGGTGACAAAGGATAGAAAACTGTGTGCTCATTTTGAAGATACAATTTATATAAGTGAAAAAAAGGTTGAGGTATTAACCTGAAATAAGAGGCAAAAAATATGCCAAAAGAAGAAGCAATTGAAGTTGAAGGAAAAGTTCTTGAAGCACTACCCAATACGATGTTTAGGGTAGAACTAGATAATGGCCACAAGATATTAGCTCATATTTCTGGTAAAATGAGAATGCATTTTATCAGAAT
>CAZKQD010000026.1:0-12240 GCA_964554835.1 uncultured Planctomycetia bacterium | reverse complement strand
CTGGTGAAGGTCATAGAACTTCCGTTCCAAAGGAAATTTGCCTCTGACCGTATTAATAAGGTTTACCCAAGGGTTAATAAAAAAATAAAACGATGCTTAGTCATCAGGGATTTAATTAATCTTTATGTTACTGATTTACTCAATGAAACAAGAAAGAGACTCAATAAATACAAAATTGCTTCACCTAAAGACGCCAGAGAGAGCGAATATAAAGTAGTTAGTTTTAGTAAAAAATTCAATGAGAAAAAAGAAGAACTGAGCAGTTTCTTATTTAATAGTCTATACAATCATCCTCGAGTTATAAGAATGTCTGATAAAGCAGAAAGGTTCATACGTCAGTTATTTAAAGTTTATTTAAACAAACCAAAACTTATGCCCGATGAGAAACTAAAATTAGTGAAAAAAGATGGGATATACAAAGTTATCTGTGATTATATTGCCGGTATGACTGATAGGTTTGCCTTAAACGAATATAAAAGGCTGTTTGAGCCATATGAAAGGGTTTAATTCTAAATGAAACAAAATGATCTTGAATTATTCAATAGATTAATAAATAGTAAGCAATATAAAAAAATGAAAGCTATATTTTCTAAAGTTTTCGGCGAGAAAATTCAATGGGTAAAACTTAATCATATGCCTCAAAACACTCAAGAATTAATAAACAGTTGTCCTTCTATAAAAGATAAAAATAAAGCAAAACTCAAGAAAACATTTGATAGAATCTACAAAACGTTAAGGAAAGCCGGAAGAACAAGAAATAAACAAATAATTAAAAATGCAAGAACCTATCTAGTTTATGTCTTTCCTTTAAAAAAAGAAAATAAAATATTCGGCTATATCATTTTATTCAATATTAAGAAAAATATATCTCAAAATTATATTAATATCTTTGATAATTATCTGCGTGTTTTAATTTTAAAGATGCAGAATGATTTAGAACTATCACGGCTTTATGAAACAATACAACCTAGAACTGCAGCCCTTTCAACAATTCACACCATACACCGTCTGATAAGCACCGCTTTAAATTTAAAGGAACTTTTACCTAAAATTGCAAGATTGAGTCTGCAAGTAATGAGAGTAAAAAAATGTTCTATATATCTAATGAGTAAAACAAAGAAATATTTAAATCATGCGGTTACAGTAACTCAAAAAGGAGAGATAAATAAAAAAGAAAGAGTAGAATTAGGAAAAGAGCTCGTGGGTCGCACTGCAAAAATCGCTGTTCCAATTCTAACCGAGGATTCCCTTGCTATGCCATTGATAGAAGAAGATGTATTGGGTGTAATTGTTGTTTCTGAAAAAATTGACAATAAACCTTTTAGGTATTTTGATCAAGATATACTGACAACTTTGTCTGAACAAGCTGTTATTGCCATAAGAGACATTACATTGCATAGGCAACAAGAAAAATTAACCTTGGGAAGCATTGAATCATTATCTGCTTTATCAGGATCGCGTAAAGTTCAACCCCATATTTCAAAAATTAAATTTAGAAAATTAGTTAAGGATATAGCAAAGGAATTAAATCTATCGGCTAAAAAAATAGACACTTTAAACTATGCAGCCTTATTGCATGATGTTGGAAAGATTGGAATACCAGAAGACATATTAAAGAAAAATGTTTCTTTAACGTCTAGAGAATATAAACTGGTTAAGCAGCATCCCTCAAGGAGTGCGGCAATACTCAAACATCTAAAAGCGTTAGAACCTGCTATACCAATTATATTGCATCATCATGAAAATTATGACGGTTCTGGATACCCGGAAGGTTTAAAAAGGGAGCAAATTCCTCTAGGAGCAAGAATATTATCAGTTGTTGACGCCTTAGAGGCAATGATAACTAAAAGACCGTACCGAAGAGCTAAATCTTTAAAGCAAGCAATAATGGAAATAGAAAAAAATAGTGGCAGCCAGTTTGACCCAGACGTAGTCAAAGCTTTATTAAAAGTTATCCAGAAGAAAAAAATCAAAAAAGAAAAAATAATAAAATAGTGTTAAAAAAATTTCTCTTAATAATATTAGCATTAATCATAACCTTGACAATTGTAATCATTAGTCCTTTATCATCTTTACTATTAAAATCAGCACTTGAATCTAAATTTGAGCAAGCATTCAATGCTAAGATAGACCTAGCAGGATTTAATTTTCAAATATTTAAAGGAATAAAAGTAGATAGCATTAAGTTCTATAAAAAGAATTTTGAACTTACAGCAGGCAAAACAGTTTTAAAACCTGTGCGTATTTCTTTTATCAATAGAGAATTTGCTATAAACTGCTCTATGGAAAATATTGCACTATATAATAAAAAAAATAATCTTTTTCTAATTTTAGATTTATTATCTGAAAATTCAAACTTTTCATCTTTAAATAGACTCAACTTTAAATGCGTCAAAGCAGAAGTCATCACAAAGAAAGGACTTATATCTTTTGAAAATATTGAAGCTGTGGGACAGAAAGCAAAAGTTTATGGGAACATAACCCGCAACAACAAAAGTACTGACTATAAGCTTGATTTATATTTACCAGTTGGTTTAACTGAAAATATGTCAGACCTTACAAAAACTTTACTTAATGTTAACACTCAAGGAGAATGGTCAAAATTCAACATAGATATTTCAACTTTAAATAAAAACGATGGCAGATATTAAAGATGAATGAAAGTAAAAACTATCAACCTGAACTATTTGATGAATTCTCAAAAAACCAAAAGAAGGGACGAATGTTTTTTAAGAAACTGCCGAGAGCTCAAAAAATTAATATAATTGTATCGCAGGAAAAATTAATATTTTTTGCCATAGCTATTGTTATACTTTTTATTATAATTTTCTCGCTCGGGGTTGAAAGAGGTAAAAAAATTGAAGCAACGCGATATTTCAAAAAGGCTAAATATACGCAACAAACAGCTGAGCATGAAGTTAAATCTGAAAACGAAAAAGAATTAAAAAAAATTGTTACAGCAATTCCCGTCGAACAAAAAATATTCACAGTACAAGTAGCTGCTTTTAAAAAATTACCTCAGGCTAATGAAGAAGTTAAAAAATTAAAAGAAAAAAATGACAATGTTTTTATAGAAAAAAGAGGAGATTACAATATTGTTTATGTAGGAAAATTTAAGAACAAACAAGAAGCGCTTAACAAACAAAATAAATTAAAAATTAAATATAAAGATTGCTTCATAAGAAAAATAAATAAAGACACAATTTATGGAACAGAGTGAACATAAATTATATGTCTGAATTTATCCTTGACATCTTTGATGTCAAGGGTTTAATTCGCACAGTGATTTATGTTCATTGACATTCCATAAGTCACGTACTCATTAAAGGAGGGTAAAAATGTCCCAGCATCGAAGTCTTAAATCAACTGCTAAAGACAAGAAACAAAGAAGTGTTCTTGGTCGCCTAGAACAGCTTAAAATCTTAAAAGAAAAAGGAGAATGGAAGGAAGGAGATTCAGCTTTTGGCCTACCTAAGGTTAAAGTACTAAGGTTGAAATTAAAGAAAGAAAAACCTAAAGAAAAGGAAGTTGAGGAAAAGAAGGTTGAAGAAACGCAAGAGCAACAACCAGAAACTCAGGGCAGTGAAAAAAAACAACAAGGCGACAAAGAAAAAAAGAAATAACATGTTAAGTAAAACTCACTTAGTGCTTTGCATGGTTGGTTTAATTCTATTATATTCGGTATTTTCTGCTGAGGCTTACAACTATCCTTTCATAGGCGGTATCACCGAAGAAAACGTTAAATTAAGAGCGGGGTACAATGAGAATTTCACTCTCCTCAAAAATCTCAAAAAAGATGAAAAGCTCGTGGTGCTCGGTAAAAATTATAACTGGTATAAGATTAAACTGCCAGATGATATATTCTGTTTTGTTTCTAAAAAATATGTCAACGGAGACGGAATAGTTAAGGTTAATAATTTAAATGTTAGAGCGGGAGCCGCAACAAAATACAATATCTTAGGACAGTTAAATAAACAAGATAAAGTAAAAATAGTAGGATTGTCAAATAACTGGTACAAGATAAAGGCGCCCTCTAACTGTGTGGGCTGGGTTTCTGAAAAATATATAACTTATTATTCAGATTATGAAAAATTCAAGAGAAAAAAAGCATTAGAGAAAAACAGAGCAGAAATAGAAAGATTTAAGCAATTAAACAACATTAAAAAACAAAGAGAACCGAGAAAAACAAAAACATATTCTTTTGAAACAGAAGGAGTTATAAAAGACTTAGGTAATATCATTGGCAATCCGGCGACACACAGATTATTAATAAAAGGTAAAACTGAATACTATTTAAAGAGCAATAAAATAAATCTTTATAATTACATCGATTGTCCGGTATATATTTGGGGCAATAAGAAGAAAATTAATTTAAAACATCCCCTAATAATGGTCGAGAAAATTGAATATAAATACTAAGGAGGAAAATATGCCAAAAATATTAATCGCGTATTTTTCAAAAGGCGGCAACACAGAAAAAATGGCTAATTTTATCCAAGAAGGAATTAATGAAGAAAATGTTGAAAGCGTGATAAAAAAAGCGGAAGAAGTAAACCCTGAGGAATTGCTAAGCTATGATGGCATTATTATGGGTTCACCTACTTACTACGGAATTATGGCGTGGCAAATAAAAAAACTTCTAGATGAAAGTGTTAAATTTCACGGCCGGTTAAATGGCAAAGTGGGAGCTGCTTTTACTACATCAGCAAACATTGGCGGTGGAAACGAAACAACTATTTTATCAATTTTAGAAGCTATGCTTATACACGGAATGATTGTTCAAGGTAACTCCCAAGGGGATCACTACGGAGCCGTAGCTATTAATTCGCCGGATGATAGAGCTGAAAATCAGTGCAAAGACTTAGGAAGAAGAACGGCTCAGCTAGTTAAGAAATTATTTAAGTAGACAAAAAATATGCAAGTAATCCTATGGTTTTTAGATAAATTTTTTTTAATTTTGTCTCTTCTAATAGCTGTAATTATCCATGAATACAGCCATGGTCGAATAGCAGAAAAACTGGGCGATCCCACAGCTAGAGATGCTGGTAGACTTAGTTTCAATCCTATCGTTCACATAGATCCTATAGGCACTATAATAGTACCGATTGCTATATTAATAATGTCAGGAGGTACTGCTACCATTGGATGGGCTAAACCTGTACCAGTGAATCCTTACAATTTAAACGACCCCCAGAAAGATATGGTTAAAGTTGCAGTAGCTGGACCAGTATCTAATTTCCTGGTGGCAACTGGCGCTGCTTTACTTTTAAGGCTGGGCGGCATCCTGCCCTCAGATATAGTTTTCGATGTTTTGATTGGTCGTACTCTATCAATAAATCCTTTCTTATCTTTTTTAGCATACTTAATCTTTATAAACCTCATATTGGGAATATTCAATCTTATACCCATACCACCACTGGATGGTTCTAAAATCCTGCAGGCGTCTTTACCAAGAGAATTATCATGGTGGTATCAAAAAATAGAACCTTACGGTTTCATGATAGTTTTAGCGTTCTTTTTTCTTTTCAATGGGTTCAACATAGTAATAATGCCCCTAGTCCAGATAATATTAAAACTTTACAGTATACACTGATAACCCTCAATGTATCTATGACTCTCTAATATCTTGACTTAAAATAATATAATTGATATACTAAAATCTATGAAAGATCTCAAAAAAGTTTCGGTTAACTTAAAAGAAAGAAAGTATGATGTTTTAATCGGATATGATCAGTTTGATTACTTAGTGAAGATATTAAAAAAATTAAACATTGGCAATCACGCCATCATTATTACAAACCCCAAAATAAAAAAACTCTTCAATGAGAAAATAATCAGCGTCCTCAAGAAAATTTCCATAAAAGGTAACTTTATAAATATTCCAGATACAGAAAAATCTAAGTCTGTAAGATATTTTGTGAAAGTGCTTTCTGATATTGCAAAAATTGATGTTAAAAAAAGAATTTTTATTATCGCTTTAGGCGGAGGGGTAGTTGGAGATCTAGCCGGTTTTGTAGCTGCAGTTTACAAAAGAGGCATTCCTTATATTCAAATCCCCACCACATTACTCGCTCAAGTTGATTCAAGTATTGGAGGAAAAGTGGCAGTTGATTTGGCTGAAGGTAAAAATCTATTAGGAGCATTCTATCAGCCGTCTTTAGTGTTTAGTGACATATCAACTCTTTCAACCCTTAATTCAAGACAGATGTTATCCGGCTTAGCCGAGGTAATAAAATATGGAATAATTGCTGATACCGAACTTTTTCAATTCATTGAACATAATTACCATAAACTACTGGAATACGATAAGTCATCACTAAGTTATATTATATACAGATCAGCCAAAAGTAAGGCTAAGATTGTATCTGAAGATGAAAAAGAACAAAAAGCTATTCGCACTATTTTAAATTTCGGGCACACTATAGGTCATGCCATTGAGGCGGCCTCAGGCTACTCAGATAAATATACACACGGGGAAGCAATTGCAATTGGAATGGTTTGCGCTGCTGATATTGCAAATAGACTGGATATTTGCAGTCAAAAAACATTGAGCCAGATAGAAAGTATTGTTTCAAGAGTTGGTCTACCTATTCATATTAAAGATGTATCTCTAAGTAAAATTATGGAGGCTTATTTGCATGATAAAAAATTCATCTCAGGTAAAAATAGATTTGTTCTGCCGTTAAAGATAGGAAAAGTAAAAATATATGAAGATATAAATGAAAAGGTAATTAAGGATGTCGTAAAGCGAAGAATAAAGAACAAATGATTAAAAAATTCAATATCACAACGACCAGACAAACTGAATTAATCGATATAACGCATAAAGTAAAAGAAGTAGTAAAAAAAACAAATATAAAAGAAGGCATATGTTGTATCTTTATACCCCATACAACTGCGGCAGTAACTATCAACGAGAATGCTGATGTAAGTGTCAAAGATGACTTTCTAAAAGAAGTAAATAAGGTAATTCCTTTTGAAGATAACTACTCTCATGCAGAGGGAAATTCAGCCGCTCACATTAAATCATCTCTGGTTGGTGCAACTGATATCATCTTAATAGAAAATTCACAACTTTTACTGGGCACATGGCAGGGAATATACTTTTGTGAATTTGATGGACCAAGAACACGACAAGTATATGTAAGAATTACTTCATAGCCTAAGAAAGTAGTTAAATATGACATGAAAAAGATTACAGCTGAAGAAGCGAAATTGATTGATCATAAAGCACAGCAAGAATTCCACATACCGGCTTTGATCCTGATGGAAAATGCAGGATTAGAAGTATTTAAACATTCAAAAAAATTCCTAAGAAGCGAAAACAGTAAAATAGTTTTCTTTTGCGGCAGAGGCAACAATGCAGGTGATACTTTTGTAGCGGTTAGACATTTTATAAACAACGGTTATAAAAAAATAAAAGTTATAGTATTAAAAAAACAAAATGAAGATTTTTCAAAGGAAGCAGGTATAAATTTTAAAATCTTAACTAAACTAACAAATAACATCCTGCTAATAAGAGAAGAGTTTGATTCAGATAAAATTAAAAGCCTGGTTCAGAACGCTGAATTAATCATCGACGGGCTTCTAGGTATAGGATTAAAAGGAGAGGTTCGAGGTAACTTTAAAAAGAGCATTAAGTTGATAAATAGTTGCAATGCAACAGTTCTATCGGTAGATATTCCCTCGGGTCTTAATGCTACAAGTGGTAAGACAGGGGGAGCTTGCATTAAAACAACTGAGACAATTACTTTTGGCTTACCTAAAATTGGCTGTTATAAAAAAGATGGTCCAAAGGTAAGTGGCAAAATTACCACCTATCCAATAATTTTCCCTAGAATTTTATTAAAATAAAGGAGAGTTATGATGGCTGAAAAGAGATACCATAGAAAACAATATATTATAAATCCTGGTTTTCAATTAAAAGTCTCGGGTATTATTGTGCTGATACTTCTTTTGGCAACGTTTATTACGGCAGCCTTTTTATACATCAATATATTAAACTCAATACTACCTGAATTCTCTGCTAAGAAACTCCAGCAAAAAATTGAAATGGCTGAGCAGTTGAGACAACGTCAGGTAACCCAATATGCCAAAGAGATGGAAGACAAAAGACTACTTGATGTTTTGTTCCCCGAAACATCTGCAATGCTCGCTGATTATGAAAAGGGCATAGTGGTTAAAGTTCTGCATGAGGTAAATAAAAATCTTATTCCCTGGATGCTGGTTTTGATTGCTCTGGTCTTATTTGCGGGTATATTTTTAACTCATCGGATAGTTGGTCCAATTTACAATTTTAAAAAGTCATTTAGTGAAATACAAAGTGGCAATTTGGCCAAGCGTATACACTTAAGATGGAGTGATGAATTTAAATATCTGGCTCATAAAATAAATGAGTGCATATCTACTATAGATGAATCTACATCAGAATATAAAATTCTGGCTCAAAAAATAAAAGAGTTAAATAAAGACTTAGGAGAATCCCTTAAGGAACCAACTCCAGATACTAATAAAATTGAAAAGATTTTATCAGAAACAAAAAATAGTCTAAAGGATTTAGAACAACGACTAAATTATTATAAAACAAGTGACGAAATAAATTAATTATTTGCTGGTAAATAATTCAAGGGAACCACAATTGTTATAAAGAGGAGGGTTTTAAAATGAAAATAACAAAAATATTATCTTTAACTATAGCCATAACGATTTTGGCATTATTAGTTCTCTCCTGTGCTGAGATGAAACCACCTACGCCTTATCAGATTCTAAGGCATCCCCTTGGAACTACTTCACTCCAGAAAGGAATGACTAAAGAGGAAGTAGTAAAGCTATGGGGCCAACCTAACAAAGTTAATGCATTAGAAAAAGAAAAATGGGCCGAACCCAAAGAAGAATGGATCTATTATGCCCGTTATCCCATAGTTCCCGTAGATTACAATTACCTCTCAAAGACTAAATATTTATACTTTGAAGGCAATATTCTTATCGATTGGAAGCCAGAAGATAAAGAAGAATAATAAATAATAAACTATAAAATTAAAGAAATCTTAAAATACAGCAATGTAAAATAGCAATATTAAAAAGATAAAACAATATGCGAGCATAAAGAACAGAGTTTATCTTATAAATATTTTATTTCTGGCCGCTTTATTGTTAATTTTTCTCTTTAGTGGCCTATCTAACCAACTTAAATATTTTACTCATCTTTATATTAATAACTTTTATTTAAGCCTTGCTCTGTACTTTCTAATCTTTGCTGTATCTTTTCATATTATATCTTTACCTTTAGAGTACTGTGATTCTTTTATAATTGAGCACAGATTCAGCCTCTCAAGGTATACAAAAGCAAGCTGGCTTAAAAATAATATTAAAAAAGGGCTGCTATCACTCGCGTTGGGCTTTTTATACATTTTGTTATTTCTTCTTGAAAGATTATATATAAGATGGTATTATAAGAAGTAATTAATTCCCAAAAGGGGGTGGACTAATGAAAAAATGTCCTTATTGCTCTGAAGAAATACAGGACAATGCCGTTAAATGTAGATATTGCGGTGAATGGTTAGAAAAATCGGATAAAATTCAATCAGATAAAACAAGTAGCTTTTCTCAGGCAGTACCAATAAAAAAACTTACAATTCTTTATATTTGCACTTTCGGACTATATATCTTTTATTGGTTCTACAAAAATTGCAAATTGATTAGACTTGAGTCTGGAGAAGATATTAAACCTGGCTTGCGAACTCTTGGGTTAATAGTTCCAATCTTAAATATATTCCTTATCTATAATGTATTTAAGAGAATTTACTTCATGGCAAAACAGGAAAATTGTGAGGTTTTATATACACCTGGTTGGATGACCTTCGCTTATATCGGCTGTAATCTTTTATCTCGATTGCCGGGTGTGCTTTTTTTGCTAGGCCTTCTATCACTGCTGCCGCTTATAGAAGTACAAAAATGGTCCAATTCTTATTGGCATAAAAAACAGCCTGATTTAGAAGAAAAGAAAAAATTTGTTCCAGAAGAAATAATAGTATTAGTATTAGGCCTAATCTTCTGGATATTAGTGCTTATAGGATCTTTTGCTTAAATAAGAATTAGGCAAATATAATTCTGCTATCTAACTTATTTACCTGAAAGACCCGAATAATTCATCCATAATAGTCATGCCTTTTTAATAGACTAAAATTGCTAAAATCATTAAAGGAGAGTGAAAAATGGTAAGTTTTGATGATTTTAAAAAGATAGACCTAAGAATTGCCAGGATTACAGAGGTACAGGAACATCCAAATGCAGACAGATTATACCTTATAGCTATTGAAATAGGCGATAAGCAAAAGCAGGTTGTTGCAGGCCTGAAAGGCCATTATAGCCCTGAAGAGTTAAAAGGAAAACAGGTAGTAGTTGTAGATAATTTAGAGCCGGCGATAATACGTGGCATAAAAAGTGAGGGCATGATATTAGCAGCTCAAGGTGATGAAAAGATAGCTATAATTGTTCCCGAGAAAGAAGTAAAAACAGGCAGTCTTATTAAATGATTGATAAATTGAAGAAACTGACCGAATCTGAATATGAAAGCATCTGCAGAAGATGTGGGGTGTGCTGCGGAAGTGAAGATGGCGATCCGTGCACTCATTTAAAAAAAGACAAGCAAGGTAAATACTGTTGTGATATTTATCATAATAGACTGGGCTTAAGGAAAACTGTTAACGGCAATTTCTTTCTGTGCATTCCGATTGAAAGAGCTTTAAAGAATAAACCAGAATTAAAAGATAAATGTGCCTATGCAAAAGTTTTAAAAAATGCCCAAATTGCATCCTAAAACCTTAAAAGTAAGCTGCAGACTAAAACCAAAAGGCCTGATACTAAAAGCAAAAAGGCGCACTTTTCATCTAACTTACCCTAAGAAAATCTGGCAATCCTATCCAAAAGAACATAAAAAATTCTTAATAGATAATCTGGTTTATCTTCTAACCGTAAATGTTCCTTTTATATCTGGAGTTGATAAGATTATTTATCAAAATATATCTTTTCCATATCTAAAACCATTAATTGATCACCTAACCATAGAAGGAATACCTTCAGCAGTCCATAGCTACAAAGATTCTACGTTTAAATTGTTAAGAGATTTTAATAATTACCAGTATATTTTTAAAGATAAAATTATCAAATGTCCACCTAAAAGATTTCCTGAAACTAAAAAAGATACTGCCATAGTTCCGTTATCTTTTGGGAAGGATAGTTTAACTACTTTAGGAATTTTAAGGGACTTGGAGATAAAGCCAATATGCGTCTATATAAACGATACAGTCTCACCGTCTGAGAACAGCATAAAAATAAAGATGCTTAAAAGATTAAATAAAGAACAAAATATAAAAACTCACATCGTAACTAATGAGATAGAAAAATTAAATGATTTTGAGTTCTGGAATACTAATGAAAGCTGCCTTGGATATATGCATATGATGATGGGATTTTGTCTACTTTTATTGCCATTCTTACACTTTTTTAGGGCAAGATACATTGCCTTAGGCAATCAGAAAGATATGGATTTTTCGTTTATAAATAAAGATGGATTCCGCACATACCCTGCAGTGGATCAAACAAGCAGGTGGACTGCCTATTTTGATGAGATTATGGGCCAAATTACCCAGAATAACGCTCATATCCGCTCCTATATAGCAAATTTCACCAATATTAGTCTCATGCGTTTACTTCATAAAAAATACCCTAATTTAGCTAAATATGAAGTCTCCTGTGATTCCCTGGATGCCAGTAATGAATCGAGATGGTGCCAAAATTGTTCAAAATGCGCCCGATTATCTATATTTATGAAAGCCCACGGAATAGATACTAAAAGGGTGGGATTTAAGGATGAACTGCTTGATAAAAAGCATAAAAAGTTATATACTATATTTAATGGCAAAGAAGCTGACCAATATGAAGAATCTAAAGAGGCGAGAGAGCAGCAGCTTTTAGCTTTCTATTTAGCATATAAAAGAGGGGAGAGAGGTAAATTAATTGATTATTTTAAGAAGCACTATTTAAATAAAACAAGAAGGAATCTTAAGAAATTGAAGCAAAAATACCTCTTGAATTAGGGGGTTTTATTTTAAAGAAAGTAAAGAGAGAATAAAAAAAGGAGGTTTAATATGGCAATTTCAGTATTTATGGCTAAGATTATCGGGCCTTTCTGTATTGCTGCTGGCTTAGGTATTATGTTTAATGCAAAGACTTATCAGA
>CAZKQD010000025.1:0-12617 GCA_964554835.1 uncultured Planctomycetia bacterium | reverse complement strand
TTACAGCTAGGACTACCAGGGTATCTAATCCTGTTCGCTCCCCTAGCTTTCGCATCTCAGCGTCAGTTTCGGACCAGAGAGTCGCCTTCGCCACTGGTGTTCTTTCCGATATCTACAGATTTCACCCTTACACCGGAAATTCCACTCTCCTCTACCGAACTCAATCCTAATAGTTTCAAAGGCAATTCCTCGGTTAAGCCGAGGGCTTTCACCTTTGACTTGTTAGGACGCCTACATGCGCTTTACACCCAGTAATTCCGAACAACGCTTGCCACCTCCGTATTACCGCGGCTGCTGGCACGGAGTTAGCCGTGGCTTCCTCTCAGGGTACTGTCAAGCAATGAAGCTATTAGCTTCATCATTTTTCCTCCCCTGTGACAGAGGTTTACAACCCGAAGGCCTTCATCCCTCACGCGGCGTCGCATGGTCAGGCTTTCGCCCATTGCCAAAGATTCTCGACTGCAGCCTCCCGTAGGAGTCTGGGCAGTGTTCCAGTCCCAGTGTGGCTGACCATCCTCTCAGACCAGCTACTCGTCATTGCCTTGGTAGGCCTTTACCCTACCAACTAGCTGATAAGACGCGAGCTTATCCTTAAGCGACAGCGTCCTAAAAAATTAAGACTAAGCTACCTTTTACCACTTTAGGATGTCCTAATGTGGTCTTATCCAGCATTAGCCCACCTTTCGGCGGGTTATTCCAGACTCGAGGGTAAATTACTCACGTGTTACTCACCCTTGCGCCGCTCTCACCTCGAAAGATACCCGAAGGCATCTTAGAATGAGGTAATCGCTCGACTTGCATGCCTAATCCACGCCGCCAGCGTTCGTTCTGAGCCAGGATCAAACTCTCAAGTTTGAAACCTATCTCCCCAAGTAACTAAAAAAGTTGCTTAGAGATTTTTATGAAACTAAATAGTTAAGCCCTATCAACACAAGAGCCAAACTTGGCTATTTATTTTTCAAAGATCACAACGAAAAAAAAGAGGCATCCCGACGATGCCCCTTAATTTACTATTTTGGATTAATCTTTACCAGAAAGTGCAAAATTTAACTTGCACAATCACTCCTTTTTTAATAAGGTACTTAAACATCGTCATATTGTGCTTTAAAATATAACATAATAAAATTTTCTTGTCAAGGAAAACTCAACCTACTATAATTCCATTCCTTGTAATTAATAAAATAACATTTTTTTACTAAAATGTCAAGTCTTTTTTCATCATTTAAAACGGATATAATAAATTTTTCTCTTGCCTACCTGTAAGATATATCCATTTTCTTTGTAAGGTAGTTCTTTGTTTACATTCTCTATAATATTACCGTCAATCTTAACAGCTTTTTGCTCGATAAAGCGCCTGGCTTCAGAATTACTACTTGTTGCTTTTATTAACGTAAGTAATTTACAAATCCAGATCTTATTTTCTTTTAATTCATCTTTTGCAACTTGTCTATGCTCGGCAATTTCGGCAAGTTTTTCTTTAACTGATTCGGATTCGCCTAATCCTTTTTTTAATCTTCTTCCAGTCTTACCATGTTTTATTTCAAAAATTTCATTTGCTTTCTTAGCTGCTTCTTCGTTATGGTATAATTTGACTATTTCAAAAGCTAATCTTTCTTTTAATTTTTTAGGCTCTCCATTTAAGTCTTCTTTAATCTTTTCGATTTCTTCTTCTTTTAGTTGAGCGCATAATCTATAATATTCACCTATCTGACCATCAGTAATATTCATGATTTTACCGAATATATCCTCGGGTTCCTCGGTTATACCAACATAATTACCAAGACTCTTACTCATTTTTTCTTTTGTTCCTGTGCCCTCTAAAATAGGCATCATCATTATAACTTCTGGTTCCTGACCAAATGTTTCCTGATAAGCCCTGGCAACTAATGAATTAAATCTTTGGTCAGTTCCGCAGATTTCAACATCTGTTTCTAAAACAACAGAATCATATCCTTGAATTAAGGGATATAAGAATTCATGAATTCTTATGGGTTGACCATTTTTGTATCTTTTCTCAAAATCATCCCGTTCTAAAAGTTGAGCTACTGTATAACAAGAGGCTAACTTAATAACATCACCAAAAGTCATTTTTTTACACCATGAACTGTTAAACACTATTTTTGTCTTCTTGGGATTTAAAATTTTAAAGATTTGCTTCTTTAGTAATTTGGCATTTTCTTTTACTTGCTTTTCAGTAAGACTCTTGCGGGTTCTAGACTGGCCTGAAGGATCGCCTATCATTCCTGTAAAATCTCCAATTAGAAATATAGCCTCATGACCTAAATCCTGAAATTGTCTCAACTTGAAAAGAGGAACAGCGGTTCCAAGATGTATATCAGAGGCTGAAGCATCAACCCCTAACTTTACACGTAAAGGCCTTTTTTGCTCTTTAGACTTTTTTAGCTTAGATATTAATTCGCCTTCAGAAATTATATCAGCTATTCCACTCTTTAATAATTTAAGTTGTTCTTGAATATCCTTGTCTTTTCTTTCCACTTCTTTCCCCCCGGAAACCTCAAGCTGAATTTTAAGAGACTGCCTTTGTGCTTAAGGCAATCTTTCTCGCTTGATCATCTATATTAATTACTCTTATCTTAATGGGTTCACCTATTTTATAAACTTTACTTAAATCAGCATCAGGTTTTTTATCTAACTCGCTTATATGAACTAACCCCTCCAAATCTTTTTCTAACTCTACAAACAGTCCGAAGCTTGTTATCTTTGAAATCTTACCATCAACAATTAAACCTGGCGCATATTTCTCTTTGATTTGAGGCCAGGGATCAGGAGTTAGTTGCTTTAGTCCAAGGGAAATCCTCTGGTTTTCAGCATCAATCGAAAGAACTACGACTTCTACTTTTTGGGCTTTCTTAAGAACTTCTTCTGGATGAGATATTTTTCTAGTCCATAACATATCTGAGATATGTATTAAACCATCTATACCCTCTTCAAGTTGGACAAAAGCGCCATAGTTAGTTATACGATGCACTTTTCCTTTTATTTTAGAACCCACGGGATATTTCTTGGCAATCTCATTCCAAGGATTCGCTTCAGTTTGTTTTAGTCCCAATGATATCTTTCTATTTTCCTTATCAATATCTAAAACTATAACCTCAACCACATCACCAATAGCTAACATCTCCTGTGGATCACTTATGCGCTTGGTCCAAGAGAATTCAGATATATGAACCAGACCTTCTATGCCTTTATCCAGCTCAACAAAGGCTCCATAGCGAACTAAATTAACAACTTTTCCTTTTATTTTAGAACCCACGGGATATTTCTTTTCTATATCATCCCATGGATTAGGAGTTTTCTGTTTTAGTCCTAAAGATACCTTCATATTTTCTTTATTAAAATCTAAAATAACCACTTCTACTTCATCCCCAATAGCCAGTTTCTCGGATGGATGACTAATTCTACCCCAGCTGATATCAGTTATATGTAATAGTCCGTCCACTCCACCTAAGTCTATAAAAGCTCCAAAATCTGTTATATTTTTAACCACACCCTTCCTTATCTGGCCTTTTTCTAATTCTTGCAGGACTTTTTCTCTATTTTGAGCTAATTCCATTTCAAGATAATCTTTGCGGGAGACAACTACATTTCGGCGAGGGCGATTAATCTTTATTACCTTGAGTTTATGTTTCTGTCCGAGGAGTTTACCTAATTCTCTGGGACTTCTAACTCCAGCTAGAGAGGCTGGTAAAAAAGCCTCAATGCCAATATCTACCATTAATCCACCTTTAACTTTTCTAGATATGGTACCTTCTATTATGTCTCCTTCCTTGTAATTATTTACAATATGTTCCCAATTTTTAACCAAGTCAGCTTTGACCTTTGAAGCCATAACCATCCCCTCTTCAGTCTCTTTACTTTCTAGTAAAACCTCTATTTCATCTCCAACTTTCATAGAAGATAGGTCTTTAAAATCTGATGAAGGTAATATAACTTCGGACTTATAGCCAATATCTATCATTACTTCTTTATCATTAATATGTATAACTTTACCTTTTATAATATTACCTTCCTCTAGTTCTTTAAATGACTTCTCATAAATTTTGTCTAAATCAAGTTTCTTTTTTTGGGACTCTTTACTAATTTGTGTATCGTTGTTTTCCTGCTTTTTAGATTCGAGCATATTTTTAAATAACCTCCTTTATTATATTAATTATCTTTATTATTTGTATCTAAAAAAAGATTTTTTGTCAAGGGCCAAATTTAAAATCTCCACCATAATAAAGTTAGCCTAATTTAGCAATTTCATTCATTACTTTATCACTGAAGGGCTGATAAGTCTCTTTGCTGCCTGCATCAGGGGGCATAATTATCTTGCCAAAATAGACTGATATAGGTCTAAAAAACCTTATAAATTTTGCGTTTAGCGGTAAAGCTTTATCTGTTCCTGTAATAAATGCCGGAACAATGGGACAATTTGATTTTTTAGCTATCAAACCTAACCCTGCTGAACCTTTCTGAAGCTCTCCAGTGGAACTCCGCGAGCCTTCAGGAAAAATAACTACAGCTTTGCCCTGATTAAGTCTCCTAATGGCCTCTCTTATAGCACTTACATCTTTTAATGCATCTTTTTCTAACGGAAAAGCGCCTACATTGCTTATTAACTTTGCAAAGAGCTTATTTTTAAATAATTCTTCTTTTGCCATAAAATTTAGTTTCCTGGGTGACGCAACTCCTAGTGCAATTGGATCTAGATAACTTAGATGATTGCTTGCAATAATTACAGGACCTTTTCTTGGTACATTTTTACACCCATAAAATCTCATATTAAAGAAAATCTTAAATAAAAAATGACCTATAAGTTTTAAAAATGTATAAAGCATATTATCTAATAAATGAAATTACTCTTTCAACTACCTCATCTATTGAAAGTTCTGTTGTATCTATGTAAATTGCATCTCTTGCAATTGTCAACCCGCCGACTTCCCTTTCTTTATCTCTTTTATCACGTAGTCTTATATCATTTTTAAGCTTATCAATTGAGACTTCTTTACCTTCTTGAGTTAGTTGTTTGTATCTACGCATCAGGCGTTCATTAAAAGCTGCATCCAGATAAAATTTTCTATCAGCGTTAGGAAAGACTACGGTTGTAATATCCCTTCCTTCCATAACAATAGAACCTTGGCTCCTTAAAGTTCTCTGTTTTTTTACCATAATATATCTTAAATTTGGTATATTGGCAATGTGGGATACGTTATTGGTAATCTTAGAATACCTTATTTTACTGGTGACCTCTTTATTATCTAAATAGACTTTCAATGAACTGTTTTCATCATCTTTCAAGGTAATATTAGTCTTTTTTGCAAGCGCTATTAAAGATTTTTCATCCTTTAGATTAATATTTTTATTTAACGCTTTTAAAGTGAGAGCTCGATACATAGCTCCAGTATCAATATAAAGATATCCTAATCTCTTAGCTACAATTTTAGCAATGGTGCTTTTCCCGGAGGCTGCTGGACCATCAATAGCTATTACAACAGAAGTTCTCTTCACGGTTTAATTTTCTTTCTTAAAATTTTAGCCTTTCTAAACTCTGAAATTATACCTTTTGAATCTGAATTTTTTACTTTTTCTCTTAAATTCTTAAGTCTATCCATATACACATCTAATGATTTTACGATTTCTTCTTTATTGGTTAGACAGACATCTCTCCATATATCGCTATCTGCTTCTGATATTCTAGTGGTATCCTTAAAGCCCGTAGATATAAAATTAATATCTCTTTCCTTAATTTGTCTGACCAAAGCAACTGCTGCTAAATGAGGCAGGTGACTTACCCTGGCTATTATTCTATCATGATTATGGGGACTTAATATTTTAACTTCAGTTCCTAAATTTTTCCAAAAACGCTGCATTTTTTTTAAGCTTACAGTGTGGGTTTTTTTAGTTTTAGTCAAAATACAGACTGAATCTTCAAAAAACTCACTGGAACCTGCTTCAACGCCTCTTTTTTCTGAACCTGCCATAGGATGTCCACCAATAAAGTGAACATCTTTTGGCAAAAAGTTCTCTATCTCATTTACTATTTTTGCCTTTGTGCTACCTACATCTGTTATAATACAGCCACTTTTTACAAAAGGAATTATTAACTTTACTATGTGAGGTATTGTCTTAACAGGAGTACATATAATCACCAAATCTGCACTTTCTGTAGATTTCTTTAATGAAAGAGTGCCCTCATCTATTGCATCATATCGCTTAGCCTTAGATAGAGAACTCTTCTTAGTAGTTAAACCTATCACTCTCTTGGCAAGTTTCCTTTTCTTAATAGCCATACCAATAGAGCCGCCAATCAAACCTACGCCTAAAATTGAAATAGTTTTAAATTTAGCCATTTTTGTACCTAAATTGTGCGTCCTACTGACCTACTTATTTTCCTTAATGACTTCATTAATTCATCAAAGTTATCAGGTTTTAATGACTGTATACCATCAGACAAAGCTTCTTCAGGATTATAATGAACCTCAATTAGTAATCCATCACAACCTGAGGCAACTGCAGCACAAGCCATAGAAGGAACGAACTCCCAGTTGCCTGTTGCATGAGATGGATCTACAATAACTGGCAGATGGCTTAATTTCTTAATAACAGGAACTGCACTTAAATCCAGAGTATTTCTAGTTACGTCTTCAAATGTCCTTATGCCTCTTTCACAAAGTATAACGTTGAAGTTTCCGCTTGAAAGTATGTATTCAGCAGACATAAGAAGATCCTTTATTGTCGCGCTCATACCCCGCTTTAATATAATAGGTTTCTTGGTGCGACCTACCTCTTTTAGAAGATCGAAATTCTGCATATTTCGTGCGCCAATCTGAAAGGCATCTGCATATTTATCTACCAGGTCTACATTTCTAGGATCCATCACTTCTGTTACAACGGGTAGACCAGTTGTATCTGAAACTTTCCTTAGATATTCTAGTCCTTTCTCTCCTAAGCCTTGAAAACTATAAGGTGATGTTCTCGGTTTAAAAGCACCGCCTCTTAAAATCTCAGCACCTGATTTCTTAACTGCCTTGGCAATTTTTTTTAATTGTCCGAGGCTTTCAACCGCACACGGACCAGCTATAACTACTACCTCTTTCTGGCCTATTTTGACTCCGCCAATATCTATAACGCTTGATTCTTTTTTGAATTCACGCGAAGCCAACTTATAGGGTTTTAATATGGACATTACCTTCTCAACGCCCTCAATTACTTCAAGGGGTTGAATTCTTAAGATATCTTCCTCTCCAATTACACCAATTATGGTTCGCTCAATACCTTTTGAGATTATAGTTTTAAGTCCGAGTTTTTTAATATGGTCTTGAATGTGTTTTATCTGTTTATCTGTTACTTTTGGTTTTAATACAATTATCAAGTCCGTCCTCCTTTCAGTATATCCTTAAATACTTTTATAAATTTCTCGTTTTCTTTCTTTGTCCCAACAGTAACTCGTATCCAGGTGTCCAAATTATAAGCACTCATATCTCTTATAATTACACCCTTATTAAGCATCTTCTCAAAAACATCTTCACAATTCCTTTTAGTATCAATCAAAATAAAATTAGTTGCACTAGAAATATATTCTATGCCTAATTCATTTAATTGCTTATAAAGATAAATTTTACCTTCTTCGGTTGCTTTTAGCGTCCTCTGTAAAAATTTATCATCATCTAATGCCGCAAGTCCTGCTACTTGAGCTAAATAATTCACGTTAAATGGTTGCCTTGAGTTGTTTAAATAATTTATAGCTTTCTCGTTAGCCAATCCATAACCAAGACGAAGACCACTTAATCCATAAGCCTTAGAAAAAGTCCTTAAAATTATAATATTTTTTCTATCTAAATATTGCAAAGAATTAGGATAATTTTCCATATCTTTCGCAAACTCATAATATGCCTCATCTAAGGCTATTATTATATTATCAGGTACCTCATTTATGAAGTTTCTTAATTCATCCTCTTTAGTATATGTACCCACAGGATTGTTAGGATTAGCAACAAATATAATTTTAGTCTTTTCAGTAATTGCATTTTTAATTGCATCTAAATCGCAGTTAAAATCCTTTAAATTGACCTCAACAGGCTTGCCATTTTCCTGTAGAGTAGCTAGTCTAAAGATTAAAAAATCAGGCTTTGACATTATTACTTCTTCACCTTCATTTAAGAAAGTTTTAATGATTAACTCAATTATCTCATTTGAGCCGTTTCCAAAAATTACATTAGAAGATTTTATATTAAGTTTCTTTGAAAGTTTTCTTTTTAGATAAAAAAAGTTTCCATCAGGATAACGATTTATATTATCCAAAGATTTCTTTATAGCACGTTTTGCCTTAGGAGATGAACCTAAAGGATTCTCATTAGATGCAAGTTTCACTATTTGCTTTAAGCTCAATTCTCTTCGGACCTCCTCTAAGGGTTTGCCCGGTTTATATGGCTTAAATTTCAAAATATTCTCCCTTATCAAATCTTCCATAATATTTTCTCTATTTACTTTTTGGGTATGAGCCTAAAATTTTAAGATATAAACAGTTTTTCTCTAACTCAGAAACCGCTTTCTTTACCTTTTTATCCTCACCGTGTCCTTCTAAATCCAAGAAGAAATAATATTTCCAGGTTTCTGTCTTAGATGGTCGAGATTCTATCTTAGTTAAATTAATGTTATTTTTCTTAAAAGGCACAAGCATCTCATATAACGCTCCTGGCCTATCCTTAACCGAGAATATAATAGAGGTTTTATCTAAGCCAGTTGGCAATGCTTCCTCTTTTCCTATAACTAAGAATCTAGTTACATTATTCGGATTATCCTCAATCGATTTCGCTATAATCTTAAGACCATAAGTTTTAGCCGCCATCTCAGAGGCAATAGCAGCTGCATCTTTGGACCTTTTTGCTTTCTGAGCTGCTTCAGTTGTTGAAGATACCTCAATTAGTGAGACCTTTGGTAAATTCATCTTGAGCCACATTCGGCACTGTCCGAAAACTTGAGGATTAGAATAAACCTTCTTTATTTTGTCTTTTGGAACATTGCTTAACAGATTATGGCTTATCTCAAGTAGTATCTCAGAACATATCTTAAGATTAGAATGAACAAACATATCCAAAGTATAGGTTACAGCGCCCTCTGTAGAATTTTCAATAGGTACAACTCCATAATCAGCTCTGTCTTTCTCTACATCGCTGAAAACGTCAGTGATACTATCACAGCTTAAATATTTAATGGATGAACCAAATTTTTTCAACGATGCCAAATGAGTAAATGAAGCCGTCGGGCCAAGATATGCCACTTTAACTGATTTCTCTAAAGCAATTGAGGCGGACATAACTTCTCTATAAATAGATTTTATTGCTTCCTTATCTAACGGTCCTTTATTCCTTTTTAAAATATTCTCATAGACTTTCTTTTCTCTATCTGGAGCATAAATTTGTCTATTTTTCTTAGATTTAATCTCACCTATTCCAAGAGTTAATTCTGCCCTTTTATTAAGTAGATTTACTATTTTCTTATCTATCTCATCTATCTTTTTACGTAAATTTTTAAGATTCATCTTCTTTCTCCTTAAAATTATCCTCTCTTTTTTTAAAGACTTCATCAGCTGTCTGTTTAAATTTCTCTACATCTGGTAAATCTTCTAAGGAATTCAGGCCAAAATATTCTAAAAAGAGCCTGCTGGTTCCATAAATGTAAGGCCTGCCAACTACTTCTTTCCTTCCTTTTATTTTTATTAGGTTTTTCTCTGAAAGACTCCTAAGTACTCCATCTACATTAACGCCTCTTATTGACTCTATATCTAATCTTGTTACTGGTTGTTTATAGGCTACAATAGCTAGTGTTTCAAGAGAAGGTCGCGATAACCTCTCAACGTGTTTAACATTATACAACTTTCTTAAATAAGGTGCAAATTCCTCTCTAGTTGCTATCTGATAGCCACCGGCAACCTCATTAATCTTAAAGCTTCTATTGGCATCGAGATAATCCTTCTTTAATCTATCAATTTGTTCTTTAATTATTGCAGGTGTAACATTTTCTAAAACTTGCTGTATCTGCTCAATAGTTAAAGCTTCCTCTGCTGATATAAGTAGTGCTTCAATAATATTTTTTATTTTGTCGTTATCCATAGTTTAGCCTGCCATACTTCTTAGACTTGATTGAATCTTCTCGGTGTTTCTCCTTATTTGTATCTTTGAAAAAGGCTCTCTCTGAATAACTATTATCTCCTTTAATCTTATTAGTTCTAAGATAGCTAAAAAGAAAGCTATAATTTCTATTTTATCCTTTGCTTTCTTAAAAAGTCTGTTAACATAAATTATCTCCTTCTCCATTAACCTATGAAGCAACTCATGAATCTTATCAGCAACAGTAAATTCGTCCTTTATAACTTCTTGAAATTTCTCTTTCGGCACTCTTTCTAAAACTTCGGAAAAAGCAGAAATTAAATCAAATACACTTGCTTCAAAATAAACTTTACCTTCTTGATCCCGATATTTTTTTATCTTACTGGCTGATCTAATAAAAACATCTTTTTGTTTAATTTCGCGCTTTTCAAGATGAGCTGCAGCCTGTTTAAATTTTTGATATTCAAGTAACTGTTTTACTAAATCTACCCTTGGATCTTCTTCCTCCTCCTCTTCTTCCTCAGATTCTTCACGAGGAAGCAACATCTTTGATTTGATATGCATCAATGTCGCAGCCATAACTAGATATTCGCCGGCTATATTCAAATCAAGTGAACGCATCAGTTCAATATACTCTAAATACTGCTGGCTTACCTGAGCAATAGGTATATTATAGATATCTATTTCACTCTTCTTTATCAGATATAATAATAAATCTAAAGGACCTTCAAAAAGCTCAAGTTTTACTTTATAGGTCATTATAACTACCTTTTAAATAATCTATCTTCATAGCAGCTTTTACAGATTCCATTGTATTTCGAGCAATCTTTCGTGCCTTTTTTGTGCCTTCTATTAAAATCTCATCAATTTTCTTTGGGTTGCGCTCTAATTTTTTCCTTTTATCTCTTATAGGATCTAAAAATTTATTTAATTCATTAGCCAGATGCTTCTTGCATTCAACGCAGCCCAACTTTCCATTTATGCAATCTTTCTTTATTTGTAAAACTTTTTCTTTTCCTTCACTGAAAACCTTATGATAGTTATAAACCGGACATTTTTCGGGATGCCCCTTATCATCAAGGTGTATTTTTTCTGGATCTGTAAACATCTCAGACACTCTATTCTCAACCACCTTCTTTGCATCAGAAAGATAAATTACATTGCCCAAGCTCTTACTCATTTTATTCTTACCGTCAGTTCCTACTAATCTTCCGCTTTCACCAACAAGTCCTCTCGGCTCAACTAAGACAGGGGCATATAACCTATTAAATTTTCTTACAATTTCTCTTGTTTGTTCTATAATAGGTAGTTGATCCTCTCCCACTGGAACTAAATCTGCTTTAAAAATAGTAATATCTGCTGCCTGCGATATTGGATACCCAAGGAATCCATACATTAAATTATTTTTAAACCCCAGCACTCTTGCTTCATTCTTAATGGTTGGATTGCGGCGCAAGCTTGCAAGTGTTGTAAACATAGAAAAATAAATAGTAAGTTCTGCAATCTCAGGTATCATAGATTGAACTAGTAGCGTTGCTATCTCTGGATTCAGACCACAAGATATATTATCCATAGCTACTTCTCTTACATCCTTGCTTAACTTTTCAGGGTGGTCAAAGTTAGTAGTAAGAGCCTGAACATCAGCAATAAGCACGTACTCATCGTAATCCTGCTGTAGTTTTACTCTATTTGAAATAGAACCAACATAGTGGCCGAGATGCAATCTGCCGGTAGGTCTGTCTCCAGTTAAAATCCTTTTTTTCTTTTTCATAATTTTCTCTTTATCTTCTCAATATGAAATATTTCTACTGTATCTCCAACTTTTATATCGTTAAAATTGCCGAATCCTATGCCGCATTCAAAACCTTCCTTAACTTCTTTTACATCATCTTTGAATCGTTTAAGTGAATTCACGCGACCTGTATAGATTATTTCATCATTCCGTTTAACTTGGATCTCTTCTCCTCTTGCGATAGTTCCTTTTTTAACCATACATCCGGCTACCATGCCGAATTTTGAAATTTTAAAAATTTGGCGTATTTCTGCCCTGCCTAAGAAGTTTCTTTTAATCTGAGGTTCTAATAAGCTCCCCAGTGCAGTTTTGACATCAGAGATGAGTTCGTAGATAATGCTATAAAGTTTAATTTCAATATTTTTACCTTTGGCTGTCTTATTAGCCTTAGATTCTATGCCAACACCAAATCCAATAATTAAAGCCTGAGATGCCACCGCTAGCATAACATCTGATTCATTGACATTGCCAACACCTTTATGAATAATAGCAAGTTCAACCTCAGGATTTTTTATCTTATCTAATGATGAACATATAGCCTCTAAGGAACCTTGAACGTCTGCTTTCACAATTGCTTTTAATGTCTTTATTTTACCCTTTTGTATAGCTTCAGATAAATCTTCTAGACTTATCTTCTTTGCAATAGGTGCCAATTTTTCTTCTCGTTTTTTGAGTCTTCTTTTTTCTATAATACTTTTTGCTTTTTTCTCATG
>CAZKQD010000024.1:0-14110 GCA_964554835.1 uncultured Planctomycetia bacterium | reverse complement strand
GTTTAAATGTGGTTTTGTGCGTTCGAATTTTTCCTTTGCCATTTTATCCTCCTTTATCTTTCCAGCATTCTTTCCTGTATATGCTTCGGCACTTCCTGATAATGATGGGGTTCCATAGTATACGTTGCCCGCCCACTAGTTAAAGACCTGATATCTGTTGCATAACCAAACATCTCCGCTAAAGGAACATCTGCTCTAATAATTCTAACATTTCTCCTTTGCTCAATAGATTTTACTTGAGCCCGCTTTGAATTCAGATCACTGACAACAGTTCCCAAATATTCTTCTGGACTAATTACTTCTAATTTCATTATAGGTTCTAAAATTACACATTTTGCTTTCTTTAATCCCTCAATAAAGGCGCGCGAGGCAGCAGTGCTAAAAGCAAGTTCAGAAGAATCTACCTCATGATAGGAGCCATCGATTAAAGTCACCTTGACATCAGTTACAGGATAGCCGCATAGAATCCCACTGTCGCTTGCAGAATGTATACCTTTTTCAACTGCGGGAATAAACTCCTTGGGTATTGCTCCACTTTTTATTTTATTTACAAATACAATTTCTGAATTTGGGTCTCCCTGTTCCATCTTTATTATTGTGTGACCATATTGGCCGCGCCCACCTGTTTGCTGAATGAATTTCCCTGTTGCAGTAACCGGCTGTTTTATGGTTTCTTTATAAGCAACACGTGGTTTTCCTACGTTAGCTTCTACTTTAAATTCTCTCAATAATCTATCAATTAAAACTTCTAAATGAAGTTCTCCCATTCCAGAAATAACAGTTTGATTAGTATCTTCATTATATGCAACCTTAAATGAGGGATCCTCTTGGGTCAATTTAGTAAGGGCTATACCCAATTTATCTTGATCAGCTTTCGTAGCTGGTTCAATAGCCATAGAGATTACAGGTTCTGGAAATTTTATCCGTTCTAACATTATGGGATTTTCTTCATCACAGATTGTATCTCCTGTATCAGTCTGCTTTAGACCAACGGCTGCAGCAATATCACCTGCAAAAACCTGCCTTTTTATTTCCTGTTTGTTAGCGTGCATCTGAACTAATTTACCAATTCTTTCTCTCATTTTTTTATTGGCGTTATAAATATAAGTGCCTGACTCTAAAATTCCTGAATATACTCTAAAGAAAGTAAGCTTACCTACATAAGGATTAATCATTATCTTAAATGCTAAACTGCAGAATCTCTCATTATCACTCGCTTCTCTTTTCTCCTTCTGGTGAGTCTTTGGATTTATTCCTTCAATCGGCTTAACCTCTTTAGGTGAAGGTAAAAAATCAACAACAGCATCTATTAAAAACTGAATACCTTTATTTCTTAAGGCTGAGCCGCAAAGGACAGGAACAAACTCATTTTTCATAGTAGTCTTTTTTATAATTTTTATTATCTCATCAGGAGTAGGATTTTTACCATGTACAAACTTTTCTAAAAGAACATTATCATACTCAGCTAATTTTTCAATTAATTTCTCCCTGTATTCTTTAGCTATATCTAACATATCATCAGGTATAGGTTTTTCAGAAAATTTTAGACCTAATTCATCTTCATATACTCGCGCGTTCATATGTATTAAATCAATAATGCCTTCAAAATTATCCTCTACACCTAATGGCAGCTGAATTGCATATGCAGGCGCATGGAGTTTATTATGCATTTCTTTAAGCGTACCATAGAAATTACATCCTAATCTATCCATTTTATTTATAAAAGCGATCTTGGGAACCTCATATCTGTCAGCCTGCCGCCATACCGTCTCTGATTGAGGCTCTACTCCACCAACAGCACAAAAAATTACAATAGCGCCGTCTAAGACTCTTAAAGAGCGTTCCACCTCAACTGTAAAATCAACATGACCTGGTGTATCTATAATATTAATGCGATGGTCTCGCCAAAAACATACAGTTGATGCACTGGTAATAGTAATACCTCTCTCCTGTTCCTGCTGCATCCAGTCCATAGTAGCAGTACCTGCATCAACTTCACCCATTTTATGTACACGACCAGTATAGTACAGGATGCGTTCGGTTGTAGTGGTTTTACCTGCATCTATGTGGGCCATTAAGCCTATGTTTTTTGTTCTTTCTAAAGGTATCTTTCTTTTCTCATCCATTTTTTGATTAGGTATTGTTTTACAAACTAATACTTTTACCATTTGTAATGACTGAATGCCTTATTTGCTTTTGCCATTTTGTGAGTATCTTCTTTTTTCTTGACCGCCGCACCCTCATTATTGTAAGCGGCTATCAATTCAGTAGCTAGGCAATTCTTCATAGAAGTTCCTTTTTTAGACCTGGCAGCATTTTTTATCCATCTAAAGGCTAAAGATATTGCTCTATTAGGCAGAACCTCTATGGGCACTTGATAAGTAGCACCGCCAACTCTTCTGGATTTTACCTCCAAAACTGGTTTAACATTCTCTATTGCCTTAGTGAATATCTCATTTGAATCTTTATTAAGTTTCTTTGAAACTTCTTCTAAAGCACCAAATACAATTTTTCTTGCTTTAGTTTTTTTGCCATCCTGCATTATCATATTTATAAATTTAGAAACTAAAGCTTCTGGATCTTTAGGAGTTAGCCGCCTCTTTTCATTTTTCGCTTTCCTTCTCATCTATTATTTATCCTTTTTATTTGCTCTTTTTTGTACCGTATTTTGACCTTGATTGCTCTCTACCTTCAACCCCGCCAGTATCCAACAATCCTCTTATTATATGATACCTAACACCAGGTAAATCTTTTACTCTGCCGCCGCGTATAGCAACAATTGAGTGCTCCTGAAGGTTATGCCCAATACCCGGAATATATGCTGTAACTTCCATGCCATTAGTTAGTCTAATTCTTGCAACTTTACGTAAGGCTGAATTTGGTTTTTTAGGCGTTTGAGTTTTGACCTGTAAACATACTCCTCGTTTCTGTGGACAATTGCTCAAAGCTGGAGATTTTGTCTTCTTTCTAATTTTTTTTCTACCTTTTCTTATTAGTTGACTTATAGTTGGCATATTACTTCTTATCCTTTTTCTTTTTTGCTTTCTTTTTCAAATCTACATCTATCTTGCGATGATCTTTAAATCCCGTGCCCGTTGGAACTAAATGTCCCATAATTATATTCTCTTTTAAACCACGAAGTTCATCTCTTCTGCCAGCTGTTGCAGCATTAGTAAGTACCCTTGTTGTCTCCTGGAAACTTGCAGCGGAAATAAAACTTTCAGTATTTAAAGATGCCTTAGTAATGCCTAATAGTACCGGTGATGCCTTTGCGCCTTTTTTGCCTTCAGCTACAACTCTCTCATTTTGCTCTTTAAACCTAATCTTCTCCACTTGTTCACCGATTAAGAAATTAGTATCTCCTGGGTCTTCTATTTTAACTTTCTTAAGCATCTGCCTAATAATAACTTCTATATGCTTATCGTTAATTCTCACACCTTGTAAGCGATAAACTTCTTGAACTTCATTTAATAAATATTCCTGAAGTTCTTTATCTCCACGAATCCTCAAAATATCCTGAGGTACAATAGGACCATCTGTTATTTGCTGTCCGCTATATACCTTATCGCCTTTATATACATTAAGACGTTTACCATGCGGTATTGTGTACTCTTTCACCATGCCAGTTTCGCTTTTAACCTGAACTTTTCTCAAGCCTCTTTTTGACTCTTCTAATTCAACCACACCATCAATTTCACTAATAACAGCAGGATCTTTTGGACGTCGTGCCTCAAAGAGTTCTGCAACTCTTGGTAGACCACCGGTAATATCTCTGGTCTTGGTAACCTTTCTCGGAATCTTAGCTAAAAGGCCTCCGGCTTCAACTTTTTGTCTATCTTCGACCTCAATATGAGCTCTTCCTGGTATGGGATAGAAACCTAATATTTCTCTCTTTTCATCTAAGATAACTATCTGAGGATGATAATCACTTTTATGTTTAATAACAACTCTCTCAAGTAAACCAGTAGCGTTATTAATTTCCTGTTTTACTGTGATATCCTCAATTAGATCCTCAAATGTAACTTTACCTGAGACTTCGGTTAATATTGGAATATTATATGGATCCCACTGAACAAATATTTGACCTCTTTTGAGTTCTTTGCCATCATCTACAAGCAGTTGTGAACCTTGTGGAACAGTATATTTTTCTAATTCTCTGCCTCGTTTATCATTGATACTGATCTGTCCATTCCTATTTAAAACTCTTAGATATTTATCTTTTTTAGTCTTAACAGTTCTTAAATTATGATATTTTACGATACCTTTGTTTTTAGCTCGGTGATAAGATTGTTCAACGATAGCTGAGGCTGTTCCTCCAATGTGGAACGTTCTCATAGTAAGCTGAGTTCCTGGTTCTCCAATTGATTGAGCAGCAATAACACCCACTGCCTCACCTAACTCAATAGGCCTTCGAGTTGCTAAATTTCGGCCGTAACATTTTGCACAAACACCATATTTTGTTTCACAAGTTAGAATACTTCTTATTTTAATGCTTTCTATGCCGCTTTTTTCTACCTGTTCTGCCTGCTCCTCAGTTATCTCTTCATTTCTTTTAACAATTATTTTATCAGTAATAATGCTAACTATATTATCCAAGGCAACTCTTCCTACAATTCTATCCTTCAGACTAACAACAACCTCATCTCTTTGAATAATAGCGCTAACTGTAATACCATTTAATGTACCGCAATCTTCTTTAGTAACTATAACATCTTGAGCAACATCGACTAATCTCCTAGTTAAATATCCAGAATCAGCAGTCTTCAAGGCTGTATCAGCTAATCCCTTTCTTGCACCATGAGTTGAAATAAAATATTCCAATACTGTTAATCCCTCTCTGAAATTAGCTGTAATTGCGCTTTCTATAATTTCACCTGAAGGTTTAGCCATAAGTCCTCGCATGCCAGCAAGTTGCCGTATTTGCTGCTTGGAACCTCTCGCGCCTGAATCGGCCATCATAAAGATGGGATTAAAGGCATCAAGTTCCTCAAATACATAGTTAGAAACACTCTCGGTTGCATGAGTCCAGATATCAATTATCTTATTATATCGCTCGCCATTGGTTATAATTCCCTGTTTATATTGTTTCTCTACTCTACCTATGTCCTCTCTTACTTTTTCAATTATATCTTTCTTCTGTTTAGGAATACTTAAATCGCTCATTGAAATAGAAAGTCCTGCCAATGTTGCGTATTTAAATCCAATATCTTTTAATCTATCAAGTAGTTTAACAGTCTCATTATGACCTTTTAGGCTATAACATTCACTAATTATTTGTGATAGTCTGGACTTATTCATTACAGCATTGACAAATTTAAACCCATCCGATAATAACTGATTAAATATGACTCTTCCGCAAGTTGTATCAACAATCTTATTATCCTTTAATCTGACTTTGATTTTCGCCTGTAATTCTATTTCTTTATCCTGATAAGCAGTAATTACTTCTTCAGCATCAGAGAATATTTTACTTTCACCTTTAGCTTTATTCTTCTCAGCGGTTAAATAATAGCAACCCAAAACTATATCTTGAGTTGGTGTAACAATAGGTCGTCCATTTGCAGGTGAAAATATATTATTTGATGAAAGCATAAGAATTTTAGACTCTATCTGAGCTTCCATGGAAAGTGGAACGTGTACCGCCATCTGGTCACCATCAAAATCTGCATTGAATGAAGTACATACCAGCGGATGAATTCTTATGGCTTTTCCTTCAATTAAAACAGGTTCAAAGGCTTGAATGCCCAAACGGTGTAAAGTAGGAGCCCTATTTAGAAGAACTGGATGTTCTTTTATGACTTCATCTAATATATCCCACACTTCAACTCCTGCCTGTTCAACCATGCGTTTTGCGCTCTTTATAGTATGAACATGGCCCTCTTCTCTGAGTTTCTTAATGATAAATGGTTCAAATAATTCTAAAGCCATCTTTTTAGGTAATCCACATTGATGAAGTCTTAATTCAGGACCTACAACTATAACTGACCTGCCAGAATAATCTACTCGCTTACCTAATAGATTCTGGCGGAATCTCCCTTGTTTACCTTTAAGCATATCACTTAAGGACTTAAGGGGTCTGCTGCCTGCGCCTAATATAGCTCTTCCATGTCTGCCATTATCAAAGAGCGCATCAACCGCTTCCTGAAGCATTCTCTTCTCATTGCGTATAATTACCTCGGGAGCTTTAAGTTCTAAGAGTTTCTTAAGCCTATTGTTTCTATTTATAACTCTTCGATATAAATCATTTAAATCGCTGGTTGCAAATCTACCCCCATCTAAAGGCACCAGAGGCCTTAGATCTGGTGGTATAATTGGAATTACACTCAGCACCATCCATTCTGGTCTATTGCCAGAGCTTTTAAAAGATTCAATAACCTTTAATACCCTAGCTAATTTTTCCTTTGTAGCTGCAGATTTAGTCTTTTTTATATCTCGTTTTAGTTTTTGAGCTAATTTGTTCAAATCTGTATCCACTAATAGATCCTTTATGGCCTCAGCTCCCATCTTTGCTATAAATTTATCGCCGTATTTTTCTCTTGCCTCCTGATACTTAAGTTCACTTAAAAATTGTCCCTTCTTGAAAGGTGTCTCTATCGGGTCAATGACCACATACTCTTCATAGTATATGATTCTCTCAAGCTGCCTCATATTCATTTGAAGTATTGCAGACATAGGTGACGGCATAACCTTAAAGAACCATACATGAGTACACGGAGAGACCAAACTAATATGAGCCATTCTTTGACGTCTCACTCTTGAATGAGTAACTTCAACCCCACATCTGTCGCAAACTATTCCTTTATGCTTTGCCCTTTTATATTTACCACAGTTGCATTCATAATCTTTAGTAGGTCCGAAAATTCTCTCGCAGAAAAGTCCATCTTTCTCAGGCTTTAAGGTCCTGTAGTTGATAGTCTCCGGCTTCTTTACTTCACCATGAGACCAACTTTTTATTATCTCGGGTGAGGCAATTTTTATCGATATAACGTCGAAAATATTCCTTTCGTCTGCTAATGATATCCTCTCAAGTGACACAGCTTATTTCTTCCTTTCTGTTCTTACATCTAATGCTAAGGACTGTAATTCCTTTATTAATACATTAAATGATTCAGGTATACCTGGTTGTAAAGTATTTTCACCTTTAACAATTGATTCATAGATCCTAGTTCTACCTAAAACATCATCGCTCTTAACAGTTAACAACTCCTGTAATGTATAAGCAGCTCCATAAGCTTCAAGCGCCCAGACTTCCATTTCTCCGAAGCGCTGACCGCCAAACTGAGCTTTGCCGCCTAAAGGTTGCTGAGTGACCAATGAATAAGGTCCAATGCTTCTTGCATGAATTTTATCATCAACTAAGTGACTTAATTTCATCATATAGATATAACCCACAGTTACTCTTTGATCAAAAGCTTCTCCAGCGCGACCATTATAAACTGTAGTCTTTCCATCTTCTGAGAATCCTGCCTTCTTTAATTGATTGACGATTTCTTTTTCGCTTGCTCCATTAAATATAGGACTTTCTGCATAAAATCCTAAAACTTTAGCTGCCCATCCAAGATGAGTCTCAAGAATTTGACCTACATTCATTCGAGATGGTACACCAAGCGGATTTAGAATTATCTCAAGAGGAGTGCCATCAGGTAAAAACGGCATATCTTCTTCTGGTAAAATTTTCGCTATCACTCCTTTATTGCCATGTCTTCCTGCCATTTTATCTCCAACAGACAACTTCCTCTTTGAGGCAACATATACCTTAATTCTCTTAATAACACCCGGTGGTAACTCGTCTCCTTTCTTAATGTTATCTATCTCGCGATCCCTTTCATATTTTAGTTCATCTATTCGGTCATTAAAAGTTTTCTCCATTTTCTTTACTTCTTCTTCTATCTCTTTGTTATCTTTTACTTTAATAGTAGCTAAGCTGACGCTTGCATCTTCAAGAGATTCTATGTTCCTTTTTGAGATTTTTCTGTTTTTGCGAATTAATATTTTTTTAGTTCTGCGCTCAACTAAATCAGAAATTAATCTTTGGCTTACTAAAAGCTTAGCTAATTTCTTTAACCTTTCTTTATTAAATTTTTCTATCTGTTTTTCATAATTCTTTCCTGTCTCATCTGCCTGTTCCTTTTCTAACTTCTTCTCTTCCTTTGTCTTTGATTTAGCTCCTCTTCTTGAAAACTCCTGAATATCTACCACAATCCCCTCAACTCCCGGAGGCACTCTTAAAGAGGCATCCTTAACATCGCCTGCTTTTTCACCAAATATTGCCCTTAAAAGCTTCTCCTCAGGGGATAATTCTGTTTCGCTCTTGGGTGTAATTTTACCAATTAATATGTCGTTAGGGCCCACTTCGGCTCCAATACGAACAATGCCTTCTTTATCTAAGTTTTTTAACGCATCCTCTCCAACATTTGGTATATCGCAACTTATCTCTTCAGGTCCTAATCTGGTATCTCTTGCTTCTATTTCAAATTCTTCTATATGAATAGAGGTATAAATATCTTCTTTTACTAATTTCTCACTGATTAAAATTGCATCTTCAAAGTTATATCCATGCCAAGGCATAAAACCTACTAAAACATTTCTGCCCAGAGCTAACTCCCCATATCTTGTAGCTGCACCATCTGCAACAACATCACCTTTTTTCACTTTCTGGCCTATTCTAACTATTGGTCTTTGATTTATACAGGTTGAGGCATTACTTCTTGCAAACTTTTTCAAGTTATAAATTTCATTACCTATGATAATGTGATCAGACTGAACATGCTTTACAACGCCATCATTTTCAGCTACAACTACTGCGCCCGAATCCTTGGCTACTCTTTTTTCCATCCCTGTTCCAACTAGTGGCATCTCAGTTTCTAAAAGAGGCACTGCTTGTCTTTGCATATTAGAACCCATAAGAGCGCGGTTTGCATCATCATGTTCTAAGAATGGAATTAAACTTGCTGCAACACTTACAAGTTGTCGAGGAGATATATCTATATATTCAATATCTTTGGGTGAGGTTTCAATAAAATCGTCTTTATATCTACAGAAAACTTTCTTCTCAGTAAATTTGCCATCTTTGTCTAATTTAGCATTTGCCTGTGCAATTACATAGTTGTCTTCTATATCAGCGGATAAAAACTCAATTTTGTTTATAACTTTTTTATTTTCGACTTTTCTATATGGAGTCTCTAAAAAACCGAGACTATTTACTCGCGCATAGCAACTTAATGAACAAATAAGACCAATGTTTGGACCTTCTGGAGTTTCAATTGGACAAATTCTTCCATAATGCGAATAATGAATATCTCTTACTTCAAAGCCAGCTCTTTCTCTTGATAAACCTCCCGGACCTAAGGCACTTAGACGCCTTTTATGGGTAAGTTCTGCCAATGGATTAGTTTGATCCATGAATTGAGAAAGTTGACCTCTTCCAAAAAAATCTTTAATAACACTTGATATTAATTTAGAATTTATCAGATGATGCGGCATCATAGTTTCTTTATCATAAACATTCATTCTCTCACGAGCAGAACGCTCCATTCTGGCAAGACCCACTCTAAACTGATTCTGCAATAATTCAGCAACAGTTCTAATACGTCTATTTCCTAGATGATCAATATCATCAATTTGACCTTCACCGTTTTTTAGATTTATTAAATATTTGATTGTTTCTATAAGGGTTTCTAAGGTAAGCAACTTCTTACTTAAGCTAACCTTCATACCCAACTTTCTATTTAAGATATACCTGCCCACTTTACCCAAATCATATCTTTTACCATCAAAAAACAGTCTATTTATTAAAGATTTGGCTGCTTCTTTTGTTGGGGGATCGCCTGGTCTCAATTTCCTATAAATATCAATCAATGCTTCATCTTTAGAATGAGCCTTATCTTTCTTAAGTGTTTTTATTATTTCTCCAGTATCGGTATCTAAAATTTCTATGGTGCCGACATCTTTTTTGACTATTGCATCCATAAACTCCTGAGTCAATTTTTCCCATTTCTGTGCAATTACCTCATTGGTTTTCTTATTAACAATATCAGACGCTAGAAATTTACCTTTTATCGCCTTTAGATGATCCTTATCAGTCTTTGTTGTTCTTTTTCTTTGATAGAAAGTATTGATTATATCTTCATCGTTAGGACAGCCAAAAATACGTAATAGTGTTGTAGCTGACATTTTCTTCTTTCTATCAATTGTAACATTTAAAATGTCATTTATATCAAAGCTAAATTCTAACCAAGCTCCTCTATGTGGAATTACGCGCGCAGAATATAAAGTTTTCCCTTTTGGTTGTATATTTGACTCAAAACAAACCCCAGGAGATCTATGTAATTGAGATACAATAACGCGATCTGCGCCATTTATTACAAAAGTGCCTGTTTCTGTCATTAAAGGTAAGGCACCCATATAAACTTCCTGTTCTCGAACATCATCTGGAGTCACAAGACGCAATTTAACTCTCAATGGAGCAGTATAACTTACTCCGCATCTGCGCGATTCATCCTGATCATACTTAGAAGGAAAAAGTGAATAATCTACATACTCTAGACGACATGAACCATCAACGCTCTCAATTGGAAATGTCTCCTTAAAAATACCTTCCAAGCTATAATTATCCTGTTTGCCTAATTTATCCTTCTTTAGGAAGTTATTATAAGATCCAGTCTGAATCTGAACTAGATTCTGAGGTTCAACTTTATCCTGTATCTTTGCAAACGATTTACGTTTTACCATAAACCTCTCACTTTTAAATTATTCTATTATTTAAGTTCTACAGTAGCTCCTTGTTCTTCAAGTTGTTTTTTAATCTTTTCTGCTTCTTCTTTTGAGACACCTTCTTTTACTGGCCGGGGCGCTTTATCAACTAAATCTTTGGCTTCCCTCAACCCTAATTGTGTTATAGTTCTAATTTCCTTAATAACCTGAATTTTCTTATCGCCAACACTAGCTAAAATCACATTGAAAGTTGATTTCTCTTCTTCTTGAACTCCTCCACCTGCTGCCTGAGGCGCGCCTACAGCTGCAACTTGCATAGCCTGAGCTGATACACCAAACTTCTCCTCTAAAGCCTTAACAAGACTAGATAATTCTAAAACATTTAGCTTCTCAACTGAATCAATTATATCTTTTGCCTTCTTGGATAACTTAACTTCTTCTTTTTTTTCTTCAGCTTGTTCTGGCTTTTGTTCTTCCTTCTCTTGTTTTACTTCCTCTTTTTTCTTTTCTTCCTTCTTCACTTCTTGGGTTCCCTCTTTCTCATTAACCATCGTCATAACCTCCTTTAATGAACGCAGGATTTACGGAATTACGAAGTTTCGGGATGAACGTAAATCCTATGCGTGAATTATCCCGAAGCTTAAGCTAAAATTACCCCCTGCGGGGGGAATTTTAGCTTGTTTAAGCAAGGGGTCTTTAATATCTGTCATCTATCTTCTGTTTTGATATCTCATTAAGAGATACCAATAATCCTTTAATTAACTGACCAAGCAATCCAGCAAATTGTATAATAGGTGATTTAACTGCATAGGTAAACATAGCTATCATTTCTTTGCGTGATGGCAGTAAAGCTAATTCTTCAACTTGTTCTTTATTTAGTAACTGGCCGTCTATATATCCTCCTCTTATTGAAAAACCATCTGCACTTTTTGAAAAATCAACTAAAACCTTAGAAATTCTCAAAGGATTTTTACCACATAACACAAATCCAGTTGGACCATCAACTAATTCAGTTAATTTTTTCAATTTAGCTTTCTCTAAAGCTAATCTACATAACTTATTCTTAACTACAAAATAGCGACTTGAGCTTACAGCTAGTTTATTTCTCAATTCATTACACCGCTCTACGTCAACATTTATAAAATTAGATATATAGAAATTGAGGTTCTCTTTTATTTTGCCACTTATCTCATCGACCATATATTCCTTTTCTGCTCTTCCCATGAGAATTTCCTGTTTTATTTATTTAATTTAAGGCCACAACCCATAGTGGTAGATATATGAATATTTTTTATAAAAATACCCTTTATGGCTTGAGGTCTTGTTTTCTTAATAGCTTCAATTATAGCATTTACATTTTCTACAAGTGCTTTTTCATCAAAAGAAATTTTCCCTGCACTTACATAGATATTTCCATCTTTTCCGCTTTTAAACTCTATTTTTCCGCTTTTTAATTCCTTGACTGCCTTTTTAATATCTTTTGTTACTGTGCCTGCTTTAGGACTCGGCATAAGTCCTCTTGGACCTAAAACTTTCCCTAATTTACTAATATCTCTCATCATCTCAGGTGTAGCTACAACAGCATCAAATTCTATCCAGCCGGAACTAATCTTTTGAATAAACTCATCAGCACCTGCATAATTACATCCTGCTTCTTTAGCTTTACTTGCATCCTCACCTCTTACTAAAGCTAAAATTCGTATATCTTTACCTGTGCCGTGAGGCAATACCATAGTGCCTCTTACAAGTTGCTCTGACTGCTTAGGATCAATATTTAAATTAAAGCAGACCTCGATAGTTTCATCAAAATTGGCAGGTGGAACTTTTTTTAATATGCTTATTGCTTCTTCTACGCTGTATATCTTTTTTTTATCTACAAGCTCTTCTATTTTCCTCCGTCTTTTAGTAAGTTTGGACATACTTATTCCTCTATTTCAATTCCCATACTTTCAGCTGTCCCTTTAATTATCTTAATAGCTGAATTTAGGTCTCTTGCATTCAAATCTTTCATTTTAGTATTAGCAATTTCTTCTAATTGTTTCCTTGTAACTTTGCCAATCTTTTCTTTATTGGGTTCACCAGATGCTTTTGCTATACCGCAGGCTTTTTTAAGTAAAACAGAACTTGGAGGACTTTTAATTTTAAAGGTAAAAGATCTATCTTCATGTACCTGAATTACAACAGGTAAAATTATTCCTTGTCTATCTTTTGTAGCATCATTAAAGGCCTTGCAAAAATCCATTATCTTAATACCATGTTGACCTAGGGCAGGACCTACCGGTGGTGCAGGATTTGCCTGGCCTGCTGGGACATGTAATTTTATTATTGCCTTAACTTTCTTTGCCATATATTCTCACTTCGTTCGGTAGAAACCAGATACCAGTTAACCAGTTACCAGAAAATCTTTATCTGGTTTCTGGACTCTGGCTTCTGGTTACTTACTCATATCCTTTCGACCTGCCAGTAGTCAAGTTCAACAGGAGTTGACCTTCCAAATATAGAAACCATCACTTTTAATTTGCCTTTATCAGGATACACTTCCTCTACTACACCATTGAAATTAGTAAAGGGGCCTTCTTTAATTCTTATAGCATCATTCTTTTCAAAAATAATTTTTGGAACCGGTTTTTCTTCTTTTTCTTCTGACTGTCTTAGAATGTTTCGCACCTCTTCTTCTTTTAAGGCAACAGCTTTCTTCCCGGCACCAATAAATCCAGTTACACCATTTGTATCCTTAATTAAATACCATATATCATCAGTTAATTCCATCTGTATAAGGATATATCCTGGAAAATAACGTCTTTTTGTTATTCTCTTTCTGCCTTGTTTTGTGATCTCAGAAACTTTCTCAGTTGGTACAAGAATTTTAGAAATTAACTGCTCTAAGTTATTACCTTTTGCTTTTGCCTCAATGCTGGCTTTTACTTGTTCTTCCTTGCCTGTTAATGTATGAACTACGTACCACATCTTAGCCATATATTTAAAATACCTCGCAAAATTCTACTTAATCAACCTACCTATAATTCCCGCTAGTATAAAATCGCACAAACCAATAAAAACAGCGATTAAGAAAACTGAAATCAAGACTACAGTGATTGCGCTAATCAATTCATCCTTTGTAGACCAGGAAACTTTTTTAAGTTCTGTCTTTACCTCAGTTAAAAATTTCTTTGTGCGATTAATCATATCTTTTAATTTTTATTTAAAATAATTGGCAGGTGAGGCAGGACTTGAACCCGCAACCCCCGGATTTGGAGTCCGGTGCTCTAGCCAGTTGAGCTACTCACCTTTAATGCGTACATGATTTACGAAAATTTTTAATTTTCGTAAATTATTTGTGTAAATTAATCCCCCCTTCTTTCATTCTGCCCTTAGAAATCGCATAGCGATTTCAAGG